>CAZLEK010000102.1:0-7528 GCA_964558525.1 uncultured Candidatus Brevefilum sp.
CGCCAAACAATGGCCATGATCGCCGACCAGATCCGCATCGCCATGTTCGCCAGCGGCGCACGGACCTTGAGCGATCTGACCGCTGCTAAATTGACCAAAACCGTTGAGAACCAGACCGTATGACCTTCGCCGAATATCAAAAAACCGTCCTGCCCCAGTTAGAAGACTCCCTCAAAGCTTTCCTTGAATCACAATCATTTGGTCAAAGCCAGACCCTCAAAGACATGCTGGCTTACCACATGGGATGGCGCGACAATTTGGGCCATGGCAAACGCCTGCGCCCCCTGATCACCCTGCTGTGCACTCAGGCTCTGGGCGGAGAGCTGCAGTCTGCCATGCCGGCGGCGACAGCCGTTGAGTTTCTGCACAACTTCACCTTGATCCACGACGATATTGAAGACCGCTCACCCACCCGCCACGGGCGAGAGACCCTCTGGATGCGCTGGGGGCAGGCCCAGGCGATCAACGCCGGAGACGCCCTCTTCAGCATCGCCCAGCTGGCATTGCTGGATCTGGCATCCACCCTCCCTCCGCGGCTTGCCCTTCACGCCGCTCGAGGCTTCAACCGCACCTGTCTGCAGCTGACTCAGGGACAGCACCTGGACATCGCCTTTGAGAAACAGCCCCAGGTCGCCATCGAGACTTACCTGGAAATGATCCAGGGGAAAACCGCCGCGCTGATCGCCTTTGCAGCGTCCCTGGGCGGCATCATTTCTGGGCGGTCAGACCGCGAAATTGAGCAGCTTGATAACTTCGGCAGAAATCTGGGCCTGGCCTTTCAAGTCCAGGATGACTTCCTCGGCATCTGGGGGGATCCGGAAATCACCGGCAAATCCATCGCCAGCGATCTGATATCAAAGAAGAAGACCCTGCCTGTGCTGTTTGGATTGGAAAATTGTGGTGAATTCCGAGAAACCTGGTCTCAAGGCGCAATCACTGAAGACCAGCTAAACCACCTCTCAAACCTCCTGGAAGCCTGCGGCGCAAAGCAATACGTCAGTCACAAAGCAGGCGCATTCACCCAGGATGCTTTCAAAGCCCTGGAGTCCCTGTTCCCTTCCCAGCAGCCCGAAAATGCGGCAGCCGAAGCGCTGTTTGAACTATCCGGAAATTTATTGGGCCGGGAATCCTGAAACAAAATCAAGGGTCAGACCGATTCAACGCCTAGCGATTGCCGCTGCTTTCGGCTGCGCACCACCAACCACACTGCCTGCGCCAGGTGGGCCGCAGTGTAAGCAGCTGAGGCGACATAAACGCCTTTATAGGCTTCGGTCACCACGCCCATGATCAAAATGGCGCTCAATACGATCAAAAACAACACCACGGCCTCAGCGACCGGTCCGGTCTTCTCCTGATTGACAATGATCCCCTGATAATAACTGATATAAATGCTGATCACCGTTAAAGGCACACCGATCGCCAGCGCATTCATCGCCACGGGAATGATATCCGCTTCCAGGTTGGCTACATAGGTAAACCAAAGGCGTGAGAGCGGGGTCAGCACGATCCCTAAGGCCGCCCCCAGGGTGATCAGGGAGGCCAAACGGGCAAATTTTCGTAGAACAATAAAAGACCTTGGGGCTTCCAGCAAGGCCACCACAGCTTCGTTAAAAGCCACGCCCGGACTGCGGAACACGAACAGCAGCCCGGTCACAACCGACCAAACCGCCAGGGATTCAAGCGGTTCGGGCATTCGGGAGACCGTCGCGCTGATCAAAGGCTGCCACAAAAGCCACAATGAAGAGGTCAGCGCCAGGGGCAGGTAGAAAGAGGTGAACCTTTTCAGCGTCAGCGGCTTCTCAGCCGGCGGCGCTTGCCGGATCTCCCCTCGCATCCCGCGGATTCGCAGGCCGGCATAGATGGCCTCAAAACTGACCCCCAGGCCCTGGGCCAGCCCTGCCAGGGTCGCGCCTGGGATGGTTTTCACGATCATCCCAACCGTCAGGACGATGGTCACCGTCACCAACCGCACCAAGGTCGTTTCGCCAACCATATGAGAATGGCCAAAGCGGATCATCGCCCCCTGCTGAAAGCGGCGGTAGGCGATCCCCAGCGTCCAGGGGGAAAGCAGCAGCAGGCCCATCCGCGCCGGTTCGACCACCGCTTCCGGCGCGCCCAGCAGAACGTTGACGATAAAATCATACATCGGCGTCAGGGCCACCAGGACATGAACACCCGCCAGCACACCGCCCATCACCAGGGTGATCTTCTTGAGCCGCTGGTAAGAGCGCCAGTCCCGGCTGAGGGCGGTCGAAGCCGCCAGCAGCATGATCACCGGCGCTTCGATCGTCAGCGCGATCGGGAAAACCACCCCGCCGTAGGCGGCCAGGTTGACCTCCGGATTGGCCAGCCGGGCAATAATGGCGTTGATCGTGGGGAGCTCAATGCTCATCATCATCCAGGAACCCACCAGGGGCAGCCAGGTACTGAGTATCTTTGCCATGGACAAATGTTTGACTTCAACGGTTCTTCTATGGGGTTGCGCCAAGGATTACCACCTCAAAATTTTTTTTGCTGACCACCTGGTTGACAGGCGTCTGAAATTTCCGATAAATACTTGTGGAAGTATACCACCGCGCGCTAAAGCAATCTGGTTCCAAAATATTTCTTCCGATCCTAAGAATAGGCCTCAGGTGATCTACACAAAATTCCTGATAACCATCACATCGAAGCAGTGTCGATGAGCTCGATTAATACACCATCACTTGGGTCTCCCTCCAGCCCTGGGGCGCCTATTTGTTCAATCCTTCGTCATTATTGCAGGCAGTTGTCTTAATTTTATCGACACAGAGGGCCGGCCTATCCGATCGTCACAATGGCCTCTTTAGGTTTCTTTCATCTCTTGAACGGAGAAGACCTCAGCCTGATCAGACAAACCGAGACCCGGAGGATCCTCGCCAGGCTCGACTTGGAATATGCCTGGCGTGCTCCTGCTTTCTATTTAATTTCGTCTGAAAGAAAAGTCTCTTCACAACCACTAACTGGGAAAACCAGGTATTCCAAAAGAGTGCTTTTGGTCACGAGTGAAAATCCTTCTGGGCGGGCCTAAATGAAGTTGAAGATCGCAATCCATCAGAATTTTGCGGTTCCGATTGAGTGTGTGGCTCTGAGTGCTTAACATTTAAACCCAGGGTGATCGCAAAGTAAGAGGAATTGAAAAAATAAGCTCCCCACAACGAGGACTTTGTGGGGAAATGCGTAAAGAAGGTGTAAATATGATTTCAATAGAGAAATTTGCATTAAAAGCTGGCGTTTTTTCGCCGACGAGGACGTCGGCGAGAGCGGAAAGTTGGGATGAGATACCATCGATCACCCTTCAGATAAAAAGAATTTCAATCATAACTTTACGTGGGGATCTTGCGATTGCCCTGGATTTTAACCCCGGTGTTCATTGGTCGCCAGGGGGAAAAGTGTTCGCTTAAGATCAATGATTCCCCCACCCCTGTGGCACCTCATAGTCAAACTCACGCAGCATCTTTTCTGTTCGTTCCCACACAGTTTCTTCAGAGGCTAACATAGAATTTGGGCAGCGATTGTGATGATTCTCAATTTCCGCCACGCTCATAGATGTATTTTGCAGGTCGATTTGGTAGAACATATGACACTGCACAACATTGAGCTTGCCAAACTGGAAGAAAGGGGGCTGAATTCGGTCTGGCAGGATCCTGCCTCCTGCAAAGAAGTCAAATTTAATTTCAGCAGCATAAATTAATCGAGCCGGGTCCAGGGTTTCGATCAACGAGTCGCCCTGCATCCAGTCTGGCTTTTCGAGATCCAGATAATCCACAAGCGTCGGGGCAATATCCATGTTTTGAGTGCTTTCGCTGACCTCCCCGGCATGCGCGCCGCCGGGAAAGCGGATCATCAAGGGTGTGCGATCTTTGATCGTCCACTGGGAACCATGGTCACTGTACAGCACGAAGATCGTTTCTTCAAACAATTCTTGATTCTGCAAGTCAGTGACCAATTCTCGAATCTGGAAATCGAAGCTTAAGATGGCGTCGTCATAAAAATCCGTCATCCAATCCTCATTTTGCTCCTGCCCCGCGGAAAAATGGCGAATGGCCGGGTTAAAAACTTTGCCATGGGTGCTGACCAGGTGAATGTGGGCGAAAAAGGGCTGTTCTGCTTGTTGTGCTTGGTTGATTTCCTCAGAAAGGCAATTGAACACCCTGTCCTCACCAAGCGGTCCTTCGATCGGTGCGTTATTCGTCAGTTCGGCGTACGGATTCTCCATCTCCTCGATGAAAAAGATGTGTTTCAGCCGAGCCATCAGCCGTTCACTGATCGTCGTTAAAAAATATGCCGTGTTGCTGAACCCAAGCTGGGATGCTTGATGAAGGACCGGATGCGGTTGATTCGGCTGGCAGTTGACCGAATCAAAGGCGTTTTTGAAATTGATCACATTCATGTCCACAAAATGCGGGACGCCCAATGAAATTGTTCGGTATCCAGCTTGTTTAAGCAGGCCCGGTAAATGTTCATACATATCCTGTTCCTGCAGGGTGTTAGGAGGATAGAGAACGCGTAATTCAAATGGATTTTTTCCAGTCAGTAGCGACGCTTCCGAACCCGTCGACACATTGGCATTGGCGAAGTTATTGCGCATCAGCAAAGCGGATTGGGCTAGTTCTTCCATGAAGGGCGTGGTTTCACGTTCGTAACCATAAACCGACAAATTTTCAGCATTCAATCCATCGTTGCTGATCAATAGGATGTTTGGCTTTTCCATTGCACTGTCTTCAACCAGTGTCTCCGTGATTTCCTCATTCAACGGCCGATACATTAATCCAGCGGTAAGGATGCCAGTGATCAGAATCCCCAAACTAACCAGGCCTGAAATATGGATTGCCCTGTCTGGTGGTTCCGATTTTTGTCGGGAAAACTTAAAAACCGCCACAACCAGCCCACTCATGAATCCGATGGCGTACAACAGGCGTAAAAGGTTTTTTGCAGTGACCACCCCCACACCCAAAACCGTGTAGGTAAAGTTATCCAGCAAAATCAGGGCCAAACTGCTGGCTAAAAACCCGGCTGGGAGCGCATAGAGGAATTTCGGAAAAGGCGGCAATCCTTTGGAAAAGGAAAAATCAAGCACCAGAAGGATTCCCAAGAAGAAAAGCCCAAGCAAAGCGATGCTCAACCCGGTGGTGAACAGCACACCTATTTTTTCTGCAAAGTTCAGGAGATCCATAAAGGAAGGTTTGGTGACGAAAAACAGCCAGCTCATAAAAGCATACAGGAAACTGAACAGTAGGGTTTGGATGCCTGCCACCCTGGCGTTATCTAAACGGATTTTGTTGTCAAATCTCATCCAATGACCTCCCATCACGCCAGTGTTGACCTTGGCCAAAATGGATACTTTCCAGCGCTAGTGTTGTGAAAATTTCTGCATACCAATGACGTGAGGCTGCAGCAAATCACCCTCGCCGTTTAATGAGGAGTATACCGGAAATTCGGACAATCTGTTGTGAGAGCCGAAATGGATCCTTCACCCCCAGGATGAGTCGTGAGCGTATGATTAAATCCGCATGTTTGCCCGTGGTTGACAGGGATCATTGCCAACCATGAAACAAAGGGATGGTTGTTTAGTTGGATCCAGTTTTTTGCCGCAGGATTTCAAGCACACCTTCAGAAAGGACTGCCGCAGCGTAGGGCAGGCAGCTTTCATCAATGTCGAATTTCGGATGGTGATGGCCGTAATCCAAACCCTTGTCGGGATTGGCCGAGCCCACCATCACAAAGCAGCCGGGGATGTCATCCATCATAAAAGAAAAGTCCTCAGAGCCCATGGTTTGATGGGAGGTGTCAATCTTGGCCTCTGGATCAATCCCCTTCACCACATCCGTCATGATGGCTGTCAGATCCGGGTCGTTGGCCACCGGCAAGGTGACCCGCTCAATCGAAATTTCTGCCCGGCACCCCATGGCTTCCGCGGACTTGTGAACGATCGTCTCAAACCGCTCCCTGACCGTCTGGTTGACATCGGGCTTAAAGGTGCGAATGGTCCCCGAAAGGATCGCCTCCTGGGGGATGATATTAAAAGCCGTGCCGGCGTCAACTTTGCACACAGACACCACCGCGCTGTCCAGCGGGTTGAGGCTGCGTGAAGGGATCGTCTGCAGCGCGGTGATGATTTGCGCGGCCGCCACGATCGGGTCCACGGATTTATGGGGGGCTGCGCCGTGGCCGCCCTTGCCGGTGATCTTCACCGAGAAGATCTCCGCGCCGGCCATCATCGGGCCCGGGTTGAGCGCATACCAGCCCACCGGCTTCTCATTCCAGACGTGCACCCCCATGGAAGCGTCCGGCCTCGGGTTTTCAAGCACGCCGGCGGCCACCATCCGTTCCGCGCCGCCGCCGCCTTCTTCAGCCGGCTGGAAGACAAACTTGATGGCGCCGGGCAGTTCATCCCGATGGGCTGCCAGGAGTTTGGCCACGCTCAAGCCCACCGCCACATGGCTGTCATGCCCGCAGGCGTGCATCACCCCCGGGGTCTCAGAGGCATACGCCGCCCCCGTCTCCTCCAGGATCGGCAGGGCATCCATGTCAAACCGCAGCAGGATCACCGGCGAGTCGGATTGGCCGCGCAGCAGGCCCACCACCCCGGTTTCAGCGATCCCGGTGGTCACCGCCAGGCCCAGGTCCCGCAGGTGTTCGGCCACGATCCCGGCGGTGCGTTTTTCTTCAAAACCCAATTCCGGGTGGCGGTGAATATCCCGCCGCAGGGCCACCGTTTCATCCATCATCGCCAGGGCTTCTTTTAACAAGGTCATTCGGTTTTCCTCCTGAACTTAATCACGCGGAAGCGTTCTTCATATTTGAAATCAAGCGCTTCGGCCTGCTGAATGCGGCCCAGCATGCGTTTTTCAAAGGCATCCGGATCGCCAATTTGCGAGGCGTGTTCTTTCAGCGCGGTGATTTTATCATCCCAATGGTCGGTCACATCCAGGGTCACATCCGGTTCGTTGGTCAGGCTCATCCAGACCTCCTCGACCTCGTGGGGCTCGAGCCCTTCTTCCAGCAGCTCCGGGAAAAAGAAGCGGTTGCCCGCGGCCGGGAAGACCGCGTCGATCACGACCTGCCCGGCATAGCGGTGATCGGGATGGTTGATGTACTGCTGGCTGGGGAACAAATTGCCCGGGTCACAGGTGACCAAAATCTGGGGCCGGTGCTTGCGGATCGCCCTGACAACTTTCCTGCGCATTTCCAGGTCGGGGATCAGGTAGCCGTCTTGATAGTCCAGGTAATCCACGGAAAGCACGCCCAGGGACGCCGCGGCCTTGGCCTGTTCTTCCAGGCGGATTTGGGCCACATCCTCGCCCGTCAGGGACTCGTCATTGGCGCCTTTGTCCCCCCTGGTCAGCAGCACGTACCGCACCCGGTGACCGGCCTTGATCCAGCGGGCGATGCTCGCCCCTAAAAAAAATTCCGGGTCGTCCGGATGCGCCAGGACGACCAGGATGTCTTTTTGTCCTTCCCAACCTTCTTGCATTTCCATGTTTCAATGATCCTTTGATGCTGGAAG
>CAZLEK010000102.1:7628-9129 GCA_964558525.1 uncultured Candidatus Brevefilum sp.
GTTAGATCGGCGGGAACGCCGTCCCCGGCCTTTATTCCTTGAAGAACGGCGGCTTTTCGAGTTTTTCGAGGACTTTGGGTCTCGATCAACCTCTTGATCTTCAGCACGGCTGACAACGACATCTGGCTGGGAGGCTTCAGTGGACACCGGTTCGACCTCCTCGCCCCGGGCAATTCTTTCCGCCCGATCCAGCTGCTCCTTCGTGAACTGGCGCGGACCGATTTCAGGTAAATCGACGATCACCGCCTGCCGCAGGGGCAGGATCTGGATCACCCGGCCCTCCCCCATGGGGGTGATGACCTTGCGCTTGCGTTTGGGCAGGGTTTTGATGGCCTCAACGTACTGGTCATACTCGTACATCAAGCAGCAGCGCAGCCGGCCGCACATGCCCGTGATCTCAGAAGGGGTCAGCGAGATATCCTGGGTTTTCGCCATGCGGATCGAAATCGAGGAGAACTCCGTCAGAAATTTCGAACAGCAGCGGTTTTCCAGCCCGCAGGCGCCCATGCCGCGGATCAGCTTGGCCGTATCCCGCGGGCCGATCTGCCGCAGTTCCAGGTGAACATCTTTAAGCATCTTTTGGATGTCGTTATGCAGCCGTTTGATATTGTAGTTAACCGATTGTTCGCTGTTGAGCAGGATGAAGACCCGGTTGCCATCCAGGGAGTATTCCACCGAAACGATCTTCACGCCGCTGAGGTTGTTCTGGTTGAGGTGCTCGCGGATCTGGTCTGTCAGCGCCTGTTCCTTGAGACTCAAGGCCTTACGGGTGACCAGGTCCTGAGGCGTGGCCGGGCGTTCCACGGATTTAAACGAGCGCAGGTCCAGGTCTGCTGCATCAATCCCCACCTGGGAGATATGCGCCAGCTGCAGGCCCCGGCTGGTGCGCACCACCACCGGGTCGCCGGGTTCCAAATCCGGGTAGCGGGAAGCATCAAAATAATAATGCTTCCCCACCTCTTCAAATTGAACGCCGATCACAAAGCTTTGAGTCATAGGCTCACACTGTCCTAAGGGATCAACCCCTGATTTCCATGCTCATGCGGGCCGCCACCGATTGAGCCAGCTTCGAGAGCGCTTCCGCCCCGGGGGAGTCGGGGTCCGTCACGACCACGGGCGCGCCTTCGTCCCCGCCTGAGCGGATATTTTCATCAATCGGGATGCTGCCCAGCAAGGGCGCGCCGGCCATCCCGGCCAGCTGCTCGCCGCCGCCCTGGCCAAAGATGCGCCGCAGGCTGCCGTCTTCCATTTCCAGGTAGCTCATGTTCTCGATGACGCCCAGGACGGGCACTTCCATCTTCTTGAACATCGAAACCGCCCGGGCGGCGTCATCAAAGGAAACTTTCTGCGGCATGGTGACGATCACCCCGCCGCTGAGGGGCACCGTCTGCACCAGGGAGAGCTGCACATCGCCCGTCCCGGGGGGCAGGTCCACGATCAGGTAGTCCAGCTCGCCCCAATCCACATCGTTCAAAAACTGTTTAATCGCCGAGTGCAGCAT
>CAZLEK010000103.1:0-9024 GCA_964558525.1 uncultured Candidatus Brevefilum sp.
CTGCCTATAGACCCGAATTACAATTTTTTCAGGACACTAATTTGATAAACTCAGGGGGAAATGAGTAAGGAAGGCGTAAATGTTGATTCATTAGAGAAATTTGCATTTAAAGCGGGTGTTTTTTCGCCTACGAGGACGTCGGCGAGAGCGGAAAGGTGGGATGATGATACCACCGATCACCCTTCGATAAAAAGAATCTCAATCATAACTTAACGTGGGGATCTTGCGATTGCCCTGCTCCACCAGGTGAATTAATCGGAAGCTTGAGTAGTCCCTTCCAGATCCGGCGGTGTTTTATTAAATGATCACCTCGGGATCAGGTCAAGCGTACTTGAACCAGACCCTGATCCCGATTTATTTTATTGTTATGCTCAGCGAAACCTGTGCTGCCCTAACTGGTGATTTCGAGGTAGGTGAGCATGTTGCCCTGTTTGTCCAGGTGCTGTGTGGTGGCGGAGGCGACGATCAGCAGCTTGACCGGTTTCTCGGGGTTGTTATTCTTGAGCAGGGTGCCTTTAAAACTGGTCAGGTGAGCGCTGTCGCCTTCATTGAGATGGACAGGTTTTTTATTCGGGATCTCGATCTCCAGCTGCCCTTCTTTGACAAGGATGAAGGTCTCGCCTTTTTGGAGTTGAATGCTCTCATGTTGTGAAGCCGGGGGGATGCGGGCAAGAATGGCTTTGAAGGAGAGGTTGTCCTCTGGTGAGAGCAGGAACAGTGTGGGTTCTGCAGGGGATCCGAATTTGTCCCATTCCGCCATTTGTCCATCTCGAACAATATAAGCATCCTCCTCCTCAATGTCCTGGAAAATCTGGAACAGGCGGACATTGTAAAAGTTTGCTAATTTGTTCAGGTTCTCGACGGAGATGGATGCTTTATCGCGTTCGATCAGGGAGATAAATGAGATGGAAAGATCAGCCCCTTCCGCGACTTCATTGAGTTTATAACCTTTTTGGTGCCTTAATTCTCGTAACTTCTGTCCTAAAGTGGCCATTTTTTATCCTTTCATATTAGTTACGTAATTTTACCTTTAAAATCAAGATATTTGAATATCCTTTTCGTATTTTGTAAAAGGTTAACAATGAAGTCGTTTTGCGCTTGACCGAAGGCTGGGGGATGTTAAAATAGTTTAACAAGCATTCGTTCTAGAAAGAACCCATGTCAGAAGCGACCCGACCGAGCCCAACCGTTGAGGACACCCTGGGGGTGATCTATACCCTCGCCCGGGACGGCGAACGCGTCATTGGCGCCCGGCTGGCGGAATCTTTAGATGTTTCCCAGCCAACGGTGGCCGCCAATCTGAAACGCATGCAGCGTGATGGCTGGATCAAGATGAATGCGGACCGTGAGATCACCCTGACGGCACGCGGCCTGAAGATGGCCATGAGCGTGATCCGCCGTCACATGCTTACTGAATGGATGCTTTCCCGGGTGCTGAAACTGCCCCTCTCGGAGCTGCATCGTGAGGCCCACCAGATCGAGCACACCCTCTCCGCCGAGGTTGAGGAACGGCTTCAATCCGAGATGGAAGACCCCCGCGTCTGCCCGCACGGCAACCCGCTCCCGGGCCATGAAGCGGCTGTCAGCCGTTGGGTCCCGCTTTCCGAGGTCCAACCAGGTGGGCGGGTGGTGGTCCAAAGGATTCATGAGAACCTGGAGGATCAGTATGAAAGCCTGGCTTTCCTCGAGACCCACGGCCTTATGCCTGGCGCCGCGGTTGAAGTGGTTGCGGTTCTGCCGTTCAATGAAACCATTCACATTCTGGTGGACCAAACCACGCTAATATTAGGATTGCGTTTGGCGGCCAATATTTTTGTCTCCCCGATCCCCTTCGCATAAACTGAAAATTGATTGGACAATTATGCACCCACCGAAAATCACCCTCTTCGATCTTGACAATCCTGAACACAGGACGGCCCGGGCCCTGTTTGAGTCGGCCAGCGACCTGCCCCTGATCTGCCCTCACGGGCATGTAGACCCGGGAGTCTTCCTTGGGCCGGAGACGAAATTCAAGGATCCTGCGGCGCTGTTCATCACCCCCGACCATTATGTGTTACGGATGCTCATCTCCCAGGGGGTCTCTTATGAAAAGTTGGGTGTTTTTCCCCAGGAGGAGGTGGACCCTGGTTACGATCCTCTGGCTGTCTGGCGGGTCTTTTGTGAACATTTTTCCCTATTTGATGGGACCCCGACCGGCTTGTGGATTCAAAACGAACTTGCCATGGTTTTTGGGATCGATGAAAAGCCAACCGCCCAAAACGCTGAAGATCTGTTTGTGGAAATCCAGGGCGCCCTGGACCATCAAGCCTTTTCACCGCGCCATCTTTACAGGCAGTTTAATCTTGAGACGCTTTGCACCACGGATGCTCCCGAAGAATCGCTGGCCATCCACGAGGCGATCCAGGCCAGCAAATGGGCGGGGGACATCCGGCCGACCTTCCGAGCCGATAAGCTGATCCAGATCGGCCTGCCTGGGTGGGCTAAACGCATTCACGCTTTGGGAGAGATTCTGGGGCGGGAGATTACCTCTTTCAAGCGTTATTTACTGGCGCTGCAGGAGCGCCGGGAGCAGTTCATCGCCGCGGGGGCAGTGGCGACGGACCATTCGGTAGAAACGCCCTTCACTGGCCGGCTGAGCGATCGAGAAGCCGAGAGTGTATTTCAGAGGGGCTTGCGGGGTGAAGCCAACCCTGAGGAAACCCAACGCTTCATCGGGCACATGATCCTTGAGATGGCCCGCATGAGCCTGGCCGACGGGCTGGTAATGCAGCTGAGGGCGGGTCCCTGCCGGAATCACAGCCCGAGGATCTATCAAGCCTATGGGCCGGATAAAGGTTTTGACATACCACTTCGGGTTGAATGGACGCGCAACCTCAAGCCGCTACTCGATGCCTACGGTCTGGCGCCCGGCTTGCGGATCATCCTCTTTACCCTGGATGAAAGCAGCTACGCCCGAGAGCTGGCGCCGCTGGCCGGGGCTTATCCAACCATTAAATTGGGGCCGCCCTGGTGGTTCCATGACAGCCCGAACGGCATGCTACGTTATTTTGAGAATGTGATCGAAACGGCGGGCTTTGAAAACACGGTGGGCTTTAACGATGACACGTCTGCCTTTTTGTCGATCCCGGCCCGGCATGACCTTTGGCGGCGGATGTCGGCGCTGTGGCTGGCGGGGTTGGTGCATCGGGGGCAGCTCGATCGCGCCGCCGCGGAAAGCCGCATGGCCGACCTGGCCTACCACCTGGCCAGGCGGGGCTATCGCCTGGACGTGTGATGCCTGTTGAACCTCTCAGTCAGCATGCACCCTTTCGTATAGCTTAGGAATTTGATCCCTAAGCAAGCCGTATTCCGTCCGCCAGACGAAGGGCGCCCCAACGCCGCCGTATTCAAAGGCGACGATTTCCGGCTCCCGCCAGCGGCCAGCACGGATTTCTCCCAATGCCCAATCCAATAGAGCCCAATCTTCTGGCGTCATTTCGAAGTGATCGGTGAGAACCCCATTGTGTGGTCGAACCCCTGTGACGTGCAGTTCCGCCAGGCGGTCCATGGGCAGCGGCTTGAGATAATCTTGTACATCAATCCCGAGGGATTGCGCGGTGATGCTGGCGTGGGCCAGGTCGAGCAGCAGCTGGCAGCCGGTATCCTGGATCACCTGTGAAAAGACGCCGCTGTCGGCGGCCGTCAGGATGTGGGGGGTGGCATCGGTATAGGGGAACTGCTCCAGTACCACGGATTGAGACCCAAGCTGCCGAACCATCAGGTTGATCTCATCCCGCCAGAGCTGCTTGATCCTGGCGAGCGCCTGGGTGTCCTCCGGGTCAAAGCCCTCAGGCGCCACCAGGTGGGTGTTGACGTGTGGGGTTTTCGTACGCGATTTAAGCGTTTTGATCCGCTTAAAATCAACCTTGAAGGTGGCTCCCAACCCCGCTTTCAGATCGTAATGTAGGGTAACGTCTCCCAGTTGTTCGGCTTCGGCGATCATCCCCTCCCAGTCGGGACACTTGATCAAATCCACCTGGACAGCCCCTTCTTCAAGCAGTCGGCGCAAGGGCGCAGAATAATTAACAGCCAGCTTCATGCCGGGGAACCCACCTCAGCATCAAAAGAGTCCTCCGCCTGCCAGGCGGGGACGCAAACCGCCAGGAACACCAGATCCCCTCGGCCTGGGTTGAAGATTTGGTGCACTTCATAGGGTTCGATCAGCACCGCTTCGCCCGGTTGGAGCGTGAAGCGGTCGGCGTCAACCACCATTTCCGCCGCCCCTGAGAGGATCCAATACGATTCCTCGGATTCCTTATGGAAGTGCGGCTGCGAGCTCTTGCCTGGGGCAATCGTCACCCGGGCAAGGCTGTGGGACTCAACCCCGCCGGCCTGCACGCCCAGGATCTCCTGGATGTCTTCGCCGTGGGGGTTTACGATCAATTCTGGCAGGTTTGATTTTCTCGTGATGTGCATGGTTCCTCTTTAGTGTTTCTCTGGCATCCTCCAGTTGAGGCGCTATTCCGCTTCAACCGCCTCTGGTTTGTTAAAGATATCATACTGCGCTTCCAGCTCCTGCCGGAACTGCTGGGTGTAGAGATTATAGTATTTCCCTTTCTTGCGGATCAACTCGCTGTGGGTGCCCATTTCTTCGATCTGGCCGTCTTCGATCACCAGGATCTTATCGGCGCGTTTGATCGTGGACAACCGGTGGGCGATCACAAAGCTGGTCCGCCCTTCCATCAGCCGGTCCATGCCGCGCTGGATCAGCGCTTCCGTCAAGGTATCGACAGAACTGGTGGCCTCATCCATGATGAACAACTCCGGCTCCGCCAGAATTGCCCGGGCGATGCTGATCAGCTGCTTCTGGCCGACGGAGAGCAGGTTGCCGCCCTCGCCGACGTCCTGTTCGTACCCCTGGTCAAACTGGGTGATGAAATCGTGCGCTCCCGCCAGTTTAGCCGCTGCTTCGATCTCCTCATCGCTGGCGTTCAACCGGCCGTAGCGGATGTTGTCGCGGATCGACCCCGAAAAGAGGTGTGGGGTCTGGAGCACCATGCCAATCCGGGATTGGATGTCCTGCAGCTTCATATCCTGGTAATCCACGCCGTGGAAGTAGATCGTCCCCCGGGTGGGCTCGTAGAAGCGGCACAGGAGGTTCACGATGGTTGTCTTGCCGCCGCCGGTAGGGCCGACCAGGGCGACCATTTCACCCGAATCTACCTGGAAGTTTAGGCCTTTGATGACCGGGTCGTCCTCTTCATAGTAAAAATGCACGTTCTCAAAGCGGATGTCGCCCTCGATTGTTTCGGTGTCCACGGTCTTAACGCGGTTCTTGACATCCGGTTCCGTGTCGATCAGGCCGAAGATGCGTTCAGCGGAGGCCACCGCGTTCTGCATCTGGGCGTAAACCCGGGCCATATCCTGGATTGGCCACATAATAAAAGTGATGTAAGACACGAAGGCCTGGATGCCGCCCACGGTCATGTTGCCGATCTGCACCTGCATGCCGCCCCGCCACAGCACCACGCCCAGGCCGATGGCGCTGATCACCTGCACGGTGGGCAGGAACAACGCTGAGAGCCAGGCGGCCTTGAAGCTGGCTTCGTACATCCCATCGGTCAGCTCGGAGAACTCCTCCAGGTTGTCATCCTCGCGGGAAAGGGCTTTGATCACCCGTACACCGGTGATGCCTTCATTAAAAGCGCCGGTGATCTTGGAGTTCATCTTACGCGAGCGGCGGTAGTGATACAGGATCTGGGTGCGGAAGCGGAAAGCTACCACGATCAACACCGGCAGCATGATCACCACGATCAATGCCAGGTTGGCGTTGATGATGAACATGAAGATGGCCGCCGTGGTGATGTTGATCACTGCCCAGGTGATATCCAGGATGCCCCAGGTCATTAAATCGGAAAGGCGCTCCGTATCCGAGGTCAGGCGGGCCATGATCCAGCCCACCGGGGTCTGGCTGAAATATCCCAATGAGAGCTGCTGCAGGTGGTTGAACATCCGCTTGCGCAGGTCATAGCGCACCCGTTCCGCCAGCACCCCCACCAGGTAAATGAAGCCAAACACCGAGGCCGCCTGCACCAGGATCAGGCTGCCGTAGAGCAGCACGGTGCGGACGATCGCTTCCCGGCTGCCAGCGATGATGCCCTCATCGATGATCCGTTTGCTCAGGAAGGTGGTGTACGAATCGATGCTTGACACCGCTGCGATGCAGAGCAGGAAGCCCAGCACCCATTTCCAGTGCGGCTTGAGCAGGCCCAATAGGCGCTGAAAGATATGGCCTGTTAATTTGCCGTAGTCTTTTTCGTTGAGTTCATTAACCATTGACACTTGAGATTTCCTTTTCTAATTCCACTTCAATGCGGGTCTGGATGTCGAAGATCTCGCGATACATGCCGCTCTGGCCCATCAGGTCTTGATGTTGGCCTTGTTGGACGATCTCACCCTTGTCGAACACCAAAATTAGGTCGGCGTCCATCACGCTTTGGATGCGGTGGGCGATGATGAAGGTCGTGCGGTTCTTCATCAGGCGCTCCAGGGCCTGGCGGATCTGGGCCTCGGTTTCCGTGTCGACACTCGAGGTTGAGTCGTCCAGGATCAGGATGCGCGGGTTCTTGAGCAGGGCCCGGGCGATGGCCACGCGCTGCTTCTGGCCGCCGGAGAGGGTCACGCCGCGTTCGCCCACCAGGGTGTCGTAGCCCTTGGGGAATGCTTCGATCACCTCGTGGATGGCGGCGAACCGGGCAGCCTGGACGATCTCCTCCTGGCTGACCTTGCGGTGCACGCCGTAGGTGATGTTCTCTCCGATCGAGCGCGAGAACAGGAAGGGCTCCTGCTCAACGATCCCAATTTGCGATCGCAGGTATTGACGTGGGTATTTTGTGATGTCTACGCCGTCCAGCGTGATCGTGCCGCCATCGGCGTCGTAAAAGCGGGGCAGCAGGTTCACCAGGGTCGTCTTGCCAGAGCCGGTGGAGCCCAGCAGGGCGATCACGTCCCCGGGACGGCAGGTGAAGTTGATCTCCTTGAGGACCGGGTTGTCCTCCTCGTACTCAAAATAGACATGGTCGAAGATGATCTCGCCGTCCACATTGCCTTCCGGGTGGATCTCGCCTGCCAGCAGGGGTTCGCGCTCCTGCTTCAGGATCTCCGCCACGCGGCTGTAAGAGACCATACCCGTGGAGGTCTGCACGATCAGCCGCCCCAGGCCGCGCATCGGCCAGATGATCCAGATCACCAGGGAGACGAAGGCCAAATAGGTGCCCACGCTGATCGTGCCGTTGAGGGCCATGATCGCGCCCACAAAGAAGGCCGTCAGCATCTGCGCGCCGCAGATGATATCGGACACCGGCCAGAACAGGGAGTGGATCGAGAGCAGCTTCTTGCCCAGGCGGAACTTCTGCCAGTTCTCCTGGTCGAACTTATAGCTCTCATACCCCTGCCGGGCGAAGGCCTTGACCACGCGGATGCCGGTCAGGTTCTCCTGCAGGCGAGCGCTCAGGGTGGCCTCCTGCTCCTGGTATTCCTCGTAGGCCTTGGAGACCTTGCTGAAAAAGAAGATCGATACGCCGATGATGATTGGCACGGCGACCACCGAGATCAGGGCCAGGCGGGTGTTGAGCTGCAGGATGGCGACAAAATTGACGATGAACATCAGCAGGATCCGGCCGATGCCGATCGCCTGCTCGCTGTAGAAGCGGTTGATCGCGTCCACATCCGAGGTGGACCGGGCGATCAGGTCGCCGGTCTTGGCTTCGGCGTGGTAGGCGTAGGGCAGGCGCTGCAGGTGGTCGAACAGGTAGTTGCGCAGCCGGCGGGTGGTGCTCTCGGCCGTCTTGGAGGCCAGCCAGCCGGAGACAAAAGAAAAGCCGCCCTGCAGCAGGGCCAAACCGATGAAGGTCAGGATCACCACCACCAGGGTGCTGCCGTACTGCCCGCCCAGGATCACATCGTCCACAAAGCGGCGCAGGACCAGGTAGATGCCGGTGCGGGAGATCGTGGCAACGGCCAGGGCCACCGTGGCGCCGATATACAGCCAGTGATAGCCCTTCATCATGCGCAGCAGCCCCGCCAGGCGTTTTTTCGTCAGGGTTTTGCTCAAATTGAGATCGTAATACTTATTTTTTGACACAGAACTTCCTCTCCTGAATCCAGTGGATCCTCATGGTTCGTCCTGCTGGGGCCGCGTGCAGGGGCCTGCCGGCAGGAGGTATTAAGGCATCAAAAGATGATGGTTCATCTTGTCGATCCATTTTTCGTCACGTAAGTGAGGTTTGCGGCTGGTTTGTTCCCGAGCTAAAAGTTTACCGCGAACTGGGAGCGGTGTCAATTCGCGTTTTTGAGGGTGTTGATAATCGTTGATTTCGGTGTGTTTTTACCTTACACGTCTTGTTTTTCATCACCCTCCATTACCGTAAAACCTTTCATTTTGATTCAATGCATAGCTTGGCTTGCCGCTTGGATTTACAAGCGAAAAAGCCCCTGAACCTCAGCTGTTTTGAAGAGAGATTGCTGAGGGTCAGGGGTAAATGTGGTCTGGTTTCGTCTTCCAAGTCAGATGGTTCTTTATCGATAAAAGATCGGGAAGTGATACAGGATTTCGATCTTCGGCGCGGACCCCGTCAGGTTGATCTCAGTGTTGCTTTTGCTGGCCCAGGTCCCTGTTTGGTCGGCCTGGCCTTCCCCAATAAAGAACTGGACCGAGTCCCCATCCACGCCGCCCTCCAGGATTCCCGGAGTGCCGGGATCATCCCCCGGGACATTGAGGGCGTAAACCGCCTCGCCCAGGTGCAGGACGACCGGCGAGACGGCATAGGTGATGCCGTTGATGGATGCTTTGATCAGCGTGCCGGCCGGGGCGTTTTCACCGTTGATCTTGACCGTGCCGAAGTAACTGGCGGGCATGACGGGCGGCGCGGTGGTGGTGAAGGTCAGGTCTAAATTCGCATTGGTGCCGCTGGCCCAGGCGCCGGTTTCATTGGCAGCCGTTGTCCCCCACATGAAGTCGACCGTCTGACCAACCGCCCCGCCTTC
>CAZLEK010000104.1:0-8942 GCA_964558525.1 uncultured Candidatus Brevefilum sp.
GCCAGGGTCCAACGCGCCAGACTGAAGAAGGGCGCCAGGAGGGTCAGCAGGATCAGGGCGGACACAAACATGGGCGGCAGCGCCTGCCGCCAGCGCAGGGTTGCAGGGTAGCGGCGCAGCATCTGCCACTTCCAGAAACCGTAGCGCCAATACTGCCGGGCCAGGGCGGGCAAAGTAGACCGGGCGTAATATATCGAACGGATCTGCGGATCCAGCCAGATCCTGCCCCCCTGCTGACGGACGCGTGTATTGAACTCGTAATCCTCATTGGTCAGCAAGGTTTCGTCAAATAACCCCACCTTATCCAGCAGTTTGCGGTTGAAAGCGCCAAAGGGCACCGTATCCACATAAGCAGGCTGGTCGCTGTAGCGATAGCGGGCGTCGCCCACGCCGATCGGATGGCCGGCGGCGGCAGCAATACTGCGGGCGATCCAATGGTCGCTGCCGGGGCGGATATCCCAGACCCCCCCGACGTTGTCGCCGCGTTTTTCACTCAGCGCGGTGACCACCCGCTGGATGTATTCATGGTGCGGCTCGGAGTGCGCATCCAGCCGGATGATGATGTCACCTTGAGCGGCTTTAATGGCGGTGTTCAAGGCCGACGGGATCGTTTTATTTGGGTTTTCAACCAATCTCACCACCAGTTCCGGATGGTCTGCGTGCCACTGGTGGATGGCCGCCTGGGTGCCATCGGTAGAGCCGCCGTCTGCGATGACCACTTCCATGGCAGAGGTTGGAAAGGTTTGCGCATAGAGGGCATCCAGCAGCAGGTGGATCGTGGGACGTTCATTGTAGCAGGGGACAATGACTGATGTGGTGGTTGGCTTGCTTTGTTGTAACGTCATGTTTGTAGAGGTAGTTTTACCACAAAATGCCCTCCCTCCCCAGCCTGGCTTGATAACGAGAGGGTCCCTTGGTGGGTTTCAACGATTTGTTTGCTGATCGCCAATCCCAGGCCATAGCCCCGTGCGCCCCCGCCCGTTCTGGCTTTGTCTACCTGGTAAAAGCGCTCAAAAATGCGCGCCTGCTCCTCTGGCGGGATACCCGGGCCGGTGTCCATGATGTGAATGGATGCAATTTCTTCGTCTGCCTGGCAGAAAAGGGTGACTTTTCCTCCTGCCGGGGTGAACTTGATTGCATTGGAGAGCAGGTTGTCGAGCACCTGCATCAGCCGGTCGGGATCCCCTTTGATTTTAACGGCTGTTTCTGGCAAGGATGTCTCCAAATGGATGCCAGCTTTCTCAATCAGCGGGGAGAATTTCCGGGCTGCCGCTTCCACCAGGTTGGTGAGATCAAAGTCCTGCATCTCAAAGGCTGCCGTTCCTGCGTCCATTTTTGCCAGGGTGAGCAGGTCGGTCACCAGCCGGTCCATGCGCCCAGCTTCGGTTTGGATCACTTCTGCCGCCTGCTGGCGCTGCGCTTCGGTTTGAATTGTCCCGTCGAGGATCGCCTGGGCAAAGCCCTGGATGGAGGTTAGCGGGGTTTTTAAATCGTGGGAGACATTGGCCACAAAGTCCTTTTGGGATTGCTGGGAGTCCTGCACCTGGCGAGTCATCTTATTGAATGCCAGGGCGAGCTGGCGGACCTCTTCTGGCCCCTCAGGCGGGATCGGGCGGGCGCCTCCTTTGGCCACCTGGCCGGCTTCCTGGCTGATGCGTTTGAGCGGCTGGCTGATCCAGCGTGAAAGGATCAGCGAGAAGATGACTGATGTCGGCAGGGCGATCAATCCCGCCCACACCAGCGGTCGCAAATACTGATCTCGAAAAATTGAGAGCAGGGGCAGCCTGGGGCGGTTGACAGCAAAGAAGACCAGGCGGTTTTGACCGATCTCGTCAATGATGTAATACCAGCCGCGCCCCTGTGCATCGCGATAAAATCCTGGCAACCCCCCCACTTCTGTCTTGAGGGGCGCATCGCCAAAGGCAGGCAGGCTGCTATCTTCCTCCGCGAAGGAATCGGCCATGACCTTGCCCTGGTTCGTCAGGATCACGATCCGGCCCCGGAGCGGGTCAAGGTTGCGGTCCAGTACGGCCTGGAGAGCTGCTGGATCGAGGTCCCTGATGCCGAAGAGCCGGGGAAGGGCGTTGGCGCGCAAGGACTGCAGTTTGAGGGCGGCCTGCTGGAGGGGAATATTGTTCCGGTAGACCACCACGGCAATCGCTCCCCCGATCAGGCATAAGACCAGCGCGATCAGGATAGCATAAGAAAGCCACAGGCGGGAGCGCAGCGAGTTAATCATTAACCCACCAGTTTGTAACCGATCCCGGTGACTGTTTCGATCTTCACCTGGCTCTGAGCCAGTTTGCGCCGAATTTGGGCGATATGCACATCCACGGTCCGGGTCTGGCCGTAGAAGTCATAGCCCCAGGCTTTGTTCAGCAGCTGGTCACGGCTTAAAACAATCCCTTTATTTTCTGCGAGGACCCTGAGGACTTCGAATTCCTGGGTGCGTAAGTCCACGGTTTGGCCCTTTAGCCTGACCTCCCGGCCGGGGAGATCGATCTCGAGGTCTGCGATCTGGATTGGGGAAGGGTGATCCGTCGGCTCCGAAATCCCTCGCCGCAAAACAGCGCGCACCCGCGCCACCAGCTCACGGGGATTGAAAGGTTTGGTGAGGTAATCATCCGCACCGAGTTCCAAACCCAGGATCTTGTCAATGTCCTCATCACGGGCGGTGACCATGATGATCGGCACCTGGCTGCCGGCTGCCCTGAGGCGGCGGCAGATCTCGAACCCGTCCAGCCTGGGGAGCATCACATCCAGGACGACCAGGTCGGGCTGATGGCTTTGAATGGCCTCCAGGGCCTGCAAGCCATCCCCAACAGAATCCACCTGGAAGTTGTCGCGTTCCAGGTACAGCTTGGCCAGTTGGACGATGTTGGGTTCGTCGTCGACGATCAAAACACTCAGGTTTTCCATGTTGATCTGCGGTCGGGCTTATTCGCTGGAAACCAGGGCAACCGCTTCGATCTCCACAGCCGCGCCGAGGGGTAGGGCTGCCACCTGAAAGGCGGAACGGGCGGGATACTGCTCTGTGAAGAAAGCGCCGTAGACCTCATTCATCTGGCTGAATTCGTTAATGTCACGCAGGAAGACCGTGGTTTTAAGGACATTCTCAAGGCTGCTTCCGGCGGCTTCCAACACGGCTGCAAGGTTGGTCAGCGCCTGGCGCGTTTGGGCCTGAATGCCGCCTTCAACCAGCTGGCCGGTTTTTGGGTCAATGCCTAACTGGCCGGCGGTGAAAACATGGCAGCCGTCAGAGACGCCGGCGGAGTAAGGGCCGATCGCCTGGGGCGCGTTTTCTGCCACGACAACCTGCTTGTGATGATCCTGACACGTCATGATGACCTCTCAATATTTAGTGAATCTGGATTTTCATCCAGATTATAACATTCCGGCGGGTTGGATTTGTAATACCAGTGTAAAAAAACATCCCCGCATTTTTTTGGGGGGTGGGAGTGTGTTTTTTATGGGGTTTGCTTGCTTAGCGGATCAGCCCGCCGTGGTAGCAGAGTTCATAGACCTTGAGCCCATCACGTTCGATCCACTCGTAACCGGTGAAATGATCCCATTCGCCTTCCGAGGTGTCGTGATAGACCAGGTCGTCCTGCGCATGATCCCAGCCCCCCAGGAAACGCCCGACGGCATACATCTTGGATAGGCTGGCTTTGATCATCGCGCCGGCCTCGGCGCCGCTGATCGAATCAGGCTTGAGAATAACACCGTAATAATTCATCCCCCAGACCGGTTCGTTGTGAGCATACACCACTTCCTGACCGATAAAGTCCTCCCCGCCAAAGTAGCTGTCCAGATACTGGAACACACCGCGGGAGAAGGCCAGGTCGTGGGATTTTTCACGGCAGGGCAGGGCTGGCAGGCCGTCCCCAACATAGGACGCCGCCTTGGCTGCCAGGATAAAGGCGTGTAAGGCCTGAAGTTCGATCATGCTTGCCTCCACTAATCGTTGATGTCTTTAATTTTAAATGAAAATCCTGAAAGCTGGGGGGTTCGGGATGGTTTTCTGGGGTTGCTACGATAATCAGTCGAATCTCACCTGAACTTATCAAAATAGGGCCCTTGAAATGATTTTACTTGTGATCTTAGGTCGAAGCGGCTCGATTGAACCATAAACGATCTTGAGACAATGATTTTTTAGCTCATTCTCCCTTCCGGAGTGAGGGCCCTGCACTGAGCCCGAAGGGCGTGAGTGTTAGTCCGAGCGATTGAACCTTCAACCGGAGATAGATGTCACCTAATACTATGCGCCAATTTGGGGACGTTCATTTGTTTGGATATGATCCATTTCAAGCGTAATTCAGTCGACCTAAAGGTCTCACTCCAGAATACGATGTGAGATTTGTTTAACCATTGAAGCGAGGCTTCAAGAAACTCCCTTCTTGAGAAGTCGATTTAGCTATGGCCTGGCAGGTTCAATTCAGTGTCCTGAAAATCCACTTTTTACCCGTAAAACACCTGAAAAATGGAAAAAAATTAGAAAGCCAGGTTTTAAATGAAAATCCCGAAAGCAGGAGGGCTTTCGGGATGATTTCTCTGGTTGTTAAAACCGTTATTCGAATTTGAGCAGGTCCAGGATGTCCGCCAGGCAGGCGGTAAAGATTTCATTCATCACCGCCTGATCCGCCTGATATTCTCCTCCAAAAGAGCCGTCTTTAAATTCCTCACGCATTTGGGATTTGTTCAGAATATTTGGCTTGTGTGGGGGGATCCGTTTGGGCTCCTGCGGCAGTTCAGCCACCTGGTTATAGTCAAAAGCTTCCAGCCAATTGGCATGTTCTGGTTCAAGGCCGTGTTTTTTGGCGATGTCTGCAACCGTTTGGGTGGTCCACCAGGCGTACCAGCGGATTTCCAGGTCGGACAGTTCGTTCAATAGTTCCGCCAGGTAAGTTTTAACCGGGGTGTTGCCGCCGTGCCCGTTGAGGATCAAGATCTGGCGAAAACCGGTTTCGTACAGGGATCGCAGGATGTCTTCAACTACATTTAGATAAGTTTGCAGCCGGAGGCTGATCGTCCCCGGATAGTCGAGAAAATAGGGTGAACACCCAAAGTTCAAAGGCGGGGCGATCAGCACGCCGCTCTGATGGCTGGCGGCTTTTGCCAGGGTCATCGGGATCCGGACGTCCGTCAGCAGGCTCAGGTAGCCGTGCTGCTCACAGGCGCCTAAGACAAGCATCACCCGTTGATCGTTTTTGAGATAGGCTTCCATCTGCATCCAGTTGTGGTTTTGAAACTGCATTGAAATTGGACCTCCGGTTTGGTTTAGGCTGCCTGGTGAGAGAATAAAAGACCGGGGGTTTGGGTGCATCCCCGGTCAGTTTTTTCAAATTTAAGTTTACCGGATTTTGAGATCAGACGACAATATTCACCAACCGGCCTGGCACGTAGATCACCTTTTTGGGTTTTCCACCCTCCAGGTAAGGCGCTACATTTTCACTCTCCAGGGCCGCCTGCCTGGCGGCATCCTCTGTGATGTTGGCAGGTAAGGTCAGCCGGTCGCGCAGCTTGCCGTTGACCTGGACGATCAGGGTGATCTGCTCTTCTTTGGCCGCCGCCTGGTCAACCTCTGGCCAGGGCTGAGTGTGAATTGAATACTCCCGTCCCGTCTGAGCCCATAATTCTTCGGCGATGTGCGGGCAGACGGGCGCCATCATGCGCAGGTAGATATCCTCAGCTTCTTTCCAGGCCGGTGCGCCAAAGGCGCCGGCGTTCTTGGCGCTGGTCATCTCGTTCAGCAGCTCCATCAAACCGGAGACGATGGTGTTGAAATTGAAGGTTTCGAAATCCCGGGTGACGGCTTCCAGTGTCTGGTGGACTTTGCGGCGCAAGTCACGCAGCAGGTCGGGGTCAGCATTAGCAGCCACCTCAGCCGGTTCCAGGAAGGTATACCAGACCTTGCGCAGCCAGCGCACTGAGCCCTCGATCCCGCTGCTGTTCCAGGGCGCGCCCAGCTCCCAGCGGGCGAAGAACATTAAATAGGCTCGCACGGTATCAGCGCCGTAGGCCGCCACCAGGTCATCGGGGGAAATGACGTTGCCCCGGCTCTTGGACATCTTTTCATTGTCCTCCCCCAGGACCATGCCCTGGTTGCGCAGCTGCTGCATGGGCTCCTTGCCTTTGGTGATCCCCAGGTCTCGGCAGGCTTTATGGAAGAAGCGGGTGTAGATCAGGTGCATGGTGGCATGCTCGATCCCGCCGGTGTAGGTGTCCACCGGCATCCAATAGTCATATTCCTGGGGATCAAAGGGGTATTGGTCATCATCCGGGCTCAGGTAGCGCAGATGGTACCAGCTGGAGCACATGAAGGTGTCCATGGTGTCCGTCTCACGTTCGGCCTCGCCGCCGCACCGGGGGCATGCTGTGAAACGCCAGGTGGGATGCAGCTTCAAGGGGCTTTCACCTGTGGGCAGCCATTCCACATCTTCCGGCAGTTCAACTGGCAGGTCTTCGTCGGGGACGGCCACCGGGCCGCATTCAGGACAATGGATGATCGGGATGGGCGCCCCCCAGTAGCGCTGGCGTGAGATCAGCCAATCGCGCAGGCGGTAGTTGACCGAGCGTTCGCCAAGCCCTTTTTCCTCCAGGTAAGCCACGCTCCGGTCGAAGGTCGCTTCAGCGGGGGTGCCGCTCAGGGGGCCGGAATGGACCATTGCTCCTGCTGCCGGTACAGCGGCTTCCATTTCGGCGGGGTCCAGGGATTCCTCCCCTGGGGGTTGGATGACCACTTTGATGGGCAGATCATACTTGCGGGCAAATTCGAAGTCGCGCTGGTCATGGGCCGGGACGGCCATGATGGCGCCGGTGCCGTAGCTCATCAAGACGTAATCGGCGATCCAGATGGGGATCTTTTGGTCGTTGACCGGGTTAACCGCGTAGCCGCCGGTGAAAACGCCGGTTTTCTCCCGGTCAGCTGCTTCCCGCTGAATATCTCCCATGTGTTCGGCCTGGGCCTGGTAGGCGGCGACGGCCTGCTCCTGGGCCGGGGTGGTGACCTTTTCCACCAGGGGGTGTTCGGGCGCCAGCACCATGAAGGTGGCGCCCCACAGGGTGTCGGGCCGGGTAGTGAAGACCTCAATTTCGTGGCCGCCTTCGGTTCTAAAGATCACCGAGGCGCCTTCGGAGCGGTTGATCCAGTTGGTTTGCAGGGTTTGGACCTGCTCGGGCCAGTCCATGCCGGAGAAATCCAGCAGTTCTTCGGCGTAATCTGTGGTGCGGAAGAACCACTGCTTCAGGTTTTTCTTGATCACCGGGGTCCCGCAGCGTTCGCAGTGGCGGTCTTCGCCCTGGACCTGCTCGCGCGCCAGGGTGGTGTTGCAGTGCGGGCAGAAGTCCACCGGGGCTTCTTTTTGATAGGCCAGGTTGTTTTCGAAGAACTGAACAAAGAACCACTGCGTCCAGCGGTAATATTTGGGTTCAGCTGAGATGGCCTCACGGCGCCAGTCGAACATGGCGCCCATGGATTTGAGCTGCCGGCGCATGTTTTCGATGTTGTGGAAGGTCCATTCCTTGGGGTGGATTCCCCGCTGGATGGCGGCGTTTTCCGCCGGCAGGCCGAAGGCATCAAACCCCATTGGGAACAGGACGTTGTAGCCCTGCATCATTTTGAAACGGGCGCGGGCGTCAGAAGGGGTCATGGCGTACCAATGACCGATGTGCAGATCCCCGGAGGGGTAGGGCAGCATGGTCAGCGCGTAGAACTTGGGCTTTTCATAGTCAATGTCGGCGTGGTAGATGCCGTCGGCCGCCCACTGCTGCTGCCATTTGGGTTCGATCTTTTCGGGTTTATAGATGGGGATACTTGTCGGGTCAGGCATTTTCTTCTCCAATTGTTTTTTAATCCATACCAAAGTCAGTAACGGTTACGATTGTACCGCAGGGGCGAGGGTGATTTTCAGATAAGCAGTTTGGGGCGCTTCAGACGGTTTTTACAATCCAAAGAGACCCGGAACCACCCTCCTGTTGCATATTGGGTTTGAATGCTATTTTTTCCATATTCGTGTCTACTCAGGCATTGGGCAAAAAATTAACACAAAGGACACGAAGTACACACGAAGGACACAAAGAAAAAGAGTTTTCTGCTAAAAATAATCGTCATCTTCACTATGCCGGCTAATTTGTTTCCTGCGCAGGTTCCTTTTTCATAAACCTCAGGCTCAGTGAATGGCATTTGAGCGCATCCGCAATATTACAATAGGATATTTTTTTACTCTTTACCAAATTATTTATCAGGCTGAGCAGTTACCCATATTCTTTCAAATAGACTTCCAATCACGGCTCACTATACACCACTCACCATCCACTATCTTAAACAAAACAACGCCGTCCATACAGGGACGACGTTGATCACGCCGCGGTACCACCCTGCTTCCCGGTCCACATCCATGACCGGACAGCTTGGGCCGCGCTAACGGGCGGTAGACGTCGCCGGTTAATCTTGATTTGGCCGGCGCCATCTGTCCTCAGGGGAGGACGGCAAGGCGAGTTCGACCTTGAGGGCGTTCCGCAACGCCGGCCGGGCTTTCACAGGGCGGTCCCGGCTCGCTGGCGGATGGTCTACTACTCCTGCCGTGATGTTTGGTTATGGTTAACTGATTGTAACACAATCCCAGCGCGTGATGCAATCTCAATTGTTCGCTCCAGGGCAATCGCAAGGTTAGAGGCACTGAAAAAATTGGCTCCCCGCAACTCCTCGATGCGGGGAAATGCGTAAGGAAGGCGTAGATACTTTTTCAGTAGAGAAATTTGTATTTAAGGATGGCCTTTTTTCGCCGACGAGGACGTCGGCGAGAGCGGAAAGTTGGGATGAGATAGCATCGATCACCCTTCGGATAAAAAGAATTTCAAGCATGACTTTTCGTGGGGAGCTTGCGACGGCCCTGATGTTCGCTGATACCACTGCAGAATGATTGTTAGAGTTCATATAGACG
>CAZLEK010000105.1:0-8935 GCA_964558525.1 uncultured Candidatus Brevefilum sp.
TTTGTGTCCTTGGTGTTAAAAATCTTTCCTTTGTGTCCTTGGTGTTAAAAATCTTTCCTTTGTGTCCTTGGTGTTAAAAATCTTACCCTGGTGTCCTTGGTGTTAAAAATCTTACCCTGGTGTCCTTGGTGTTAAATTTCTTTCTTTTGTGTCCTTGGTGGTCAGCGTTTTCGTTTAGATTTCCAAGCTTCTCACAGCTGCAAGAAGCATCATCCATTCCCTTTTACTGCCCTGGCAATCGCCGCCAGGTGTGCCGGGCTGGCGCCGCAGCAGCCCCCCACGATCTGAGCGCCTGCTTCCATCCAGGCGGGAACCAGCGCGCCCATCTCTTCTGGAGAAACCGAATAGGCCGGTTTGCCTTCAGCATCAGTTTCCGGCAGACCCGCGTTGGGTTTGAACCAGATCGGTTTCTCCGTCGCGCCCTGGAGCTGGACCAAGGCCGCCAGGTTTTCATCTAAACTTCGGCCGCAGTTGATCCCCAGGACGTCCACCGCCGCTGCGCCAATTTGGGCCGCCATATCCTCTGGTTTAACCCCCATCATGGTGCGCGTGCCGCGGTCATAGCTGAAAGAACACACCACTGGGATGGCTGCATCCAAACGCCTGACGCCCCGGATGGCCGCCAGGGCTTCACTCAGGTCAAATTGGGTTTCAATCACAATCAGGTCGACCCCGCCTTCGATCAGCAGCCGGGCTTGCGCCCGGAAATTCTCCTCCGCTTCTTCCACATCCAGCGTCCCCAGAGGCGCCAGCATATGCCCGGTGGGGCCAATCGATCCCGCGATCAATACCGCAGTCCCCTGTGCGGCTTGGCGGGCAAGTTCAACCGCGCTGCGGTTGATTTTTTCAAACTGGTCTTCAAGGCTTGAAGCCGACAGCCGCAGCCTTGTCCCACCGAAGGTGCAGGTCAAGAGAAGATCCGCGCCCGCATCAATAAAAGCGGAATGCAAATCCTGTATCGCGTTGGGATTGTCGAGCACCCAGGCTTCTGCGGCAGCCCCAACCGGCAGGCCTTTTTGCTGCAGGTTGGTCCCGGTGGCGCCATCTGAGACCAACACGTGGCCCTCGGCCAACCGATCTAAAAACCGATTATCTGTCATCGTTTTACTCCCATTGGATCTTCTGGTTCATTAAATTCAATCCCCTTCACGCTTGATCTGGAAGCGGTCAAAATCACGGGCAACGTGGACGTCCGGAAACACGGCCCGGGCTTCATCCTGCACATCTCTTTCCCGGTAACGTCTCGAAAGATGGGTCAGGAACAGTTTCCCAATGCCTGCCTGTTGGGCGAGTTCTGCTGCCTGGCTTGCTGTCAGATGGTCAAACCGGTCTGCCAGGTCGGCTTCTGCCTGGATATAGGTCGCTTCAATCACCAGTGCATCCACATTTTGAATATGGGGGATAAGCTTGTCTGCATGCCCGGTATCGCCGACCACTGCCAGCGAGGTCCCCAGACGCTCCTCCCCCAGGACCTGGTCAGGCTGGATCTTCCGGCCGTCCGGCAGCCAGACCTCTTTTCCCGCCACCAGGTCCCTGCGCCAGGGGCCCGGCGGAATATCCAATGCCTCGGCTTTTTCAGGTAAAAAAGGCCGCCGGCTGCGCTCTTCAAAGCGAAAACCCAGCGAACTTGAGCCGCGGTGATCAACTGGGAAGGCAGTAATGGTGAAGCGGTCCGCTTCGAAAAATGTACCCGGGGTAATCTCATGCAAGGTCACGGGTGGTTTTCCGCGCAAACCACGCAGCACCACACCAAAAATCAAATCGTGAACGCGATCCAGGGTGTGACGTGTGCCATAGATCTCAATTTCTTCCATGACCTCCCAGCGGAGAAAGGTTGAGACCAACCCACCCAAACCTAAAATATGATCAAGGTGGCCGTGAGTCAACAAAATTTGATTGAGGCGCTTGAATCCAACCCCCGCCCGGAGGATCTGGCGTTGGGTGCCTTCCCCGCAGTCCACCAAAAACCGAAATTCTTCATGCTGTACCAATAAAGAAGATAGGCCTCGGTGCACTGACGGCGCCGAGGCTGATGTGCCTAAAAAAACAATTTCAAACAATGGTCTGCCTGTTTCTTGATGATTTAATCTTTACCAAACCCAGCGATCAGGCGCATTAATCCCAACACGCCCAGCCCAAGCTGAACACCCTCACCCGGTGAAAGTTTCGGCTGCATATCTTCACTCTCAGCTCGTTTAACCAATAAGTAGGCTGAGGCCGCGCCGGCCAGAGCGCCAATCACGGCGCCAATAACCAGGGTTTTTGTTTTTGTGTTTTGATCCATTTCTTCCGTCCCTTCTTGAAATTTTAGTGGAAAACCAAAGGTGAAATCACGATCTACAGAACAGCTAACCGACCAGACATCTGTTCTGCCCAGATCTATCCCTTTATGCCGGGAAACAGGCCTTTAAAAAATACGCCCACCGCAGCGCTGATGCTCTTGACTGAAATGATGGGCTCCAGACCTTTCCGGGTCCAGAGCTTAATTTTCGACTCGATCAGGGTTACGTACTGCTGGATTAGAAATGTGTATTGAGGCAAAATATTCAACAACCGGGCCAGTCCATAGGTCAGCCCCAAAAGCAGCCCGGTGATGAAGACCCCAAACACCATCACAGGCAGGATCAACCAGATCAGAGAGATATCCGCCGTTTGTGACAGGTTGACCCCAGATGCAGCGCCGGTCAGTGTCAGCACCATCAGCACGGCTGCGGCCAGGGTGGCCGTCCCACCCAGGAGGATCGGCGCCAGGATTTGCCAAAAGCGCTGCTTTTGATGACGGCGCAAACTGACGCTGAGCTTATAAACATTGTTTTCATGGTTCGATTTTGTTTCCATAATACTTATTTTAACATGACTCCGCTCATAATCCAAAATCAGATCCAGGAAACTCCAGGGCAATCGTAAAGTTAGAGGTATTGAAAAAAATTAGCTCCGGCGTAAAAATTTAATCAATAGAACCAATTGCAGTTAAGGATGGCGTGTTTTCGCCGACGTCCTCGTCGGCGAGAGCGGAAAGTTGGGATGAAATGCCATCCCTCACCCTGCGGTTAAAAAGCATTTCAATCATAACTTTTCGTGGGGATCTTGTGATTGCCCTTCAGGAAACGCTTGATGTCAGGGATTAAATTGACAGATTGCAAAGGTTGGTAAAGGCCTTCATTAATACCGAATTTATTGTATAATTAAGTTTGTAAAATAAGTCGTCAGGCTTATTCGAAAATTGAAAATTTGTTCATCTGCTGCCTGAAATATTGGCTGCGTTCAAGATATCAAAAGAACCGTACGAAAATTTTTCGCCGGCATCCTGGCTGGCATTGCAATTAATTACTGACATCAGCTTTGAATTGAGAAGCGCCGGATAACATCAACAATCTTATCCAGCCGCGATCGTCAAGATGAGAGTCAAAGCGTTGGTACAGGATAGAAATGGTCAGAGCTTATTCATAAAGAAATCACCCAGACCGCTGGGATTCTATTCTAGGTTTGATTAAGCATCCCAGATTAACACCTATCCATCTCCAGCACAAAGCCAATAGGGATCTTCTTTGATACGATGGCCGTAGCCCCACAGGCATCACGACGGCTGTCTTTGGTTTAAGAAAGGGTCCATGGCAAGAGAAATCACTGCCATAAAAGCACAAAAACGCAATCACCAGAGGGTAAGCATTTATCTGGACGGCGAATTTGCCTTTGGGCTCTCAAGGTTTGTGGCCGCCTGGCTGACGCCCGGCCGCAAGCTGACCGAGACGGAAATCGACAAACTGCTCGAAGAAGACACCTACGAAGTGGCTTTCCAGAAAGCGCTCCAATTCATCCAGCACCGTCCTCGTTCCATCGAGGAAACCCGGCGAAGGTTATCTGAAAAAGGCTTTGAGCCTGAAGTGATCCAAGCCACACTGGAGAAATTGCAGGATAAACACTGGCTGGATGATTTTGACTTTGCCCGCCAGTGGATCGAAAACCGGAACGCCTTCCGGCCGCGCAGCAACCGGCTGCTGGCCTACGAGCTGAAGCTTAAAGGGGTTGCAGATGAAACAATCAATCGTGCGCTGGACCAATTCAGCGGCAACCCGAACGAATTGGCCTACCAGGCCGGCATTAAGAAAGCCAGAAAATGCAGCCGTGAGAGCCAATTCGATTTTCTCAAAAAAGTCGGAGGGTATTTGAGCCGGCGTGGGTTTCACTATGGCATTGTCAAGCCAACCGTGGAACGGCTTTGGGAAGAATTCGGTTCGCCTGAAGGGCAGCGCGCGAAGAATACTGAGAAAATGGAGTGAATTAAATGCAACCAATAATTATTGTCGCCATCAGCTTTGCGGCCCTCTTGATTGGCGGTTTGATCGGTTTTCTGATCAAACAAACCATCATCGAGAATAAACGCAAAGCCCAAAACTTAAAAGCAGACCACATCGTCCGGGAGGCGCGCGAAAAAGCACGGGAAATTGAACTGGAGGCCAAGGACACGGCGCTGCAGATCACCCAAAAAGCCGAAGAGGAACTCAACCGCCGCCGTATTGAATTGAACAAAGAGGATGACCGCCTGCAAAAACGCCGTGAAGAGCTGGACCTGCGCCTGGAAAAATACGAGGAACGCGAGGTTCGCCTCAACAAACGCCAGTCCAGCATTGATAAGCGGGGCAACGAAATCGACCGTCTTTATGAAGATGTCATGGAAGAATTGCAAAAAGTCTCCCAAATGACCACAGATGAAGCACGCGAGGTTTTGCTGGCAGAGACTGAGAAAGAAGCCCGGGCCGATATGGCGCGCATCATCCGCCAAATCGAAAGCGAAGCCCGGGAAAAAGGGAACGACCGGGCCCGTGAATTGATCGCCGATGCCATCCAACGGGTGGCTTCAGAAAAGGTGGCCGAAGTGACCACCTCGATCGTCAACCTGCCGAACGAGGAGATGAAAGGCCGGATTGTGGGCCGCAACGGCCGCAATATCCGTGCCTTTGAACAAACCTCCGGCGTGGATGTGATCGTAGACGACACCCCCGAAGCGGTGACTGTGTCCTGCTTCGATTCGGTCCGCAGGGAGATCGCCCGACGGGCGCTATCCCGCCTCGTGATCGATGGACGCATCCACCCGGCGAATATTGAGAAGATCGTCAAAGAAGAAGAAGAACAAATGAATGATGATATCGCCAAAGCCGGTGAAGAAGCTGCTTATGAGGCCGGCGTGGCGGGTCTGCACAATGAGATTCTTAAAAAGATGGGCCGCTTAAAATTCCGGACCTCCTACGGCCAGAACCAGCTGGCGCATGCAGTGGAGACCGCCAAGATCGCCAGCGTGATCGCTGCGGAACTGGGGGCCAACGTGGAGATCGCCAAAGCCGGTGCACTGCTGCACGACCTGGGGAAAGCCATGGACCACAACACCGAAGGCACCCATGCCCAAATTGGCGCAGAATTCGCCCAACGGCATGGCGTCAACCCCAAGGTGGTCAACATCATTGCTTCCCACCACCATGAGATCGACCAGGAATCAGTTGAAGCTGTGATCGTGGAAGCCGCCGATGCCATCAGCGGCGCCCGGCCCGGCGCCCGGCGGGAGGACCTGGAGCAGTACATCAAACGGCTGCGGGCCTTGGAAAACATCGCCAACAGTTATAAGGGTGTGGAAACCAGCTTTGCCATCCAGGCCGGCCGTGAGGTGCGGATCATCGTCAAACCCAATGAGGTCGATGATGTTGAAGCCAACCGGATGGCCAAGAACATCGCCCAACAAATCGAGGAGACCATGCAGTATCCCGGACAGATCCGCATCACGGTCATCCGTGAAAGCCGGGCGACGGAATACGCAAAATAAAACCCGAAAATATCCTATCAAAGAGCTGCCAAATCCAACCTGGCAGCTCTTTTTCGTTAAAGAAATGGGTTGTGGTCTTTCTCGTACCCTACCGTGCTCTCAGGCCCATGACCGGGCAGCAGCCGGGTTTCCTCCGGCAAGGAAAGAACCTCCTCGCGAATCGTCCGCAGCAAGATTTGCATGTCCCCTCCGGCCAGATCCGTCCGGCCGATCCCCTGGCGGAAGATCACATCCCCGCACAACAATGCCCCCAAAGCTTCGCAGTAAAACATCACGTGCCCGGGGCTGTGGCCTGGGGCATGGCGCACGGACGCCGCGATGGGGCCTTTTTCACCCAGACGCAGGCTCATCCCATCCGCAAATCGGATGGCCGGCTCCGGCGGCTGCGGAATCGTAAGCCCAAACTGGTCTGCGCCGCCGGCGCGTTGATACCAGCCCCCATCCTCTGGGTGCAGGCCAATGGGCAGAGGGGGTGTAAAAAACCTTGCGATTTCCCCGGCCCCGGCGATGTGGTCGAAATGCGCGTGGGTCAGCCAGATCGCTTTAAGCGCCCAGCCTTCCATCTCAGCACGATCCAACACGGCCTGGCTTTCAAAACTGGGGTCAATCACCACCGCGTTTCCCGTTGTCTGATCACCAAGTAAATAAACATTATTGGGCAGTGGGCCCAGGGTTAGGCGGACGAGCTTAAGCTTCATGCACAGACTCCTCAACTGAATCCGGTTGATCTGGTTGTTTCTGCCGGCGATGGAAACCGATGCTCAGGATAAGTGTGACGCTCAAAACAGCCAGGCTTACCGGGAAGATCGCCTGCGGCCGCCATTCATAGATGAAACCGGCCACAACCGGGGCTGCCATGAATCCCAGCGCATTTAGGGTTTCCACGGCCCCAAAGGCCAGCCCCACCTCGCGGGCGCGCACAACCGGCCTGACCAAAGCAACGGTCATCGCCCGGCATAGCCGGTAACCGCCCATCGCCAGGTAGGCCAGACCGTACCAGAACAGGCTCTGTCCCTGCCAGAGCAGGAGGGCAAACAGCATCAGCCCGGCCTGGCCAATCATCAAAGCCTGGCTCGATTGAAGTGAGCCAAAAACCAGCATTAAAAAGACGCTTCCCAGCGCGCCCAATGAACCCAGCTGTCCAATCCTGCTGAGCGAAAGCCCGCGTTGGTTTTGGAGGAAGTTTGGCGCCAAGGGCTGCGGCAGACTGACCGCGAACATCACCAGAAAGATCAACACCAGCATACTTGTGAAACGCCTGTTCCTGAACAGATGTCCATCCCCGGTGATTTTTGCAGGCAGGGCCACCGGCTGTTTGCGGGCGAATAACACGATTGCTGTAGAAATTGAAAAGACAACCCCGGAGACAAAATAAGCTGTGCGCAGGTTGACCAGCTCACCCACCACACCGCCAATGACCGGGCCCAGGATCCCCCCAAAATTATAGGCTGCTGAGACAAAACTTACTGCCCGTCCAACCGACCACTTGCCGCGAATGCCCTGCACATACGAATTCAGGGGCGCCATTACGGACATCGTAAAACCATACAGCAGCAGCCCGGCCACAAAGACGCCCAATGTCGGCGCCAGGGCCATCAACCAGGCCGCCACCACACCCGTAATGAAATTAAACCAGATGACCGGACGCCGGCCAATCTTATCCGCCAGGTATCCCGCTGGGATCTGCACGACCGCACTCACCAGCCCATTGATGCCCAGGACAGCGCCAATCAGGATCGGATCAGCCCCAAATTGCTGCAAATACAGCGGCTGGAAAATCAAAAAGATCCCCTCTCCCAACCCCCAGGCGAGCATCGCAGCCGTAATGATTTTTAGATCTCTTGACATGCCGCCGCGCTTTTAACCTGCGAATTCTTCAACCGACTGCACCTTGCGGGGAAAATCGGTCAGGGATTCGAGACCTTTCTCCATCACCACCACATCATCCTCAATGCGCACGCCGCCCTTGCCCTCCAGGTAAATGCCCGGTTCCACGGTGAAGCTCATGCCGGAGGCCAGGATCAGGTCGTTTCCAGCGAAGATGTAGGGGGCTTCGTGCGCTTCCATCCCCAGGCCGTGACCGGTTCGGTGAATAAACGCGTCGCTGTACCCCGCGGCGGAGATGATCGATCGAGCCGCCAGATCCACCGCGCCAGCCTTCACCCCCGGCCGGCCCGCCGCCCGTCCAGCCTGGTTGGCTTCCAGGACAACCTCTCCAATTTTTATCAGCTCGGGATCAACTTCTCCAAAAGTGAAGGTTCGGGTGATATCAGAATAATAACCGTCATAAGTTGCCCCCCAATCCACCAACAGCAGATCGCCGGGCTTCAGGGGCCGATCCGTTGGGACGGCGTGCGGATTGGCGCTGTGAGGGCCGATCGCCACGATCGGCGGGAAGGGCAGCTCGGGTTCTGATCCTGCTTCTAAAAGCTGGATAATCAGCTGGTTGGCAATCTGCTTCTCGGTCAGCCCTTCCCGTACATTCCGCAGGGTGGCGCGGATCGCCTCCTGGGCGATCTGGGCGGCCTGGCGCATGTTTTCTATCTCCTCCGGATCTTTCTGCATGCGCAGCGCATCCACAGCCTGGCTGGCATCAGCAAATACCATTTCGGGCAGCGCCGATTGAAGGCGCTGCAGTTCTAAAAACCGCAGCCGTGTCGGTTCCACGCCGATCTCTCCTGCCGAAAAGTTCAACCACTCCCCAGCCCTGGAGAATGCCAGGGGCCAGGTGGCCGGGTCATCGCTGTAAGCAAAGGCCTTAAACACTGCCGATTCCTGTGGCAGTTTGCCCTTTTCCAATGCCGGCAGGATCATGGCAGCCGATCCAGCCTGCGAAATCAGCAAGACGGTGGGACGTTCCATCAAATGAAAGCGCATCCCGGTCAGATACGTCAGGGTAGGGCCTGGGTTGAAAGCCATCCCGGACAGGCCTGCGGTTTCCATCAAGCTGGTCAATTTCTTCAAGCGTTTTTGATCCATGTTACCTCCAGAAAAACCAATGGCGTTTATTATAATGCATGGAGAGTGGGAGTTAGGGATTGGGGAATGGGGATTAGGGATTGGGGATGGATGATTAGGGATTGGGTATTAGTGATTAGGGATTGGGTATTAGTGATTAGG
>CAZLEK010000106.1:0-8827 GCA_964558525.1 uncultured Candidatus Brevefilum sp.
AGTTTGAGATGGTCAGTTTATAAAACAAAGATTTTGCAAGAACAATGTGCCCCCGGAACGTATGGCTGCCTCTGCCACTGCGTTTCGGGGGTTTTGCTTTGTTTCAGTAGACTGCGCGTAGGTCGAGATTAATTTTTCTTCAATTCGGTCACGCCAACGAGGACGTCGGTATTTACCGCAGCGGGGACGTTGCGGTGATCTCTTGACAAGAAGGCAGACTCCCCAAGCTGGTATAAATGAGGTAGACCATGTCAGTTATTAAATTTGCTTTAGGTTTGCGTTAGTCCCTAAAATGAAAACCCGAAATGAATAATGCAGATAAGCTTTCAAAACAAATGATCGTTTTTCTCGGCCTCGACGTCCAAATCCGCCGGCCGTGCACCTATTATGCGTTGGATCAGGATTTAGCCTACGTAGATTCTGGCGTGCTCCCAGGGAACACGATTGAGGCGATCAGCCAGGCGCTGGTTTTGCTGGTTGAGAGCCTTGCAAGCCGGGCAAGCGGGAAGGTGGCGGTCGGCATTGACGCGCCCCGGATGGGCCTTCCTGCGCCGCGCCAGTGGTACTGGCAAAAAGGCGCGTGGGTCCGTAAGACGAGCCGTGAGCGGGGCTATGGGCGGCACTGTGAGGTGGTTGTCAAAGCCCTGGGGTTGGGCAATCCGCAGTGGACCCGGCTGGCAAGCAACTCACCTCCCTGGATGCGGCTGGGCTACCGTTTGTTTGCGGCGCTGGAAGGGCTGGCGGAAACCTATGAGGTCTTCCCCTCAGCCGCCTACCGCATGCTGGAGGAGGTGGACCATCCGCCCATCCCCCTGGTGCTCAAGGGTTTTGCTGGTCGGCGAAAGGACATGCTGGATGCCTGCGCTGCGGCCTATACCATGTGGGCGCTGCACCACGGCCGGGGGATAGAGATTGGCGGCGGCGACGGGCTGGGCGCGATCGCCCTGCCGGAGAAGCTGCCGGTTCAGGCGTCACACCCTGTGCTGCATTGGCCGGGTACCCAGGCCTGACATTCAATTGAAATCCATGCGGTAGCCCCTTATAAGACCATCCCCCAGGTTTTCGGGTATAGGTTAAGCGGCAGGCGAAATGCCTGCCGGTTTACAGGTTGAAACTGAAAGGATTCTCATGGCGAAACGAGAAATGGTGGAAGTAGAAAACGTCAATCACCCTGGCAAGACTTCCCGGGTGAATGCCGAACAATACCTGGCGATGAAAACGGCCCTGCTGAAAGCGCTGCCCGTGGGCAGGCCGGGGCTGACCCAGGCCGAAATGGGAGCGGCCGTGCTGCCCTACCTGCCAGAAGACCTCTGGCCAGGGGGTGAGAAGGCCATGTGGTGGGTCAAAACCGTCCAGCTGGATTTGGAAGCGAAGGGGATCATTGACCGGGATACCAACGCCAGTCCCACGCGGTGGTACCGGGTGTAGGGTTGCTTGTGGCGGAAATCTGAGGGGAAGCTTGCAGAAAGGCTGTTGATGTAAGTGTTGTTCTATTTCATTGCCCACAAAAATTAAGGCGAATTGGCTTCGTATAGATACTGCTGAAGATTCTCAATCGGGGCGCAGGTGCCCTTGCCCGGCACGAAGACGCAGTCATCCCGGTGGCAGTAGTACAGGTTGTGCCAGTTGTCCATGGCCGCGGCGTAATCATCCATGCGCTGGGTGTTGGCGGCTTCCCAGTCCTGGATCTTCTCTTCGTTCTCATCCTGCCAGGCTTTTAAAACCCGCGCTTTTTCGCGCGCCCACTGGTCTGCTTTTTCTTTGTCGACCGGTTTCATGATCAGGCCCAGGATAAACAGCACGATCCCGCCCAGCATGACGATCAGCGAGGGGATGCCGCAGATCAGCGAATCCAGCGTGCCCTGCTCAAAGATGATCCCAAAGGAGATCAGGGTTAGGAGGCAGGAGGCGATCACGGCCAGGAGGGCGGCGATGATCAGGATGATCTTGAGGCTCTTCCGGGCGCTTCGGGGCGGGTTGATCCTGGGCTTTGGCCGCAGCCTGGGTCTGGGAAGGGGGTCGGGCTCTTCGGGTGGGATTAATTCCCTGGCCAGCCCGGTGACCTGGGTGATCGTCTTGGGGATCTCCCGCGTGCGGGTGTGCTGGACGCCGTTTGGGTCCACGTAGACCTCCGTGCGCTGCTCGGTGGAAGTCACCTCTTGTTTGTGGCTGCGCAAGATCGCAGAGACTTTTTCCACCCGGTCATTGCGGCTGCACCGGGGGCAGCGGGCAAAGGACTCCAGCCTGACCGACGTGCCGTCGCGGTGCACGAAGTGCTCGTTGCCGCAGTGCTTGCAGGTCAGGGTGGAAGAAGACGGGTCGACCTGCAATTTCCCGCCGCAGGATGGGCAGTTGAGGGTGATCAGAGCGCTCATACAACCAGTATATCATTTTTTTCATGGAAAAGAGCTTGAGGTTAATCGGCTTCAACTGGCCTGATCTGGATCCATGGCTTCAAAAAGAATCATCCTGGATTGCATTGGGCTGCGCCTGTGGGCTTGTTTGACCCACGAACCTCATCAGCCTTGGATCGTGAGAATGAAATAGATGTGCACCGCTGGCTTTTGAATCCTCGCCATCTAGACCCCGCATCCCAACAGCTTTTCCAACCCGATTAAAACCATCCTAATGCAATCTCGACACAGGATTTCCTTGATGACAGGGCATCTTCAAATACAGTTAATCCCAGGAGGGTTGCCAGGGCTCACCTGTGATACGGGAATGCCTTCGGAAAATGACCCTGGAACCAACACAAGGATTGATCAGCGCCGAATAAGCTAAATCTGGAGGAAAGCAATGCCTGAACTGCCTGATGTGGAAGTGATGCGGCGTTATCTCCAATCCACCGCGCTGCACCAGGAGATCAAAGCTGTTGACCTGCGCGCAGAAACCAGCCTTGAGGTCCAGGGGGGATCTGAGGATCCTGACGAAGCGCTGCTGGGTTGTTCCTTTGAGTCCGTCCGGCGGCACGGTAAGTGGCTTTTCGCGGCTTTGAATGGCGCCAGCAGCAAAACCCTTGTGCTGCACTTCGGCATGACGGGCGGCTTGAAGTATTACAAGCATGGGGAGGACGAGCCGGAATATACCCGGGCTGTGTTCCACTTCACCAATGCGTATCAGCTGGCTTATTATTCAATGCGTAAGCTGGGTGAACTGGCAGTGATCCAGAGTGCGGCGGACTTCATTGAAGAAAAAGGCCTGGGGCCGGATGCCTTGGAAATCACCCTGTCGCAATTCAAGACAGCTGTTGAGGGCCGGCGCATGATGATGAAGTCCCTGTTGATGGACCAGGAAACCCTCAGCGGGATTGGCAACGTGTATTCCGATGAAATCCTCTTTCAAGCTGGGATTCACCCGCGCACCAGGATCAGCAAGCTGGATGAGGACGATCGGGTTAAGTTGTTTCAAAGGATGAAGGATGTGCTGCAGACGGCTATTGACTGCCAGGCGGAACCAAACCAATTTCCGGAAGACATGCTCACCCCCCACCGTCATGAAGACGGCCGCTGTCCGAGATGCGGGGCTGAGCTCCAGCAGGTCCGGGTTGGGGGGCGGCGCGGTGTTTTCTGCCCCAACCGCCAGGGGGAACATGGTTCGGGGTAGGCTGGTTGTCACAGATATCCACAGGGATAAGCACATGCGCAAACGGGAGGTAGGATGGAGTTTTCAAAAGTGGCTGAAGCGATGGAACGCCTGGAGGCGACCGCTAAGCGCAAGGAGATGATCGAGATTCTGGCCGGACTGTTTGAGGCAACGCCAGTGGATGACATTGGTCATGTCTGCTATTACCTCCTGGGGGAGATCGCGGCTGGTTACCGGGATCTGACCCTGGGCATGGGCGAGAGCATGATCCAGGAGGCGATCAGCCTGGCCAGCGGTAAGGACGCTGACGCGGTCGCCAAGAAAGCCGGATCATCGGGCGACCTGGGCGATGCGGCTGAAGCGTTGGTGAAAGACGTTGATAATCCCAACAGTGAGGTTTTTAAGGTTGAGGGCGCGCTGACCGTGGCGGATGTGGACCGGGCCCTCAAGAAAATTGCCCACGCAAGCGGCTCAGGATCGCAGGAAACCATGGTCCAGACTTTGGCGGCGCTTTTCTCCGCAGCAGGCGGCCGCGAGCGGCGTTACCTGGGAAGGCTGGCATCCGGCGCCATGCGGTTGGGCGTGGGCGACAATACTCTGCTGGACGCCCTGGCCCAGGCGTTTCTGGGTTCAAAGGAAAAGCGCGACCCGTTGGAACGCGCCTACAACATGTGCTCTGATGTGGGACATGTGGCCGAAGTGCTGGCAGACAGCGGGCTGGATGGGGTCAAACGCATCCGCATCGCCATGAACCGTCCCCTGCGGCCCATGCTCGCCCAGCGGGTGTCGCAGATATCCCAAATTAAAGACAAAATTGGTTCGGAAAAGATCGCGGCAGAAGAGAAATATGACGGCCAGCGCATCCAGGCGCATAAAGACGGGGATCAGGTCAAGCTTTTTTCCCGCCGGCTGAAGGACATCACCCACCAGTTTCCTGATGTGGCGCAGAGCGTGAAGGAACATGTGTCGGCAGATAAAGTGATCCTGGATGGGGAAGCTGCGGCTTATGACTTTGAGGACAATACTTATGGGTCTTTTCAGAAGCTCATGCAGCGCCGGCGCAAGTATGAGGTGGATGAATACTCGGAAAAGATCCCGGTCCGGTACCTGGTTTTTGATCTGCTCTACCGGGAGGGGCGTTCCTTTTTGGACCGGTCCTATCCAGAGCGGCGGGAGGCGCTCGAGGAGGTTGCGGCGGAGGCCGACACCCTCGCGCCGGCTGGCCGGTTGGTCTCCGCTAACCTGGATGAGATCGAAGGTTTTTTCCAGGACTGCCTGGAGCGTGACCTGGAGGGCATTATCTGCAAATCCTGCGCACAGGATGCCGCATACGAGGCAGGCGCCCGGGAGTGGGCCTGGATCAAGTGGAAGCCGAGCTACGCTGAGGAGATCCAGGATACCTTCGACCTGGTGGTCCTCGGCGCCTACGCCGGCAAAGGGGACCGCTCGGGCACCTACGGTTCGCTGCTCTGCGGGACTTACAACGCAGAACGGGATGTTTTCCAGACCGTGTGCAAGTTGGGCGCGGGCTTCAGCGATGAGACTTTGGAGGATCTCCCAGAAAAGTTTGCTGACCTGGAAGTCGATCAGATGCCAGCCCGGGTGGAAGCGACGGATGAGATTGAACCAGACCAATGGTTCTCACCCGAGGTCGTGGCTGAAGTTTTGGCTTCTGAGATCACCGAGAGTCCCACCCATTCCTGTGCCAAAGAACAGCGAGACAAGCCCCTGGCCCTGCGGTTTCCCCGCTTCCAGCGCTGGCGGTCAGAGAAAGGGCCCAGCCAGGCCACGCACACCCGCGAGATCGTCCAGATGTATGCGGATGCGGCTGGATGAGGCCCGGGCACAAAGAACCACCCGAACAGTCAATACATCCCAGCGGCGGGTGATGGCGCCTGCCCTGGGGGATGGATTTTAGAAAGGATCGTGAATAAATGAAGCATCGTTGGTTAAGCTGGGGCAGTGCAGCCCTGTTGTTAATGGGGATTGTGATTGGATCGGTAGGTGGGGTATTCCTCGAGCGGCGGTTGCTTTCTAGCCGCAGCGCTACCGTGCAGGTTCCCCAAGATGCGGGGGACCCATTTCGGCTGATGGCGGAGGTTTGGGGGCTGATTGATCGTTATTATGTGAACCAGGAAGAGGTCCAGCCGCAGCAGATGTCCTACGGGGCTGCCCGCGGGATGGTGCAAACCTTGAAAGATGCCGGCCACACCCGTTTTCTGACCCCAAATCTGCACCAGCAGCACCAAACTCAGATCGAGGGTGAATTTGAGGGCATTGGCGTCTATGCTGAAATGCGCGCTGGGCGGGTGGTGATCGTCGCGCCCATTGACGACAGCCCGGCGCAGGCAGCCGGGCTCCAGCCGGGTGATGTCATCCTCAAAGTTAACGGCCGGGATCTGGAAGGGCTCACCCTCACCGAGATCACCGACCGGATCCTGGGGCCGGCCGGGTCGGAGGTAACCCTTACGATCCAGGATGCCCACACGGGCGAGCGGCAGTCGGTGACCCTGGAACGGGCTGAGGTGGATATTGACCTGGTTTCCTGGCAGCAGCTGCCCGGCACCGAGGCAGCCTATGTGCGGATCACCTCTTTCAGCAAAGGCACTGTGGAAGAGCTGCAGCACACCCTGGATGAGATCTTGGCGGCGGAAGGGGTCGACGGGATGGTCCTGGATCTGCGTAATAACCCCGGCGGCCTGCTGGACCAGGCCATCGGTACGGCCAGCTATTTTGTTGATTCGGGGGTCATCCTCAAGCGGCGCAATGCCCAGGGGGAACTGATCGAAGAACAAGCCTGGGAGGATGTAGAAGCTGTTGAGATCCCGGTGGTCGTGCTGGCGAATGCAGGTTCCGCAAGCAGCGCAGAGGTTGTGATCGGCGCGCTGCAGGATCACTACCGCGCAACCGTGGTTGGGGTCACGACCTTTGGGGCGGGAACGGTCTTGAACGAGTTTGAACTGCCCGAGGGGGCTGTCCTGCTGCTGGCGGTTGAAGAATGGCTTACGCCCGAGGGGCGCGTCATCTGGCGCGAAGGGCTTGAACCCGATCTGCAGGTGAAGCTGCCAGAGGGGGCGGCCCCGCTGCGCCGATTTCAGCTTGAGGATCTGACTGCTGAGGCGCTTATGGACAGCCAGGATGAACAACTGCTGCGCGCCCTGGCATTGTTGGCGGATGAGGACAGCCCATAGAACCGGTCATCCAGGCCGCTCAGGGTTGGGTACGCATATGTTTGAGGGTCTGCAGTATTCGGGTGAACATCTCAACATAGGGCGTCCACGCCCCCTCAAAGGAAGTATTGTGCCAGAGCAGGGTGAACAGGCCGTTGACCTCCCGGCACCGCTTTGCCAGTGACAGCATCTGTTCTTCGGTATGTTCCGGTGAGGCGCCCTGCATCTTATGAAAGGTGTACCCCATCGTCACCAAGGGGATTTCCAGGATCTGCAGGGTCCGGTTGAAGGGAATATCATAGGGATGGTAAGGGTGGCAGGTGCCGCAGCGGAACCCGCTGTGATATTCATAGCCCAGGGTGGAATCATAAGCCAGCCCGGCTGTTTCCCACAGGCGCCATGTGCCGGGTACCTGGAAGCGCAAAAAGTGCTGGCGCCCGCCGTAATGGGTCTGTTCCAGCAGTGCGTCCAGACGGCCTTTTTCAACCAGGAAGGTTTCCAGGTCATTATATGTCTGGTAGCCGGGATGGAATCCGATTTCATGGCCCCTGCTGCGCAATTGGTCAATCACTTTTTGAAGCAGGGTGACCTGCTGGTAATATCCTTGATCGTTTTCGCCATTGCTGGCGGTCATGAAATAAAAGGCGCTTTTATAACCGGCTTCATCTGCCAGCCGGGCGAGTTCCAGGATGCCGGCCAGGGAGAGATCCGCATTTTGGGGGATGGGGGTCCTGGGTAGAGGATCAACGCCCTTTCCTGATCCAAGGGAACCCAACTTTCCATTCGGATCTTCTAATTCTGGCTGCTGAGACTGCAGCCGGTCGATATCGTGGCTCAGCTTGACGGCAAAGCCAGGCGGGTTCAATGCCAGGGATGGGGCCAGCGCCTGGATCCAGGCGCCCAAGATAAGGGCATATTGGTCCACAATGGGCTGGTTGAGGAAACCCTGTTTGAAGGCGACGCTGGCAGTGGAGGGAAAGCGATCGTGTTCATCGCGGTGTTGGGTCACCATCTCTTCCCAGCGGGAAAGCATAAAGAAAGCCCCGGCGAGGATATCCGCATGGAAAGTGACCCGCCCATCCGGCCGCTGGCGGGCAAAGGGTCGCGCCCCTGCTTGGCTGCCGGCGCCCCAGAAGAGCACGGGCAGTTCACCTGAGAAGGGCAGCGGCCGGCCAGGAGGCGCGGCTGCTTCCGCCGGGACCCAATCCAGGCTGCCAGCCGGTGCGGAAAGCAGATCCCCCCAGGCATTATCCGGGCAGCGCTGGATGATGATTTCAGGCGATTCGCCATCCGTGCGGCTCTGAGCGCCGTAGACGCAGGCCAGACCGGTTTGTTTTTGAAAGCTTTGCAAGCCCATCACCCCGGTGATCCCGATGCGCTGGGCCAGCTGGGCCAGCGCGTAATCGATCATTTCGGGGCTCAGCTTGAAGTCTTTGTGATTTGGCATGCGCCTCCCTTGACAGGACTATTTGCCGCCTGGTGGACTAAAAGAATTTCCAGCCGGCAGTTTTAAGCATACCGGAGTCGCCTTTGTACGCAAACCGTTCTCGGTTATTGTTGGGCTTTCAAAAAAGGGTAGGACTTGGTGCTGGGTGCGGCCATCAATAGCCTAAAAATGCGCCGGTTGCGGCGCGCAAATGGCGTTCCCCTGCCACCTTGAGGCCCTGTAAGAATTTCAGGATGGATCTACAGCTTATTGAGCTGGTTCCAGCTGGTGTTCACCGCTTTCCAGACCAGATTACGCAGCCGGCGCTTGTGATTTATACAGGCGGACTCCAGCCTCCTGGCGCACGCCATTCAATCCAGAAACATCCCCCTCAATCTTTCCCAGGAGGTTCACCGGGCTGTTAACCCTGGGTTTTGGCTGCAGCCTGGGCCTTGGCAGGGGGTGGGGCTTTTTGGGTACGACCAGTTGCCCGGCCAACGCCGTGACCAGGGTGATCGTCTTGGGGATCTCCCGCTTGCAGATATGTTGGACGCCGTTATGCTCCGCGTAGGTTTCTCTTTCCTACACCTCAGGCTCAGTGAATGGCAATTGAGCACATCCGAAATATCACCTTAGGATATCTATTTTT
>CAZLEK010000107.1:0-8780 GCA_964558525.1 uncultured Candidatus Brevefilum sp.
ATTACCTAATCCCCATTACCTAATCCCCATTACCTAATCCCCATTACCTAATCCCGATTACCTAATCCCTATTACCTACCCCCTAATTCCTACTCCCTTTCTAAGCTATAATCACACTATGGTCACAAAACTTGAAAACACCGAACTGGTCTGGGTAGATCAACCACACAAACTAAGCCAGGTTGTTGACGAACTCAATGGGCAGGACATCCTGGCTGTAGATACAGAATCCAACAGCCTGTATGCCTACCAGGAGCAGGTTTGTCTGATCCAATTTTCAACCCGTGAAAAGGACATCCTGATCGACACCCTGGCCCTGCCAGACCTCTCATCCCTTGAGCCGCTGTTCAGTTCAGAGGCCATCCTGAAAGTCTTTCATGCCGCAGAATACGATCTGATTTGCCTTTTTCGTGATTATGGTTTTAAATTCCACTTCTTATTCGATACCATGATCGCAGCCCGAACCCTGGGCTATCACAAAATCGGCTATGGGGCTTTGCTCGAACAGCATTTTAAGATCCACATGAAGAAAAAATACCAGCGCGCCAATTGGGGCAAACGCCCCCTCAAACCAGAGATGCTCGAATATGCCCGATTGGACAGCCACTACCTGATCCCGCTGCAGGAAATCCTGCGCCGAGAACTGGAAAGCGCTGGCCGCTGGGAACTGGCGCTGGAGGACTTTCGCCGCCTGACAGAAAATGTTGAAGACACCACTGAATCCAGCGAGGCGGATTATTGGAAGCTGCGCGGCGCCCGCGATCTAACCCCCCGGGAAGCAGCAATCCTCAAGTCGGTATACCAATTCCGCGAATCCAAAGCCCAGGAACAAAACCGGCCAAGCTTTAAGGTCATGAGCAACCAGGCATTACTGGAAGTCGCCCAGAAGGCCCCCAAACATCGTGAGGCCTTGTTCCAGCTGAATGCTCTCAGCGGCCGGCTGGCAAAGCGGTATGCCAGAGGTCTGCTGGAAGCCGTACAGGAAGGGAAGAAGGCCCCGCCTGAATACCCCCCGCGCCACGAACGCCCTGAAAATGAGGTCCTGGAACGGATCGATCGATTGCGTGAATGGCGCAAGCTCACCGGACGGGAGCTGGGCGTGCCCTCCGATGTGATCCTGCCGCGTGATGTCCTCAACCGCATCGCCTGGGCCAACCCCCAAGACACGGCTGCGCTGCAAGATCAGATGCGAGATGTACCCCACCGCTTCGACCGGTTCGGCCCTCAGATCTTAAATCTCCTCCTGGAAAAAGGAAAAACAGCATGAAATTGATCGTTCACGGCGCAGCAAAAACCGTCACCGGCTCTAAATACCTGTTGGAAATCAACGATCAGCGGATGCTGCTCGAATGCGGGTTGTTCCAGGGCAAGCGCAAGAAGACTTACGAGTACAACCTGAACTTCGACTTTGACCCAACGACGCTGGATGCCGTCTTCCTTTCCCATGCCCATATCGACCACAGCGGCAACCTGCCCAATCTCGTCAAGCAAGGCTACCAGGGTCCAATTTACGCCACAGATGCCACCCGAGACCTGGCAGATATCATGCTCAAAGATTCAGGCCATATCCACGAATATGACGTTAAATACCTCAACAAAAAACGCGTTAAGCGGGGACTGCCCCCGGTAGAACCGCTCTATACCATGGCCGATGCGGCCCAGACCATGCCCCAATTTCGCCAGATCCCCTACGAGAAACCCTTCCAGCCCCTGGAGGGGGTCACAGCCCGCTTCATTGACGCCGGTCATATCCTGGGTTCAGCTGCGATCTTGCTCGACCTGGAAGAGAAAGGGCGTAAGACCCGCCTGTGGTTTTCAGGCGATATTGGCCGGCCGGATATGCCTTTGCTGCGTGACCCCATCCTGCCCCAGGGTTATGCTGTGGATGTACTAATCATGGAATGCACCTATGGAGACCGCCCGCACGACAACATCCACCTGGCATTTGAGGAGTTTCGTGATGTAGTCAACAAGACGATCCAGCGCGGCGGCAAAGTGATCATCCCCTCCTTTTCAGTGGGACGCACCCAAACCCTGGTCTACTGCCTGAACGAATTCATCTCAGCCGGTGAAATCCCTGAAATCCCGGTCTTTGTGGACAGCCCCCTGGCCGTTTCCGCCTCCAATGTCTACCGCCGGCACCCGGAGTGCTTTGACCAGGAAACCTGGGAATTCATCTCCCAGTATCGCCATCCCGCCCTGGATTTCAAATCCCTGACCTATACCCAATCCGTAGAAGAATCCAAGGCGCTCAATAGGCGCGACGAGCCAATGGTGATCATCAGCGCCTCAGGGATGGTGGAAGCCGGCCGCATTTTGCACCACGTAAAGAATAATATCGGCGATGAACGCAGCACCATCCTGATCGTCTCCTGGCAGGCCCCGCACACGCTCGGGCGCCGCCTGGCAGATAGGGAAAAAGAAGTGCGCATCTTCGGTGAAACGTACCACCGCCAGGCTCAAATTGAGACCATCAACGGACTTTCCGCCCACGCCGGACAGGCGCGGCTGGTGGACTACGCCCGGTCTGCAGCCGGCACAGCCCGGGAGATCATCCTGGTGCACGGTGAGGAACAGGCCGCCGAAGCGCTGATCAAAAAACTCAGCGCGCACGACGAGATGCCCCCCATCCATTACCCTGATCGCCTGACGGCTTTTGAGCTTTAGTCTGCTTAACCCCCACTTTGAGATCGAGTATAATGGATGCCTGCCATTCGGAGAGGTGCCAGAGTGGACGATTGGGGCGGTCTCGAAAACCGTTGTAGCCTTAGGGCTACCGAGGGTTCGAATCCCTCCCTCTCCGCTGAAAAATCCTGGAAAGAAAAAATCGCCCTCAAATTGGGCGATTCTTTGCGTAATGAGCAAGTTTTTTTAGCCGAGATCCAGATTGCCTTCTGCGCCTTGTTCAAAGAGTGGGTCCCATTCATCCGGCAGCTGGGCGCGCAGATCATCAATTTCTCCCCGGGAGACGGCTTCCTGAAGCACCTCCACAACTGCGCGGGCGTGATGAACCGCCACGGGTTTGTCCACGCCTTCTTTCTCGGTCACCCGGTCGAAGAAATCCGCCAATGAGAAGCGCTCCACAATTTGTTTGCCCCGCAAATATCTCCCGATCTCTCCGGGCAGTTGGGCGGCCAAATTCTGGGCCTCATCCCCCGCCGTGCGCTCCGCCAGAGTCTCCAGGGTTGCGCGGATCGCAGCAATGGCTTCATCAGTTGTGGCCAGCTGCGCCTTATGCTGAACTTTTCCTGTAAAATCATCAAATTTCATTTCTAGATCCTTTCTTCTTCTTTTCATCTGGGTTGCACTGACAGTCCGGGATCAAGAAAGAACCCGGACTGTTAAAGGGAACTCTTGAAAAAGAAATTCCTATTGCTATTTGGATTCAACCGGATGACCCTCGCGCCGGTATTACGAAAAAAGATGAGTTTCCATTTGAAAACGGTTAGATAATGGCTGTTGCCGTTTAGCCCCATCGCGGCCGCAGGATCCATTCTCGAATATGGATAGCCGTTAGCATTTTTTCAGAAAATTCTTTTGAAATTCCTGGCAACTTTGATATATAATCGTATTATCAACGGACCCATCGACAATTCAACACATCCACGGCAGCAAAATATCAAACCACTATTTAATCCATCCCGAGTGTAAAGATGAGGTTGTGATGAGAAAAATCCTGCTGATCGGCCTATCCAGCCTGTTATTATTCACATCCGGCTGCAGTGTCCTTGAGAGCATCGCGCCCCCGCCGGAAGCGACGCCCATTCCTACCGAACAGGCTGCACAGCCCACCCCTGAACCCACCGCCACCTTGGGTGAACGCGAATATATTTCATCCGTGTACTGCTGGCAATCGCATATCGATGACGGTGAATACAACCTGGTGCGCTTCTTCCCCTCAGGAACGCTGATTGACGTTTTTGTGCAGCCGTATTCGAGCTGCGAGGAAGCCTGGGAGGCCTCCCAAAAATACCTGGTCGAAGAAAGCCTGGCCCAATTCAACCATGGAGAGTATCACCTCTCCGGGGACCAGATCCGCTACACCCTCTCCCCGCCCAACTCAAATGAGATCTCCGGCACCATCACCGGCACTTACACTGGCGGCGCCATGCATTTGATCCGGGTGGGATCTGAAGAACGGGAATACATCCGCATTAGCTTAGGAGAATAAGATGAGCAGTCAAAAGGAATCATCTGCAGTTATTGAGAATCAACCACAGGCGCATCAGAAACGGCCAGCCATCCTGATCATCTTGTTGGTCGTCCTGTCAATCCTATTTGTCCTTTCCGCCTTGCTGACCCTGATCAGCTATGATGTCTGGCGGGTGGCCTTTGACCCGCCCCTCGTCAAGGAAATGCTGGCGGACGAATTCATTGAATCGGCCCTTGTGCCGCGCATCCTGGAAGATCTTTCCATCCGCCGGGCTCGCCAGCGCATTGAACAAGGGGAGGCCTTAAGCGGTGTTGATGAACCGGATATCGAACTCCTGGTATCCTTTGTCGGCTTTGAAGACTGGTCTGAGATCAAAGAGTTGATCGTGTCAGACGAGTTCATCATCCACCTGATCTCGGTCAGCGTGGATGGGCTGTATGCCTGGATCGATTCACCCGACCCCCTCCCCAGCTTTTTGTGGGAGATGGCGCCTCTAAAAGACCGGCTGGTCGGCCAGGAGGGCGAAGCCGCGATCATGACCGCCTACCTGGCCCTGCCGGACTGCACACCCGAGCAAATCGACGACTTTCTCAGCCGGCTGGCGGCCATGCCCCCCGGGGTGGAAGTGCTCTATAATCTTTGCCAGTTCCCAGAGCCCTATCGCGAAGACCAGATTGACGACTATATCAACGCTCTGATCGACGTCAACGCCAATGTGCCCCCCGAGTATGATTTCAACGCGATGCTGGGATCCATGCCTGGGGTGGGCGCCGGCGGCCCGCTGGTCAAAGGCCTGCTGCGCGGCGTTCGCTTTCTCGGCATGTGGGGCTGGATCCTGCCTCTGGGCCTGTTGGGCCTGACAGCGGCGGTGGGCGTCCGGTCATTAAGAGACGCGGGAAATTGGTTGGGCATCCCCCTGGTCGTCAGCGGTGTGCTGACCATCGGCCTGTATTTCCTCGCCCGGATGAGCCTGGGCGGTTTTGCGGCCGCCAGGCTGGGCGCCGAGATCTCCCCGCTGCTGCGCACGGAGGTTTCCGCCAGCCTGACACGGCTCTCAAATTTCTTCTTCCAGCCGCTGCTGGTCGAAGGCAGCATCCTCCTGGGGATCGGCGTCATTTTGGTCGTTTTGGGTGTTTCCATCAAGCAAAAACCGGAATCCAAATAGCAACCAGTCGTTCATAAATCTATAAATATCAAAGCAAAAAGAATGGATCCCCCGATGGAAAGCAGGATGAAACCCCAGAGTCCTCCCAAAGTTCCTTGGGATATTCTGCCCTTCAGGATAAGATAAATGAAGGCAATTGCTCAGACTTCATAAGTTTTCATTATTGTTTCTCAAAACCCAGATGCCTGTTAAAGCCTTCCCCTTGAATGCCCCCGCCCAACCAGCGGGGGTTTCGATCCACTTCAATAAGTTGGTCCACAGCGCTGAAACAAAGTGAAACCCCCATCCACTTTTGATGGGGGCAACCAGGGGAGGCCATAATCAATCTCTCTCGGATGAGCAGGCCTGATTTGGCCTGAGTAAAGACAAAATGCAGAAGGTAATGTGTGTCCAGGGCCATCGCAAGGTCCCCAAGAAAAGTCATGCTTGGAATTCTTTTTATCCGAAGGATGATCAATGGGTTCTCTTCCCATCTTTCCGCCCTCGCCGACGTCCCCGTCGGCGAAGAAGGCCATCCTTAAATACAAATTTCTCGATTGAATCAATATTGACGCCTTCCTTAATCATTTCCCCGCAACGAGGACGTTGCGCGGAGCCATTTTTTTCAACACCTCTTATTATGCGTTTGCCTTGGGTTGGCGGCTGTCTGCAAAGATTAATCAGACCACCCAACCAGGAACATAATAAGTCGCGACCTCATCCCATTATCTTCATTCCGTGTACTCGACTTTGGCCGCCCAGAAAAACCGTAAGGCTTTAGTTCCTTACCAATTAAATGCTTGCACAAAAACAAGAATATCCGAGGTAGTTCTCGCTCGATCTTTATTACCCTGAAGCGAAGCGGAACCCCCGGAGGGGGCAGAAGCGAAGCATAACCCCGGAAAAAAACGGAGAAGGGCCTCCCCGAGCGAAAACGAAACTTTTACCTTTTAGCCTCTGGCTTGTCCAGGTTAGGTTTTTAGAAGATGCAGCAGAGGCAAATCCAATTTGCCTTAGCCGCCCCTCTCAATGCGGCTCGTCAGACTTTGCCTCACTTCCCAGAGGAATGCGTTCCTCCCAAATTCTTGCCATCGCATATGCCTATCGCAGCCCAAAAAACAGCCGGATTTGCTCGTCGATGTTGATCACCCATCTGGATAAGGGGCTGTTCAGGCCTATTTGGGTTAATTGATTGAGCGTGCCGGTCATCAATAAGATGCCCATGCCGATCAATAACAGCCCGCTGATCAGCCCCGTGGTATGAAATTCTAAGCTATGACCAAATAGTTGCAGGGTCACATTTTTTCCCCGGATGAACCGCCAAAAACGGCTGCCATGTCCTAATTTGCTGAAAAAAGCTGAGATAATGATCAGAGGCAACCCCAGGCCTAGGGAATAAACAAACGAAAGCAATGCACCCTGGAGGATTCCGGCCCCATGCGTTGCCAGCAGCGTCAGGATCGCGCCCAAAATTGGTCCAATACAGGCTGTCCATCCGATAGCAAAAGTGGCTCCATACAGATAGCTTCCACCCAGGGTCCTGGCCGGGCTGTCTTGAAATTGGAGCCCGGCGGCTCCCTTGCCAAACAGGCTCAAAATACCAAAGCCAATGATCAATAAACCGCCCAAAAAGGACAAAATGCCAGTGTTTTGGGAAAACAAACTCCCAACAGCTGTTACACTGGCGCCCACCAGCGTCAGGGTGGTGGCCAAACCCAGAAAAAAGGAAATGGTCATCAAGACGATATTCTTTTTGCTGCTTTTGAAGGTATAGGCAAAATAGGCCGGCAGGATGGGCAGAGAACAGGGAGAAATAAAACTGAGCAGTCCGGAGAGAAAGGCGGCGGGGATCAGCGCCAGCAGGCTGGCGCCGACCACCTCCTCAGCCGGGCCGGATCCCAATGCGACAACCAGCAGCACGATGGCTGCGCTGAGCACCACCAGCATCGCAATGACCCTGGCAGATATCCCGGTGTGTTTTTCCCTTTCTTGTTTCACGATGGGGGAACCTCCTGGCGTGGAATGGCTCAATTCTCCGGCTGGTAAATACGAGTCTCCGGCTTAAAGGCCGCCCATGAAAACCAGAAGTGATTCACACCAACAACCTCCTCCAAACGCTCGCCTGCCAGGGGGCCTGAAACCGCGCTCCCCTGAATATCCCAGCTGCTCCCGGTTTCTTGATCGACAAAATTGTCGCCTTCCGACCGGAAGGTTAAGAGACGTTCACCAACCATCCTGGAATAAGCCACAGCCGAGCCAACATCTGCACCCTCAGCAATGGCGCTTTCATCCAATGCGGATGCCGTTCCAGACGTCCAAAAAACGACAATTTCCTGCTCATTCACCAGGTCATTGACCACTTTCTCTTCAGATAGGACCTCGTAGGGATAAGCCACCGTCTCAGCCCCAATTTCAACGGCAAGGATCCTGGCAACAGCTGGTAGGGTGTCTGGCGTCGTGGGCCCATCATAAAGGAAGGGCGGCCGGTCAATGTCATCATAACCCGGGTAAGGATTTTGTCCGTAATTACGCATATGGCCGGTTTCACGCGATAGAACTGCGGCGCTGGGATTGGCTTCTTTGAACTCTTCCCAGGAGATCATCGGCGCAGGCACAAATTTAAGCTGCGCGCCCGTCAGCTCACCCACGATGGCCTCCCCGGTGGCCTGCTGCCACCAGGTCTCGGTCTGGCGATCATACATGATCAGGTTGCTGAATCGCAGGCGGCCGGTGGTTCCAAAATCCATCACCTGTCCGCCGACCCGGCGGTCGAAAGCAATGGCCGTATTACATAAAGGACAGAAGGTGACCACCACCGGGGTGTTTCCCACCTGGTCATTGACGATCTCGTGCCAGGTGAGGATCTGCAAAGGATACCCTTTAACCTTTCCGTTGCGCTCAACCTGGATGATGGGTTCGACATCTTCAATCCATTCATCAGCCTCATTAACGCTGACAAACCTTGGCGTATCAATGGAGGGGATGCCGTCCTTGGGCGGGCCGCCAGAAAGAATTTCGGTGTAAGGCACGGCGTGGATTGAAAAATCCGTATCAAATTCCCTTTCAGCGCCGCGCGGCGGCGTATCGTCTTGCGGCAAGGGCTCCCTTTCCGTGGGTGGAACCTCCGCTTCCACCGCCGGTTGTGTGGGTTCATCTTCATCCTCCACCACCGGTGCAGGCGTCTCGGCCTCTGGCGCCGCTTGATCTTCCTCCGGATTCTCTGTTGTGATGGGGGAGTTTTGTTCCGGGTTTTCCGATGTACAGGCAGTCAGGATCAATGCAGTAAAAAGCGTCAAAATCAACATTTTTTTGATGATCATCATTCTCCTCGGATATCTGATTTGTTTGTTCTACCCATAAGACGCGCCAGCTGCAAAGATCCTTACCTTCAGCCCAATACTTAAGCTCCTAGGGAAGCAGGGCAATCGCAAGATCCCCACGAAAAGTTATGCTTGAAATTCTTTTTATCCGAAGGGTGATCGA
>CAZLEK010000108.1:0-1337 GCA_964558525.1 uncultured Candidatus Brevefilum sp.
ATCTTCCTTTGGAAGTCGTTTTTTATCGTTGATGAACTATTCTGGGGAGATTCAACAAAAATTTTTTGATCAGACCATGGAAAAAACCAATTTTCAACCCCCTCATTAAACCATTTTTACAGCCGATGAATCCTCAGGCAACTTCAATGCCCAAAAAGCAGCCGCGGCCAACACTCCCACCAGCGCGCCGCCCAGCCAGGGCGCGGCCGGCCCAAAAGAATCGCTCAGAAATCCCCCCAGGAGCGGGCTGATCCCCGCGGCGATGTTCCAGGTCAGCCCATACAGGCTCAGGTAGCGCCCGCGCTTGTCGGCCGGCGCCAGGTTGGCCACGTAGGCGCTGGTGCGCGGCACCACGATCAGCTCGCCCACCGTCATCAGGACCATCGCCAGCCAGAATCCCCAAAAACCGGCGGCGCGCGCCACGATCAAGGGCGCCGCGATGTAAAAAACCGCCCCCCAACGCAGCACGCTGTGGGCAGAAAATTTTCGCGTCCGTCGGGTGATAAAGACCTGCAGGAACACCACCATCAGGGCATTGGTCGTCGGCAGCCAGCCGTAGAGCCGTTCGGTGATCCCAAAATGGGTCTTGACGTGCACCGAGAGCAGCACCCACACCAGGGCGGTCACCATCTGCACCAGGGTGAAGGCTCCCACCACCCCCATAAAGGGCCGGTCCTGCAGGGCGGCCCAGTAGCCGCGCAGCTGGTGGGCCAAGCCCGCCGGGGCTTGTTTGGCCTCAGGCGGGATCGTCTCCCGGGCGAAGAACAACAGCAGCAGGCCGTAAGCGGCCAACCCAACCGCCGCGCTGTACAGCCCCAGGCTGTAGGAGCGCGAGAGCACAAACCCGCCCAGGGCCGGCCCCGCCGCCACGCCGATGTTGCGCCCCATCCGGATCAGGGCGAAGGCGTCGGCCCGTTTTTCCGCCGGGAACAGGTCTGCCAGCATGGCGTCGCTGCCCACGGTATACAGCGGTGAGAAGACCCCGCTCAACCCCAGGGTCAGGGCAAAGGCGGGGTAGCTCCCCGCCCGGCTGAGGGCGAAATAGCACAGCCCGTTGCCCACCAGGCCGATCACCATGGCCCACTTGCGTCCGGCCCGGTCCACGATCGGCCCCGCCAGGATGGCGGAGGCCAACCCCGCCGCCGCGTTGATCGACATCAGGCTGGCGGCTGCCGCCAGGGGCAGAGACAGCGTTTCACTGGCAAAGATCATCAAGAACGGCCAGATCATCGCCGCCCCGGTGGTGGCGAGGATCATGCCGGCGAACATCAGCCAGAACTGGCGTGGATAACGCGAGAATTCTCTCTGCATTCTAGTCAACATGGTGGAAAATTATA
>CAZLEK010000108.1:1437-8642 GCA_964558525.1 uncultured Candidatus Brevefilum sp.
TCAATCCAGATAGAACAACTGCCGCCCCACAAAGATCAAGCGGGTCGGCCCGGTGCAGGCGGCCACGTCCGGCAGCGCCGCCAGCAGAGCGGCGATATACACGGCGTTAAAAGCTGAGAACTCCCCGGCAATCTCCACCCCCGTCAGCTCGCGCCGGTCCAGCAGGGCGCTGAAGGCGTCCTCCAAAACCGTCCGCTGAATCGTGCGGCGGGCGCCGCTGACCGCCGGCGTGACCACCACGCGGTCCTGGCGCACATCGCGCACCTCGAAGGGCCGCCCCCGTTCGAGGGTCTTCAGCTCGCGCCCATCCAGCGCCGTGATGCTGGGCCAGAACAGCTCGTGCGTCAGCACCTTTACCCCCGACCTTTCTTGTATTTTAAAAACGCAACCATATTTCCGCTCACATCATTCATAAAGCCCATTTTGGTTAATGATTGTGTTGATTATACATGACTCCGGACTCATTCAGGCTGATCGATCATTCACCATGCCCCATTCACCATGCCCCATTCACTATCCATAAAATCCAAGGAACATTGACAGCCTAACTTGCCCTCCTAATCCCTGATTCCTAATCCCTGATTTCTAATCCCCAATCCCTAATTCCCAATCCCTATTTCCCAATCCCTAATTCCTCATCCCTGTCCCAAAGTATAATTACCCTCATGAAAGCACCCACGCCCCATCAGATCATCCACGCCAACCGCCGCTCCTTCAGCCTGGAGATCAAACCCGACGGCCGGTTGATCGTGCGCGCGCCCAAGGGCGCCACCCCGGCCGAGGTGCAGGCCGTTGTTGCCAAAAAATCGGCCTGGATCGCACAAACCCAGGCCAAACTGGCCAAAAAATACCCTGAGCTCAAACCCAAAACCTTCACCCCCGGGGAGCGCTTCTGGTACCTGGGCGAGCAGTACCCTCTTCAGCTGACCGACCGACAGCGCCCGCCCCTGGACCTGGACGGGGCCTTTACGCTCTCGCGTCACAAGCAGGACCGGGCCAGGGAGATCTTCACCGAGTGGTACCGCGAGGAAACCCGGGCCATCACCGCCGATTTGATTACGCGCTATGCCCGGCAGCACGGTTTCCGGGTCAACCAGGTGCGCATCACCAGCGCCATGACCCGCTGGGGATCCTGCAGCGGGAAGAACAACCTCAACTTCACCTACCGGTTGAGCATGGCCCCCCTGGCGGTGATCGAGTATGTCGTGGTGCACGAGCTGGCTCACCTCAAGGTGCGCAATCACAGCCGCGCCTTTTGGGCCGCCGTCGGGGAGATCCTGCCGGGTTACGAGCAGCACCGCAGGTGGCTCAAAACCCACGGCCCGCGCCTGACTTTGGAATGATCCCAGGGGGAGGGTCATTTTTTGTATCATCTACGATTACACCTATTAGTCAAACAGAACAGTCCCTTCCGGAGTGAGCGCTTGAGCGCGACCCATTCTCCCAACGCCAGACCTTCGATGCCACATGATTTCATTCCCATCCGGTCAAAGTCCCGCTTGGCTGGAGAAATAAACCCTGATTGAAACAATATCGGGCTTAAGCCCTCACTCCGGTAGGCAAAGAACTTAAGGACAGATGCGTGCTCTTTGCCAGATAAGGTGATCTTATCCTCCTTCAATAACATCCATTATTCTTCACAAATTATAAAAATCCTCTCCAGTCTAATAAAAAAACACTTCCGGAGTGAGCGCTTGAGCGCGACCCATTCCCCCAACCCTGGATTTAACTCAACCATAACCAGCCCTTGTCCTCACGATTACATTCGATTGATAAAATGGATAGGATGACCTTCACAACCCTGAGGTGGTTTCATGAATCGCGACCGATCAATTCAGGTCCTGTTCCTCTGCACGGGCAATTCCTGCCGCAGCCAGATGGCTGAAGCCTGGCTGCGCCAGCTGGGCGGCGAAGGCTTTGCCGTTTTCAGCGCCGGGCTTGAACCGCACGGCGTCCACCCGCTGACGATCCAGGTCATGGAAGAAACCGGCTACGACATGTCTGGCCACCGCTCCAAGCACCTGGACGAATTTGTCGGCGAGGTGGACTTCGACTACCTGATCACCGTTTGCGGCAGCGCCGACGAGCGCTGCCCGGTCTTCCCCGGCATGGGAACCCGCCTGCACTGGCCCTTCGAAGACCCGGCCGGATTTGAGGGCCCGGAAGACCAGAAGCTGGCCTTCTTCCGCCGAGTGCGCGGCGAGATCAAAGCGAAAATTATGGGCTGGCTGGAATCAACAGATTTTAAAAATCCATTGAACCAATCAAACCTCACGCCGTAGCGGCGCCCCGCCGGGGCGTCTTAAACACAATCTGGATCATCGGAAGTAATCCATTACCGATTAAATCCGTGGCGGCGCTGCGTGCAACGCCGTTACGTTGATCATTTTCTTAACTATTTCTAACCTGGACAAGCCAGAACCAAAAAGGTAAAAGTTTCGTTTTTGGTCGGTCAGGCCTTTCTCCGGTTTGCTCCAGGGATTCCGTTTCACTTATGCCCCCTCCGCTTTGCTCCGGGGGTTCCGCTTCGCTTCAGGATAATAAAGACCGGTGGAAACCAATAAAATTCGCAATGGATCATTGATAAATAAATTTGGAGACCTTTCGGTCAAACCCCTCGCTCGGTCTCCTGACCGAGCGAGAACTAAGTTGTTTCGTGAGCAGGTTTCTCTTTCCTACACCTCAGGCTCAGTGAATGGCATTTGAGCGCATCCGAAATATCACCCCAGGGAATGGTTTATTAATCTTTGCCAAATCATGTATGAGGCTGAGCAGTTACATTTTTTCATCAACCCACGCAAAACCCAGGCTGTTCCAGAACGCGCATCGGATAAACGCAAGATAAAGCCCCCCAAGATCCGTGGCCCACTCGATCAAGCCAGCAAGAATGGCGATTTCCCCCGCAACGTCCTCGTTGCGGGGAGCTTTTTCCTAATTGGGTTCACAAGTGTGAAATTGTTGCCGAATGACCCCTTCCACATTAAAAATGTAACGGCATTGCACCCAATGCCGTTACGTCAATCTCTCGATTGTTTTAGTAAAATGTGGTGTAAATCCGCCTACAGCTCGCAGTAGCGGTCGATCCGCTTCTCGATCACCGCCAGGCTGTCCTGCCAGAATTTCTTGTCGCGGATATCGATGCCGAACCGGGCGGCCAGCTCGGCTGCCGGGGCGCTGCCCGTGCTGGCGAGCAGCTGTTTGTAGTCAGGGATGAAATCCTCGCCGCGCTGCTGGTAGATGGCGTACAGACCCACGCCGAACAGCATCCCAAAGGCATAGGGGAAGTTGTAGAAGGAAAGCCCGGCCGAATAATAATGCGGTTTCCAGGTCCACATATACTTGTGGCGGTAATCGGGGTCCAGCCCCGCGCCGTAGGTCTTGGCCTGGGCATCTTCCATGATCTCGCATAATTCCTCGGCGCTCAGATCCGAACTCTGCCGGCGTTCAAAGACCTCTTTCTCAAACAGGAAGCGGGAGTAAATATCCACGATCACCTGCGAGTCGCTGATCAAGGCGGTTTCCAGCAAGGCCAGCTCTTCCTGCGAGTCGCTGATGGTTTTCATCACAGCGTTGAAGACGATCGTCTCGCACATAATGGAAGCGGTTTCCGCCATGGTCATTGGCGTCTGGCGCAGGAGCGCGCTCCTTTCAGCCTGGTACATGTTGAAACTGTGGTAACCGTGGCCCAGTTCGTGGGCGATGGTCATGACCTGGTCCAGGGAGCCGTCGAAATTACACAGAATGCGCGATTCCTTCACACCCGGCACGGCCATGCAGAAAGCGCCGCCGCGCTTGCCAGAGCGCTGTTCGGCGTCGATCCAGCGGTTGTCAAAGGCCCTTTGGGCAAAGGCCTGCAGCTCCTCTGAGAAGTTGCCAAAATTCTTGAGGATGAAGTTGGCCGCTTCACTGAAGGTATATTCCTTCTCCAGCTGGCCCACCGGTGCGAACAGGTTCCACCAGGGCAGGGAGTCCTGGCCGAAGCGGGCTGCCTTGGCCTTGAAATAGCGCTGGAAGGCCGGGAAGGATTCGGCCATCGCCTCCAGCATCACCTGCAAGGTCTCACGGTCGATTCGCCCCTGATCGATCGGCTGATGTAAGGCGTCCACCCGCCCGCGATGCTCATTAAGGGTGTTCACCCAGCCCTTGACCCCGTTCATGCAGGCGGCCAGGGGTTCTTTGACCGATTCCCAGGCTGCCATTTCAGCTTCGTAGGCCCGTTTGCGGACGGACTCATCGGGGTGCGAGTGCAGGTTGATCAAGGCCGGCATCGGCAGGGTTTGCATCTCGCCGTTCAGCTCAAAATCAACCGTCTTTTGGGAGGTCACCGTGCCCTGGAGCTTGGTCCAGGCGCGCGAGCCCGAAAGGCTCAACTCGCTGGAGAGGAGCTCCTCTTTTTCGCTCATCAGGTACTGGCTCTGTTCGGCGATCTCGGTCACCGGGAAGGCGTGTTCGCCGGCGCTGTTGCCCAAAGCCAGGACCTCCGGCAGTCTGTCTTTGAACTGCCCAACCCAGGCTTCCAAGAGGACATTGACCTGCTGAATGCCCACCAAAACCTTATCAAACTGCGACATCATTTGGGTCGCCTGCTGGTTGAATGAATCCGTTGAGACGAAGGAATGCAGATAGGCCCGGACGGTGTAGGCTTTCTCCATGAGGGCGTTCAACTGGTCTACCATTGCACTGATCGCTGCGTTGATGGCCTCAAGTGAGCTTTCGGCATCGACCTTGGCCAGCTTCTCCTGGTAAAGCTTTTTAATCGATTGGGTGGTCTCTTTAACCCAGGCAATATCCTTGGCCAGGGCTGGTGAATCCAATCCGGGGTAGACATTGGAAAGATCCCAACGGGGGGGTGTGGTTACCATGCATGACTCCTGTTCTGTCTAGGGTGAAAAATGATCATTGCCCATTTATTATAGGCGAATTTTAATCTCGGCCAGGACGAAAACGGGATGGAGATCAGGGCAATCGCAAGACCCCCACAAAAAGTTATGCTTGAAATTCTTTTTATCCGAAGGGTGATCGATGGGTTCTCGTCCCAACTTTCCGCTCTCGCCGACGTCCCCGTCGGCGAATAATGGGCATTTTAAATGCAAATGTCTCTATTGAAAAATATTTGCGCCTTCCTTACTCAGTTCCCCGCAGGGTCCTCGTTGCGGGGAGCCACTTTCTTTTAATACCTCTAGCACTGCGAACGCCCTGGGATGGAGATGAATTGATTCAGCAGGTGCCGTGCGCTAATAGGGCCGCCCGCTTTCCTTTCCGGATCAGGTCATTGTAGGTTCCGCAGGCCTCCGGGGTCCTTTCGATGATCAGGGTCTCGACGCCAGCCTCGCGGATCTTTTGACGCGTTTTCTGCGGCACTTTGATGGCCCCGTTGACCCCATTGCCAATCACCAGAATGGCGACTCCCTGCCCCAGGGCACACGCCACCATGGAGGGCTTGAGCCGGTGTCCTTTTCGGGCCGACCAGGGCGCGACCTTCTCGCCGACCATGAAAATATCCTTACCCACCCCTTCGCCTTCTGCGCTGTGGAGCTTTCCTTGAATGCGAAATTGACCCCACGCAAAGTGTTCAATCGGCCCCGCCGGATCTGTGAACATAGCCCAGCCTCCTCAGGCAAACCCTGGTTCAGGATCAGTCTCAAAAGGTATAATATGCCTGCATTAATTATAGCGCACTGGCAGTCCCCCTTCACAAGGGAGGTTCGCCTGGCCTGAAAGGACCCGATGGCATTTCGTATCACCCCTGAATGGATCATGGACATCCCGGAAGATTTTGAACACCGGGTTGAGGATGGGAAGATTATTTTCTGGAAAACTGGCGTCACCGTGATCGCCGTGGCCTTCAGCCTGCCCGAGGATACCGGCAAGCTGCAGCTGCTCAACCAGATCCAGGGCAAGATGCCCGAGGACCTTTTGGAGACCTTCGTCTCCACCAAGGGCGAGATCGTTGGGCTGGGATATACCCGTGTTCAAAAGCGTGCAGGGGAAAAGAACCGCCTCGCGCTGTACACCTTCACCGCCAGTGATACCTCCTGCTTACAGGCAGCTTATTACCTGGATGACCCGGAAGATTTGGCGTGGGCCAAGGCAGTCTGGTCGAGCATCATTTATCACCCCGGAGAAGAAGAATCGGCTACCCCACCTTCCGCATAAGGGTTCGAAAATAGTGTTTCTGAACAATCACCAAGGAAAACTTTAATTATCTCAATGATGGGTTTTATTTTTAATATTTCTTAACTTGATTTCCTAAATTTTATGATAGAATCATCAATAATCTTTAGTTACTGATGTAGAAAGGAAATCTGATGAAAAAAGTAATCCGGCCGGTGAGCAATTTTAACAAGGTGCGCTTCAAGGATTTTGGGACCCTGTATCTTGCGCAGGGAGAAGGAGAATCCCTGGAGATTGAGGCCGAAGCGCAGGTGCTTGAAGAGCTGAGCAGCGAAGTGCGCAACGGCGTCCTCACCCTGGGGATCGGGGACGATTGGTGGGAGCGCCTCGGCAAGGTCATCTCTTCTGTGTTCTCCGGCGAGCAAAGTAAGGTGAATTACTACCTGACCGTTAAGGATCTGGAAGAGATCAACATCAGCGGCAACTGCAAGCTGGAATGCGCCGCCCTGAAGGCGGACGATTTAGCGCTGCGGGTTTCCGGCCTGGGTGACCTGGCCTTTGCCCAACTCGACTGCAGCCAGCTGGATGTGCGCATCAGCGGGCGGGGCGAGTTCACGGCCGCCGGCCGCGCCGGCCAGCAGGAGGTCCGCATTTCAGGCTCCGGTGAGTATATGGCCGCGGATCTTGCCAGCCAGTCAGTGCGGATCGTGATCTCCGGCCAGGGGAATGCCACCGTCCGGGTCGAAGAAAGCCTCGACATCACCATCTCGGGCCTCGGCCAGGTGAATTACTACGGCCGGCCCAAGCTCCGGCAGGTGATCAGCGGCCTGGGCAAATCCAAAAGGTTGAACGGCGAATAAGGATTTGATAAAATTACAGGGGAGGCAGCATGTCACAAGAGATCAAAATCGAAAAGAAAGCATCGGAAGTCATCCAACCCAGTTCTGAAGAAGAAGCCCGCCAGGCGATCCGGGCGCGTCAAGACCTTTCAGGAGCGGCACTCCGCAATTTGCAGCTGGACGGTCTCAACGCGGCCGGCGCGATCTTACGCAAGACTGACCTGACTGGCGCCGACCTCTCGCATGGGCTGT
>CAZLEK010000109.1:0-8552 GCA_964558525.1 uncultured Candidatus Brevefilum sp.
ATGGGCCAAATTGGATTGGAGTGATTGGACTTTGTCTCAAAAGCCTGAGGGTTTAAAGGGTTTTATCATCATCTGGGTCGGCCAGGTGTTTTCCATGATCGGATCGCAGATGACTCATTTTGCCATGGGGATCTGGGCCTGGGAAAAAACTGGGCAGGCTACGCCTCTGGCGATGGTCGGCTTCTTTGCCTTCACGCCGATAATTGTATTTTCTCCCATTGCCGGCGTATTGGTGGATCGCTGGAACCGAAAGTTGGTCATGGCCTTGAGCGACATTGGGGCGGGCCTGGTGACCCTGGCGATTTTTATCCTGATATTGACTGGCCGATTGGAGGTTTGGCATTTATACCTCACCGGTGTGATCGGGGGGATCTTTGGCGCTTTCCAATGGCCGGCCTATTCCGCTGCGATCACCATGCTGGTGTCCAAGAAGCATTACGCGCGCACCAGCGGTTTGATTGATATGGCGGGTTCGGGCGTTGGCATCCTCGCGCCCATCCTGGCCGGGTTCCTGGTGCCCCTGATTGGCTTCATCGGCATCATTGCCATTGACCTGATCACCCTGGCGATTGCCCTGACGCTGTTGATGTTTGTGTTCATCCCGGAGCCCAAACGAAAACCACGCGATCGTACCTCCGGAGCATTTTTCAGGGAATTAATTTATGGATTTCGCTACCTGATCGAACGTCCCAGCCTGCTGTATCTGCAGCTGGTCTTTTTCTTTGGCAACCTCTTCTTCTCTGTCGGGTATACCCTTTTTAATCCAATGATCCTGGCTAGTACGGGGGGCGATTCAGCGATTTTAGGATCTGTTCAGTCAGCTGGGGCGATCGGCGGCCTGATTGGCGGCCTGATCCTCACGGCATGGGGCGGCCCCAGGGAGAAGATTCACGGCGTCCTGATCGGCTGGATCCTCAGCGGGGCATTGGGTTTGGGCGTGATGGGGTTGGGGCGCTCGCTGCCTTTTTGGCTGCTTGCGCATTTCTTGATGATGATGATCACGCCCATGCTGAATGGATCCAACCAGGCGATCTGGCAGGCGAAAACCGCACCGGAGGTCCAGGGTCGGGTCTTTTCTGTGCGGCGGTTTGTGGCCCAGGTCACTGCGCCGATCTCCATGGCGGTGGCCGGGCCGCTGGCGGACCAGGTTTTTGAACCGGCCTTTAGCTCAACCGATACCTGGCTGGCCAGTGTTCTGGATCCCGTCTTCCCTGCAGGCCCTGGCGCTGGCATGTCGATCATTATCCTGATCAGTGGTATACTGGTGGTCGGGGTTGGTCTCGGGGCCTATCGCAGCAGACGAATCCGCCACGTGGAAACTTTGATACCAGATCATGATGCAAATTAAAGTTTGTAATTATGGGAACTCAAGACAATCGCCAGCAACCGATTAATGAAAAGTCACATTCCCTGAAGGGCTTCATAACCATTTGGGTTGGGCAGTTCGTTTCAATGACCGGCTCTTTCATGACCAGTTTTGCCCTGGGTATCTGGGCCTGGCAAGAGACCGGTTCGGCTCAGGCGTTGGCCCTGGTGGGTGTTTTTACTTATGCCCCGCTCATCATCATCACTCCACTGGTCGGTGTGTTGGTTGATCGTTGGAACCGGAAGCTGGTGATGATGTTAAGTGACCTGGGGGCTGTGCTGGCCTCCATAACGGTCTTTATTTTGCTTCTATCCGGTCATTTGGAAATCTGGCATATTTATGCAACAACCGCCTTTGCCAGCGCCTTCCAGGCTTTTCAGTGGCCCGCTTATTCCGTCTCAGCCACATTGATGGTGCCGAAAAAGTATTACAGCCGGGCCAGCGGGATCATCAGCATGGTGGAGAGCTCCTCCAACATCATCGGCCCAGTCATGGCCGGGGCATTGATTGGTCTCATCGGGGTGCAGGGCATCCTGGTGATCGATATTCTCACCTTCTTGATTGCCATCCTGACATTGCTGTTTGTGACCATCCCCAAGATCACAACGGAACCTGACCCGCTCAATCTCTTCAGTTTTTGGCGCGATCTGACCTATGGTTTTCGATTTATCTTTCAGCGGCCGGGTTTTCTGAGTTTGCAGTTGGTTTTTTTCGGTGCAAATTTTATGACTGTGATGGGATGGGCCGTTTCCTCACCAATGATCCTGGCGCGCACGGGGGACAATGCCCAGGTTTTGGGATTTGTTGAATCGTTTGCTGCTTTGGGGGGCCTGGTGGGCGCCGTCTTCCTGACGATTTGGGGCGGGCCTAAAAAATTAGTCCTGGGCGTTTTATTGGGTTGGGTGCTCAACGGTATTTTTGGCCGCTTGCTCATGGGTATCACGCAGTCCCCCGGGGTGTGGATGTTATCAGCCTTTTTATTGGCCTTCTTCATGCCCACCGTCAACGGCTGCAATCAGGCCATCTGGCAAAAGAAAGTCCCACCAGATAAACAGGGTCGTGTTTTTGCGGTCAGGCGGTTCATTGCCCAGATCACCATCCCACTTTCTATGGGTCTGTCGGGGTGGCTTGCTGAGCGTGTGTTTGATCCGGCTTTCCAGGTAGAAGACGGCTGGGGGGCGCGGCTGTTGGGGGATCTGTTTGGCACGGGACCCGGTGCTGGCTTTTCACTGATGATCGCACTGAGCGGCTTGCTGGTTGCGTTTGTGGGCCTGGTTGGCCTTTCCAGCAGGCCCATCCGGGAGATCGAAGCAAAGATCCCCGATTACGATCATGTGCTTTCCGAAGATGTCGGAAAGCGGACTCTTGCCGATTAATCCTCCTGATGGATCACAATCTTATGTGAAATTTCGGCGGTTTCCTTTAGCATGGCCTGGGCGCCGCAATACTTGGTTTCAGAGAGTTCCACGGCACGCTCGACGGCATCTCGGTCAAGATTTTTCCCGGTGAGCGTGTAGGTGATCAGGATCTTGGTGAAAACTTTCGGATGTTGATCGGCGCGCTCGATCTCGGCTGAAACTTCAAATTCGGTCACATCCTGGCGCTTTTTCTTCAAAATGGAGATCACATCCATGCCTGTGCATCCCACCAGGCCGATTGCAAACAATTGCAAAGGGCGAAAGCCCAGATCATGGCCCCCCACAGCCTTTTTTGCGTCCAGGGGAATTAAATAGCCTTCTTCTGCGCTGCCGGTGAATGCCAACCCACCCTTCCAAACGACTTTGCTTTGCATATTTGTCCTTTCTTCCTCCACCGGAGGTTTATGTCTGATTATCAGGTACTGGCGCCAGCTTCTGTTAATCCGCATTCAGGGCAGGTGAGCTGCAGCAAACCGTTATATGCTAATTTGGCTTGCTGGCAACGGGGGCAGAGCATTCCCTCACGCAGCCGCTCTCCCGGCCTGATCCAACACACCGCTGCAGGGCCATCCGGCCCCTCGCCTTTCTCAGCCTGGTTCCGGTCGGGCTTATTCTTTTCGGGCATTTTCATTCAGATGCAGACGGCCGAAAAGGCGCTCGCGGACATCCTTTGGCAGTGTTATTTCCTGCCCCGAAATTCGATACAGCTGAAGGGTCTTTTTCAGGGTGTCTACGACAATTTTGCAATCCGGACAGGATCGGATGTGCGCCTCGATTTCCTTGCAAAATTCAGCATCAAGCTCGCCATCGATGTAGTCACTCATATTTCTCAAGATATCCAGACAGTTCATCTCATGCTCGTGTTTCATGGGAGCTCCCTTGCCATTCTTTGGGCAAAGAATACCGTCAGGTCTTCCCGCAGCTGCATTCGGGCCCGCATCAGGCGAACTTTTAGCGCAGACTCGCTGATCTCAAGTACTTCTGCGGCCTCCCGGGTGGAAAGCCCTTCCACATCCCGCAGAAGGAACGCAGCCCGGTTGGCGTCGGAGAGCAAATTGATCGCTTCCTCGATGTGCTCCCTGACTTCATCTCGCAACAATTCTTTTTCCGGCAGGCAGCACCAATCAATAATTTGCCGGGGGATTATTGATCCCTCGTCGGTTTGAAGGCCCTGATCAATGGATGTGAGGCCATCTTTTCGCTTGCGCAGCAGCATCAGGGCTTCATTGACAGCGATCCGATACAGCCAGGTGGAGATTTTTGACCGGCCTTCAAACCCCTCGAGATGATTGTAGGCCTTGATAAAGGTCTCCTGCAGGATGTCTTCCGCATCTTGCGGGTTGCCCGTCATTTTCAAGCCCAGTCGATAGATGTTGTTTGAATTGTTCTCAACGAGTTCGGCAAAGGCCTCTTTATCCTTGCGGCGCAGCGCATCGAGATCGATCTCGTTGATATTTTTTTGATCATTCATTAGATGCAAAAATATCCTGATTGGTTACAGGGCCCCTGGGATCAAACAAGGGGCCATGTGGGGAGGACATCGAAATCCATTGAGCTGAAATCCTCCTGGATGTAATGATAATAACCGGCGCCGGCGATCATGGCGGCGTTATCCGTGCAGAGTGAGAGCGGTGGAATGTGCACCGGCCGCTCGCTTTCAGCCAGGATCTTTTCCCGCAAACGCTTATTGGCGCTCACGCCGCCCGCCACGATGATCTCCCGTACCTGGTGTTCTTCTGCCGCCAGCAGGGTTTTCTCAACCAGCACATCCACCACGGCTGCCTGGAAGCTGGCTGCCAAATCATCAATCGGCAGCTTACGGCCTTCAGCTTCCAGCGCTTCGACGGTCCGCAGCACAGCTGTTTTAACCCCGCTGAAAGAAAAATCCCAGGTATCTTCCATCATCGCTCGGGGGAAGGCAAAGGCTGTAGTGCTGCCGTTTAGGGAGGCTTTCTGAATCGAGGGTCCACCGGGATAGGAAAGATCCAGCAGTCGGGCAACTTTGTCAAAGGCTTCGCCCGCTGCATCGTCCAGAGTTCCACCCAGGCGCTCATAGGCCAGATGATCCTCAACCAGGACCAGTTCGCTGTGCCCGCCAGAAACCAGCAGCGCCAGCAGCGGGAAGCGGGGCGCTTGTTGGGGCGTGGCATTTGCGGGGTACAGCCAGGCCGAGTAGATATGACCTTCCAGATGGTTGACCCCAATCAGTGGTTTGCCGGTGGCCAGGCACAGGCTCTTGGCCATGTTCACGCCCACCACCAGCGAACCGGCCAGCCCAGGACCTCGGGTGACGGCCACCGCATCAATGTCGGCAATGTCCAGGTGGGCTTGATGCAGGGCTTCTTCAATGATGGGAGTGATCGCTTTAACGTGCTCGCGGGATGCCAGCTCGGGGAACACACCGCCGTATTCTGCGTGCAGCTTCATCTGGCTGGCAACCGCGTTGGAGTGGATCACCCGGCCGTCGCTGACCACGGCGGCGGCCGTTTCATCACAGGAAGTTTCAATGCCTAAGATTCTTGCGCTTGGAAGGGTCATGAGGTGGATGCCTTTCCGTTCATGGGGAGAATGAGTTCCATGGGATAATCCACAAATTTCTCAAAATTCCCGTCAGGGGTGACGTAATAGGTGTCTTCCAGGCGGATGCCCATCCCCTGATCGGGGTAGTACAGGCCCGGCTCCACGGTGAAAACTGATCCAGGGGTCAGGATATTGCTGGGGTCATCCTTGCGGCTGAACCAGGGTTTTTCATGAATATGCAGGCCAACGCCGTGCCCCAATGAGTGGACATATCCAGACTCAATGGATGGGTCCTGGCGGATGGTGGCGTGGCCCAAGTCCTCAAACAATTCGCAGGTCCGGTCTTGGAAAAAGGCTGCATTTTTTCCGGTCTCTAATTCGGAAACCAGCTGCTGGTAAACAGCCTTGACCTGGTCATACAGCGCCTGGACATTTTCCGGCGCGTAGCCCAGGCACCAGGTGCGGGTGAAATCATAGAAATACCCGCCGCCTTTTTCGCACGGGAAGATATCAAAAACGATCGTCTGACCGAGCCGTAACGGATCGGTGGGTGTACCGCTGCTGTGCGGGATGCCGGCATCGCGGCCCAGGGCAAAAATGGTGTCCTCCGGGTTCTCGGCCCCAGCTTCTGCCAGCCAGAGGTTGATCTTCTTTTTCACGTCGCCGATCAGCAGGGGCGTACCGTCCGGTTGGGTCAGGACTTCATTGACAACTTGATGCTCCGTCAGGTATTGCGCCACTCGGGAGACCACCTTCAAAACAGTTTTCCCCATCTGCCGGATGCGCGCCAATTCTTCTGGGCCCTTGGTTGCCATGGCCTGCAGCAGGACGGCGTCTTCCTGGTCGCCTTCAAACTGCATATCCGGGAGCAGTTTGGCAAGTCGTTTAAGCTTGCTGTGGTGTTGGCCGACATCTGCTTTACCATAGACCAGGACTTTTCCTGTGGTTAATCCGATCGCTTCGAATATTTGCTTGTACAGCAAAGCATTCGCCGTCAGGCGGTCGCCTTCGGCCAGCTGCAGGCGTTTCTTTAATGGAAATTGGTTGTAGTTCAGGGTTTGCAGGCCGGTTCGGGCGGCTTCTTCGCGCTCCATGGGGGCATGACATAGGGTGATTGGCTTCCCGAGGGGTTTAATCGCATCCGCCTGGGTCATATGCCCGCCGCCGGTCAGGTAGACCATGGCGGGGTTATGCTGGGCGGGACCGGTGGCCCATAGGGCCTGTGCCTGGTGTTCTTCGAGGAGTAGGTCGAGGTCGGATTTCATGAAAGTGCCTTTTTGTTGCAAAAACCAATGTCTTAGTTTACTTCAGGATGGGTGGCTTTCCAAAATGCTTAACAGGTTTCGGAGAAAAACGGGTTCCTGTTCTTTTAACACGCTGCGAGGGTCGAACAAGACCCGGTCCTCTTCGATGCGGGCGATGATCGGGGGCGAGGCCTGCCGCAGGGCTTGCATGAAGCGATCCGGCTTGCGCGGCGTCAATACCAGCAGGAAGGTGTTCATCTCCTCGGTTGGGAGACTCCCACCGCCAACTGTTGAAAAGCCCGGTGCAACCTCACCGCTGCCTAAATAAACCTGCCAGTTGGTGGCTGAAGATTTTATCTCCTCCAGCGAACGGCTGATCATGCGCCAGACCGGAACTTTTGTGAGAGCTTCATCCTTGAGATAGTGAAGCAGATTGGCTGTCACGCCTGCCAGAACCAATTTGTCGGCCCGCAGGGCGCGCGCCAGGGGGTGAGTCCGGATGGGCTGCAGGAATTCATCGCGGCCGACGATGATCCCGGCCTGTGGGCCCCCGACCAGTTTGTCGCCTGAGAAGCAGATCAGGTCGCACCCCGCGGAGACTGATTCCTGAACCATGGGTTCGTGAGCCAGGCCGTAATTTGCAGTATCCAGCAGCGCCCCAGACCCCAGATCGTGCAGTACCGGCGCCTTGTAACGGTGGGCTAGAGATACGATTTCTTTCAGGTCAGGTTCGCTGTGAAAGCCAATTAATTTGAAATTCGATGGATGCGCCACCATAACCATGGCGATCTCGTGCGATTTGAGCGGGGCTTCATAATCATACAGGTGCACGCGGTTGGTGGTGCCAACTTCTAACAAGCACGCGCCAGACTGGCGCATCACGTCGGGAATGCGGAACCCACCGCCGATTTCAACCAACTGGGTTCGAGAGACGAGGACTTTTTTGCCCTTTGCCAGGGCAGCCAGGGCCAGCAGCACCGCCCCGGCGTTGTTGTTTACGACCACTCCGCTTTCTGTATCCGTCAGCAGGGAGAGCACCTGGCTGGCGTGGACCGAGCGCTTGCCGCGTTTGCCCGTCTGCAGGTTGAATTCAAGGTTGGAATAGCCCTCAGATGCGGCCTGGATCGCTTGCAAAGTCTCCGCGCTGAGCGGCGCCCGGCCCAGGTTGGTGTGCAGGATCACCCCGCTGGCATTGATCACGGGCTTCAATGTGGGGGAGACCCATAAGGAAAGCTGGACCTGGAGGCGCGCAATAATTTCCTCCTCTCCCGGGATGCCTGCCCCGCGGAGAAGCGCATCCTGCCGGATTTCATCCACAACGCTGCGCAGGGCTTTAACCGTCAGTGGGCGGCCGTACTTCTGTTCAAGAGGTTGGACTGCCTCCTGGCCCAGAAGTTGATCCATGGCGGGGAGCTGGCTCAGATCAGGCATGTGATTTCCTTAACTGATCAGTGATCTCAATCTCCTTTATTGGGGTTCCAGCGGCTGCGCTCGAACAGGCGCAGTAAAAACTCAATCAGAACAAAAACACCGGCCAGGATCAGGGCCAATCCCATCGTCAGGATCCGGCCGAGCTGCAGCCAGGCGATCGTGCTGCCAAAGACGCCCACCCACAGGGCCTGACGCAGGATAACCATTTCCTGGACGGGCGGGTCGCTGGGGAAGCGCAGGTTGAGAAAATAAACAATCGGCAGCGCCGGGCCGCTGAGGGCCAGTACGCCCAGAAAGAAGAACAACCAGCGCGGTCCGAGGGTGGGAAGCGTTGAGTCGATGAGGATCAGCAGTCCGCCCCACCCAATGATTGTCAGCACAATCGAGAGGGGCAGGAAGGTTCGGAGAAATTTCAATGCGCCTGGTTTCATTTTGTGGTCCTTTTCTCTTACATCGTTATTGTAACGCATTTGGTTTCTGGTGTGGGTTTAGGGTTTGAGTTGGTAGGGCCATCGCAAGATTCCCAAGAAAAGTTATGCTTGAAATTCTTTTTATCCGAAGGGTGATCGATGG
>CAZLEK010000110.1:0-8515 GCA_964558525.1 uncultured Candidatus Brevefilum sp.
CAAGAGATCCTTGCCCAGAAGAATATCCTCATGCAAGTTTGGCGCTGCATGAGGATTTGGTTTTGTTTTCTCCAGATTTGAAGGCTCAGCCTGGGGATGGCATTAAACGACCGGCTTGCTTTTTCTCTCCAAATCCTGGTCAGGGGTGCGGCTGTGGCGCCGGCCCAGTTCACCCGCCAACGGCATCAGGATCACCAGACCCAGGATAGCGATCACCATCAGATAGGTGATCACGTCTGTGTCAAAGTTTTGGCCTGCGACCACCAATGCTGCTGCGATATTACGCTGGGCTGTCCCCAGACCCATGACAGGCTTTGTTTCAGCGTCCTTTCCACCCAGCAGATAGCCTAAGACTAACGCTGCAAGAAGGAAAAGTACACCAGCCAGGATCCCAAAAGAACCGACCAGGCTGATCATGTCCCTGAAATTAAGCACCAATCCTAAAACGGCAAGCAGCATCAGGGCTGTGTTGGACGCCTGGCTGAAAACTGGTTGGAGCCTGGCTGCGGTTTCTTCGTAACGGGCGTTGATGAGCAGCCCAAGTGCCAGCGGGAGCAGCATCAGCAGGATCAAGGATTGGGCAATTTCCCAGGGATTGACTGCCACACCGCTCAGGAGCAGGGGCAGAACCACCGGCAGGTAAATGACGGTCACCACCATCAGCAGCACCATTAAGCCTACTGAATAGGCAACGCTGCCCTTGGCCGTCTCAGCCAGCTTGGGGAGGAAGGGCGCACCGGCAGCAGTGGACAGGAGGATCAACCCGATCCGCAGCGGTTCATCCAGTGGAAAGAGCAGGGTGATGCCGTAGGCTGCCAGGGGCACCAGGATGAAGTTGGCAACCAGGGCCAGGATCACCTGCCGGGTGTTTTTCAGTGAGGATGTAATTTGTTTCAGCTTCAGGCTCAAGCCCATGCTGGCCATGCTGCCAATCACGAAGACCAGCACCGATAAGGAAGCCAGTGTCGTAAATACCTCAGTCATAATGTTCTCCTTTGTCAAATCTAGAAATCAATTAAATTAATTCCTGCCCATCCTTAAGTTCAGTATCGCAACAAAGAATGATGATCACCACCCCCTCGAAAGATCGGCTAGGGTCTATCAAAATCATTTGTCTTGGATGCATCAAAAACGACCTGGTCATAGCGCCAAAGACGTTCAAAAAAAGCTTTAAACCTGGCCTGTACTTCTGGCGTCGAACCAGAGTGGGTTCTCCGCAAGATCGTCTTGATGCTGTTTTCCCCGTCAATAGCGTCATACCCATCTTTTTCGGATGGGCCAATGGGCAGATACAGATCCGTGAAGGTGTGCGCCTGGTTGATCAATACGGCGGCGGCCCCATGCGGCAGCCTCTCCTGTACAGCAATGGTTGTCGGCAGTCGGATGGGGATGAGCTCCTGCCAGCCATCCACATCAAAACGCACGGGTGATTTGCTTCCCGGTCTGTCCTGGCGGTAAAGGATCAGGCTGTGCCGGACCATCGTCCCCCGGAATAGTTCCAGGGCTGCAAACTGCTCTTCAGGCGGCAGTTTTTCTATCCGGGAACCAAATGGACTCTTGGCAAGAGGGCTGCACTGCGGCAGGTAAGGCGCTTGCCGCAGCCACCGCCCAAAAATCAGGCCGCAGTGTCGGATCAGTTCAAATAATTGGGGCACCGAATAGGCGCGATCCTGCGGGTGCAGCAAGGCGTCTGCCAGGCCGGCTTCGCTTTGAAAATCAGGTGAATCGCGCAGCCTGTCTTGCAGGGGGTGGTCATCAGGCAGCAACTTCAATGTCTGGGCAAGATCCTGGATCTCAGCTGTGTCTGGGCGAAGGCTCAACTGGCGGCAGAAATCCTGGAGCATGTAGATCCCGGTCCTGCCGTAGGGGGCATAGACCATGAGGTGCAAAGCGCCGTCCGGTTTGAGGACGCTTTGCAGCGCGGCGAGGCCGCTTTCAGGTTCGGGAAGATGGTGCAAGACTCCCGTGCAAATGATCTTGTCAAAATTTTGACCGAGCGCTGCCACCTGCTCGAGGGGAAGAACCTCTAGTTTGAGATTTTGGAGTCCATACCTGTTTTTCAAGCCGCGGGTGTGGCGAATGCTGGTTTCGCTATGATCAATGCCAAAAACTCGAGCGGCCGGATGGCGCAGCGCAACCTTGGCCGCCTGGGAGGCGCCGCAGCCGGCGACCAGGACATTTAAGTTCTCACGGTAAGGTTCGCCTGGCCAAAACAGGTGGAAATCGGCCCGCCGGCGGATTGGCTCCTGCCAGCGTTTTTGATAGCTGTCCAGATGGTTAGTTGGCGGCGGATAGGGATGTCGATTGTAAAAATCCTTAACCGCACTGGCAATGGCGGCACGGTCTGCAGAACGTTTGTTTTCTGAGGTCATTATTGCCACAGGTCAGGTTGAGGTAGGCTTTGGTTTTGCATGGATCAGCCTGGCGCCTGTTCAGGGGCAGGGTCCTTTTTCCCAAGACCCTGGTAGATCCATAGAAAGGCTTGCCGGACCAGCAGGAGTGTCAGCGCCAACAGGAAGATATCCCAAAAGGTTCCCAATTGAACATGCTCCCCAAAAACGAGGTTGACGAATTCAAGGATCAAAAATTTGCTGCCGAATAAGATCAGCCAGACAAAAAACACTTTTAAGACCTTGTTTTCTTTAAAGATATCGACCACTCTGTGTTCGAGGGCCATGATAAGCTCAAGCAGGATCTTTAAGAAGACGGCTGTGAAAATTGAGATGGTGAAGGAGTCAATGATCACAACAGGGTTGTACTCCACAAACAGGTTCAGCACGGTCACATAGATCAGGATGTCCTTCATCCAGGAGAAGAATATCATCTGGCGTTTGCTGGTATGGATCCCAGCAGATTTTTTCTTTTCTGATCCCATTTCTTTCTCCTTAGGAAATACAGTTGGTTCAATTTTTCAATTGGCTGGCAGTACCGTGGTCCTTTTTTTGTGATACTGCCAGCCAAAGCGTACGGGGTCTATGCGCGGGTGTTGGCCTCGATGTCCATAATGACTTCGAGGCTTTCTGCGACTGCCAGTTCCAGGACAGCAACCGCGAGACCGACCAGGCCGTAGATAAAGACCACGACGATCGATCCGAAGGCTGCGCCGAGCAGGCTGCCGAGGAAGGTCAGGAACCCGCCGCCGATGTAGGTGCCAGAAACGAAGGCGGAAACGACGCCGATGATGATGAAGACCACGGTGAAGACAATGGTGATCCAGGCCAGGATCCTGTAAAAGGCGGAAATGGTTTGAAGTGCAGGATATTTAGGGTTGTTCATGATTATTCTCCTTGATAGATTATGAAATTGATTTTTTTACTTTTGGCGTCTCACGACCCAAAATGCTAAAAAGGACTGGCGTGTGAAATGCGGATTTATTTTTTTTGTTTTATCCTCCAGTCGATGATCAGCTGCCTGGCAGCTGCCTTTGATGTGCCGCTTATCGATGACGTCCGATAAGCGGCGCCAAAATCGGGGATTAACCTGCCGGGGTATTGGCCTCTTCCAGCTGGCGCATGACTTCATCCAGGTTGAAGGCGGCGGGTTTGCCACGAGGTGGGAACTTCGTGAATGCTTCGATCTGCTGAGCGACCAGGGCTTGCATTCCATAAACCAGGTAGACGTGTGATATTAGCCAGTCGTAATAGGTGTTGGAATTTTCGTCAGCTCGTTCGAAGGGATCACGCCTCAGGTTGAAGAATTTTGGGACACGCAAGGATACAAATGGCTCTGCCCAGCACGCCAATGCTTTCGCCCTCTGCTCTTTCAGCACAGCTTTCCAATCCTTATGGCGGATGGCCAGGATGTCGCCATCGTCAGAAATATAGAAGAAGGTCTGGCGGGGGCTCTCGTCAACCTCACCCGTAAAGTACGGCAGCATATTGAAACCGTCAATGTGGACTTTAAATGTTTTGCCGTCAACCTCAAAGCCTTCCAGGAGTTTCTCTTTAACCTCCGGATCGCCAGCGGCAGCCAGGAGTGTCGGCAGCCAGTCCTGCATGGCGACGATGCCGTTTAACACCGACCCTGCCGGAATCTTGCCGGGCCAGCGCACAAAGGCCGGGACGCGCCAGCCGCCTTCCCAGTTGGTGTTCTTCTCACTGCGGAAGGGGGTGATGCCGGCATCCGGCCAGGTGTTGTAGTGCACACCGTTGTCGGTGGAGTACATCACGATGGTGTCCTCGGCGATGCCAAGTTCATCGAGCTTATCCAGCATCAGGCCGATGTTTTCGTCATGGGCAACCATGACATCGTTGTAGAAACCCTGGCCGCTTTTACCAAGATGTTTCTCAGCGGGATGCGTTCGGAAGTGCATGGCTGTGGTGTTATACCAGACGAAGAAGGGCTCGCCCGCTTCGTGCGCCTGATCAATAAACCGCAGGGCGTGTTCTGTGACCTCATCATCAATGGTTTCCATCCGTTTTTTGGTTAACGGGCCGGTATCTTCAATCTTCTGTCCGCCTTTGCCGTCAGCAAAGGCATGCAGTACACCCCGGGGGCCGAATTTTTCCTTAAAGGCCGGATCCTTCGGGTAATCGGGCTCTTCTGGCTCCTCTTCAGCGTTGAGGTGGTAGAGGTTGCCGAAGAACTCGTCAAAGCCGTGAGCGGTGGGCAGGTACTCATCCCGGTCGCCCAGGTGATTTTTGCCAAATTGACCGGTCCGGTAGCCCAGGGGCTTGAGCAGTTCCGCAATGGTGGGATCTTCAGCGGAGAGGCCAACCTCCGCACCGGGCATCCCGACCTTGGTCAGGCCGGTGCGGATGGGATTCTGGCCGGTGATAAAGGCCGCCCGACCGGCGGTGCAGCTCTGCTGGGCATAGTAATCCGTGAAGGCAAGGCCTTCGTTTCCCACACGGTCAATATTGGGGGTGCGGTAGCCCATCTGGCCCCGGCTGTTGTAGCTGATGTTCCACCAGCCGATATCATCCCCCCATAAGATTAAAATGTTTGGTTTTTTCTCAGGCATTTTCAGCCTCCTTTTATTGTGTCTGTGATTACGTTTGAGTCGGTAAGAATGACAATTTGATAAATTTCACCTCCTATTAAAGTCGCCGAAATCTACAATGGCCCATCTGGAGAGAACATTTCACTACTCCCTGGCAATTGGCGCAGGTTTGTTGGGTATCCCAAGAACCTGATCGGGGGGCCACTGCCCGTGGCAATGCTTGAACTTTTGCCCGCTGCCGCAGGGGCAGAGGTCATTGCGGCCCGTCCGGGCGAAGACTGTCTCCCATTGGGCCTGCTCCTGGGATAGAATTCCCATCACCTGGGCAGCCGGGTAGCCTCTGCGGATCAGGCCGGCCATGATCTTGTTGGGGTAATCAATATGGTGAAAGAAGTTTTTCAAGCCCTCACACAGGTAATTCAAGCCAGGTTCGCCATCGGGCGTTTCGATGAAGCGGTTCTTGGGGCATTCGCCATGGCAGGCAAAGCGGACATCGCAATCCAGGCAGTACTGCGGCAGCTGGCTTTGTTTTTCCTGACCAAATTGCCTTTGCTGTGGTGAGGCCAGCATCTCGAGCATGTGGTTTTGCTGGATGTTGCCCAGTAAATAATCTGGTTCAACGAAATGATCGCAGGCATACAAGTCGCCGTTGTGCTCAAGAGCGACCCCCAAACCGCAGGTTTGGTTGAACACGCACATGCCGGAAGCCGGCATGCCCAGCCAGTTACGCAGAGAGGCTTCAAAGGTTTGCACGTAGATTTTGCCAACATCATGACGCACCCATTCATCAAAGATACGGCTTAAGAAACGGCCGAATTGGTCTGGCAGGACTGAACGGTCGGACACCGTGCTGCCTTCCTGGTAGAGGGTCTGGCCGTCTGAATTGATCCGTTCTACCACCGGGATGAATTGGAGCCAATCTGCGCCAGCTTCGTCACGCAAAAACTGATAGACCTCTATGGGATACTCAGCATTGACGCGGTTGACGGCCGTCAGGATGTTATATTCAACCCCGTGTTTCTGCAGAAAACCCAGGCCGCGCATGACCCGATCAAAGGTCGGCCCCCCACCTTTGTCCACCCGGTAGGCGTCGTGCAGGGAGCGGGGACCGTCGATGCTGATGCCGATCAGGAAGTTGTTTTCTTTGAAAAAGGCGCACCAGGCATCATCGAGCAGGGTGCCGTTGGTCTGCAGGGTGTGTTCCAGGGTCATCCCCGGCCGGCGGAACGCCTCCGCCAGGGACACGGCTTTGCGGTAGAAATCCAGGCCCATCAAGGTGGGTTCACCGCCCTGCCAGGCGATGGTGACCTGATCCGTCTGGTGGGATTCGATCAACTGCCGGAGGTAGGTTTCTAATAAGTCTTCGCTCATCCGGAACTGGCTGCCGGGGTAAAACTGCTCCTTATCCAGGAAGAAGCAGTAGGCACAGTCCAGGTTGCAGATCGCGCCGGTGGGTTTGGCCAGCAGGTGAAAGGCGGGCGGCGCGGATTGAGGGATGTTAAAATTCTCGGCCGTATTCAGCCCCGTGCCTGTCTTTTGGGACACAAGCGTTCCTTTCCTGAGTGGTTAAAATCGATCCGGATTTTGGGTTCATGGTGATGCTTCCCAGGGATAAATCACACGCCAGTCTTGCTGCATGTCGACAACCGTCCAACCTCTCTCATGGGCTTCATCCAACGCTTTATCCAGTTTTCCGGCAAAGGATTCACGGTCGTAGGCCCACTCACGCTTTTCATCGGTGTGATGTATCAGGATAATGAATCGGGGGCCTTTTCCGGCGGCGGTCCACTGGAACATTTGATGATCCCCATCTGAATTCCCTACCGCGATGATGGGGCGCCGGCCGAGGAATTTAAAAATACCGACCGGCTTACCCTCATGGTCATTCACAAAATCAATTTTCGGCGTGCGAACGAGGACCGGTCCCTCCGGGCGCATGGTGAACTGGGTTTCGATGCTGGAGCCAATCACCTGTTCAGGGGGAATGTGATATACATCTTCAACCCAGGTGCGCATGAATTCGATGCCGCCCCCGGAGACGATGTAGTTTCTGAAGCCCCTGGCTTGCAGGTATGCGAGCAGTTCCAGCATGGGCTGGAAGATCATTTCAGTGTACAGCCGACCGGTGACGGGATGTCGGGCGGTGGTGATCCAATCCCGGACGATCCCTTCAAATGCATCGCTCGTGGTATGCCCATGGGTGACATACAGCACTTCAAGCAGGGCCTGCATGCCTCCGGAGAGAAAGGTTTCCATGTCATCTTCCAAAATGGCTTTGAAAGGCTGGGTTTCCCGCCACTCTGGATGTGAATCAGCCAAGGCTTTGACACGCTCGAGGGCAAAGATCATTTGGAAATAGAAGGGTTTCTCCGACCATAAGGTGCCGTCATTGTCAAACACTGCAATCCGATCCATCAATGGGATGAAATGAGGATCATTTTCTGAGGTCACTGATTCCACAAAATCAATGATTGCATTTTTATTTTCCCCCTCGTTCCAGGATGGCAGCGGCTTGTTGGAAGTGTTTATGGAAAGCATACGGCACCTCGAGGTTTTATTGTTCGTTCGTGATTTTTAATCAGGCCCTTGATTTTTTTAGGCCCCAAACGCACTGCGCAGTTCTTCTTCCTGCTCTTGGGACAGGTTGGTGGAAACCAGTTCAAACTCTCGGCCTTTGACTTCCTCAACGACGCGATCCACAACAGCATTGGTGGTCATCAGGAACAGGGCGGAGTCGCCGGGTTCAACTTCTTTGCGGATCCGCTTGATGAAATTATCGTCAATGCCGTAATCGGCAAAACGCCCGGTGAGCGCGCCCATGGACGCCCCAACGGCCATCCCAAACAGGGGTACAAAGAACAGCAAACCAAAGAGCATGCCCCAGAAAGCGCCATCCATGGCGCCTGCACCCGTCAAATTGACGGCCTGCTTGGTCTTGGGAGTCTTGCGGCCTTCCGGCCAGGTGACTGTGGCGGCATCAATGACGGTGATCAGTTCCTGGTTTTGCATTTCATAGACTTTTTTGAGCATTTCCTGCGCGCCCTCAGGGGTCGAAAACTTTAACACAGTCAGGGTATTCATTTTTTTTCTCCTTGTCTTTTCGAAATAATAAAAATTTTTTTTGGTCTAAACAGCAGAAGGGAATCAATACCTGCGCAATTTACGCCCTGGTAATTACTCTCAGCAATCAGATCATAATGATTCCCAAAGATTTAATCATCGTTAGGGCGTTGAGATTCCGGTCAACAGCCTTATATGGCGCTGTGTGGCCCATAGGTCAAATGTTGAGCGGCTTTCAACATTTGTTGAAAGCCGCTCTCCGCACGATTAAAGGAGGGCTGTTAGCTCAGCCAATCACTCCTCTGAGGGTTTGGGCTGCCAGGGCCAATGCCCTTCCATCTCGATCACCAAAGACCAGGAGAGAAAGGTGCGGATCAGGACCAGCAGTCCCAACCCAAGGATGTTGGGCAGGGTGGGCTGCAGGGCCACTGTACGGATCACATCGGCGGCGACCAGGATTTCAAGGCTGAGCAGCAGCGATTTTGCCAGGCCGTGCTTGTACTGCCTGAAGCG
>CAZLEK010000111.1:0-8426 GCA_964558525.1 uncultured Candidatus Brevefilum sp.
CTTTGCGATCGGGCTGCATCAAAGCCCACATAGCCTACCGCCACGAGCCCATTGTGGTATAATTTCGCTGGTCATTGTGAGAACAATGACTGCTGGACCAGTGCTAAACGGCCGATCAAGCTGGCCAACTGGTGAAGCAAACGAAAGAACACACTTTTTTATTAGGAGGATGACTGATGAGAGTAATCGTTGACGAAGATCTGTGCCTGGGTTGCGGTATTTGTGAAGGTTTAGCCCCTGAGGTCTTCAGCATGGCCAATGAGCCCTTCGCTGAAGTCCTGGTTGACCCAGTGCCGGAAGAATTTGAAGAAGCTGTTCGCCAGGCGGCTGAAGAATGCCCCGAAGAAGCCATCACCATCATTGAAGACTGATTCTTAAAAAGCCTGTCAACAACTCAAAGAGGCTGATCGTTCAAGATCGGCCTCCTGTGTTTAAGGGGGCTTGGGAGTGGGAATTTGGACGTAGGGATTAGGGATTAGGAAATAGGAATTAGGGAGTAGGATTAGTTGACTAGAAATGTGAACGGGGAGTATGCGATGGACCCCATTTCTTCAATCATCACCCAATGCCTAATCACCTAGTCACCTAATCCCCAATTTCCTAATCACCTAATACCCTAAAACCCTCATACCTTCTATAAACGCCCCCTTTCCTCACAATCTGGCATAAAATAGTTTTATAATCAATCTGATCATTACCAGAGATGCTGCTGATGAAACAAACCGCTCAAGAAAATCCGCCTGGATCATTACCCCCGTTGACCGCCGATAAAGTCTTGGAACTGTGGTCCAAGACCTACAATCCCCGCGGCAAGCCGGATTGGTCCCATATCTTTCCATATTACGCCGAAGAAATCGTCTTCGAGGATACGATCCAGAAAGTGATGGGAAAGCCCGATTTCATCGCCATGTGCAACCGCCTCACCCAACGCTGTGAAACCTTGGAGATGAAAATCTCATCGGTTTCAGCCTCCGGCAATACGATCTTCATGGATTGGGAAATGGTGATGATCTTTCGGAAGACGCCCAGCACATCACTCTTCGGCTGCACCAAACTCACCCTGGGAGAGGATGGTTTGATCACCCACCAGAGAGACTATTACGATCTATGGGGCGATATCTTTGAGAACGTCCCTGCCATGAAAAAGCTTTACCCGCGTTTTATGAAGCGCCTGTTTGGTTGAGAATGAAGCCATGAAATTACCTGAAGAACTGCAGTATATCCAAAACAGCCTCCTGCCGGTCCGAACCACCGCTGCCCGCATCGACGGAAAGGTTTGCGTCGTCACCGGGACGACCTCCGGGATTGGTTTTGAAGCCGCGAAAAAGCTGGCTGCCGGCGGCGCGCACCTGGTAATGGTCTGCCGCAGCCCAGAAAAAGCAGCTCGCGTCCAGCGAACACTCGAAAGCGAATATGGTGGAAAAGTTGAGACCGTTCTGGCAGATTTTCAGAATCTGGCTGAGGTCCGCCGGGCCGCCCTGGAAATCAGGAAAGCTCATTCGAAAGTCCATGTCCTGATCAACAACATTGGCGTCTTCAATAAACGCCGCCAGCTGACCCCGGAAGGATATGAGATGACTTTTGCGGTGATCCACCTGGCATCCTTCCTGTTCACCCGGCTGCTGATGCCAGCCCTCAGGCTTGGGGCCCCCTCCCGGGTGCTGTTCATCAGCTCCGAAGCCCATCGCTTCGGCGGTCTGAATTTAGATGACCTGCACTGGCACAAACGGCCCTATATCGCCCTGCGGTCCTATGGTGCGGCCAAAATTGCCCAACTGCATACAGCCCGGCGCCTTGCAGAGCAGCTCGAACCGGATGGGGTCACCGTCAACGTCATGCACCCTGGGGCCGTCAGGTCCAACATCGGCATGAACAACGGCCTGCTCTACCGCCTGTACCAGCGCTGGATCCTGCGCTGGTTCCTAAAAGACCCTGCCCTTTCCGGCGAGGCCATATATACCCTGGCGGCTGACCCCGATCTTAAAGCCGTCACAGGAAAATATTTTAACCAGACTGTTGAAGAAAAACCGGCCTGGTATGCGGTAAAGCCAGAGTTAAGTCAACCAGTTTGGGACCAGAGCGAAGAACTAATTGAACCATATCTACAAGGAGCAGAATGACTTACGACGTGATCATTGTGGGCGGCGGGGCAGCCGGATTGACAGCAGCGGCCCATCTGGTAAAAGAAGGCCACCCCACCCTCCTGCTGGAAAAAGAACCTCGCTGTGGGGGATTGGTCACGTCCTTTCAGCGCGCGGGGTTCACCTTTGACGGCGGGATCCGCGCCCTAGAAAACGCCGGGGTATTGTTCCCCATGCTCAAAAAACTCGGGCTCGAATTGCCGGTTGTGAAAAACAAGGTCTCGCTGGGCCTGGAAGACCGGATCATGCATGTGGATCAGGAAAACTGCTTCTCCGATTACGAATCCCTGCTCATGCACATTTATCCGGAATCCAGCGAGGAGATCACCGCCATCATTCAGGATATCCAAGAGATCACCCGCCTGATGGATATCCAATACGGGATCGAGAACCCCCTCTTCCTCGATTTCAAACAAGACCGAGATTACTTCATTAAAAAAGTCTTTCCCTGGATGATCCAATACGCACGGTCGGTTTCAAAAGTCAGCGCAAAAAACCAGCCCGTGATCCCTTACCTGAAGCAGTACTCTGAAAACCAACCGCTCATTGACATCATCACCCAACACTTCTTTACAGCCACCCCAGCCTATTTTGCCCTCAGCTACTTCAAACTCTACCAGGAATACGTTTATCCCCAAAACGGCACCGGCGATTTCAGCCAGAAGCTGGTCGATTTCATTGCCAGCAACGGCGGCGAGATCCGCACCAGCACAGCCGTGAGGTCGATTGACCTGGAAAAGCGTACGGTGGAAACCACGGACGGATATTTGCTGAACTATCGCTATCTGGTCTGGGCTGCAGACCAAAAAGCGCTCTACCGGATGGTGGATAGGCAATCCATCCCTGATCGGAAAACCTTGAAAGCCGTTCAAGAAAAGCAGGCTTTCCTGGCAGATAAATCCGGCAATGATTCCGTACTGACCCTCTACCTGATGGTTGATCTCGACCCCGAATATTTTAAGAACATCTCAAACGGGCATTTCTTCTACACACCCAGCCGCGAAGGGCTTTCCAGGGCAGGCGATCTTCCCCATCAGAAAAGCCAGCAGGAAGTTTTTGACTGGCTCGAGGCGTTTTTTACCCTGACCACCTACGAGATCTCAATCCCGGCCTTGCGCAGCCCTGACCTGGCGCCCCCCGGAAAGACAGGGTTGATCATCAGCACCCTGTTTGACTACGGACTGACCGGTTACATTGCTGACCAGGGCTGGGAGGCTGACTTCCAGGCCCATTTGAGAGAGAAAATCATCCAGGTGCTTGAGGCTTCCATTTATCCCGGCCTATCTAAGGCAGTGATCAGCAGCTTCACTGCCACCCCGCTGACCCTGCAGCAGCGGACTGGCAGTACGGAGGGGGCCATCACCGGTTGGTCCTTTACGAATGATCCCATACCTGCGGAAAGCCGCCTGATCCGGATCGCCAATTCAGTCAAAACGCCCCTGCCAGGGGTCTTCCAGGCTGGACAGTGGACCTACAGCCCTTCCGGCTTCCCGGTGGCCCTGATCACGGGCAAGCTGGCCGCTGACGCCGTCAACAAGCGCCTCAAGTAACCCTGAATCATCCCCCAGGCGCCCCTTTGGCGGCTTTATAAGGATCGAAAATTGACCAGGCTTGTGAGATCGCTGAGGCTCAGGCTGCTTCAGCCAGGAAACCCACTTCATGGATTTTCGATCAGCGCCAAATTTTCAGAGGAGCCTACCGGTTAAGGAGCTGCACGCGATGTCACCAAACATGCAAGACCAGATGCGAAAAGCCATTCAAGCTGCAAACGACGCCCGTGAAAAGGGCAACCATCCCTTTGGCGCGGTTCTGGCTGGCCCAGATGGGGAAACACTGTTGATCGCTGAAAATACTGTTAACACGGACCGAGACCCCACCGCTCATGCTGAGACCAACCTGGTGCGGATGTGTGCCCAGCAATTCGAAGCAGAATTTCTAAACCATTGCACCCTCTACGCCAGCGCCGAACCCTGCCCAATGTGCGCTGGGGCCATCTACTGGTCCAACATCGGCCGTGTGGTCTTTGGCCTCAGCCAGGACGGGATCAATGAGCTTGCCGGTGGTGATCCAAAGGACAGCTTGCGCCTGTCCTGCCGGGAGGTCCTCTCCCACGGCGGGAGGAAAATTGAGGTATTGGGACCTATGCTGGAGGAAGAAGCCCGCGCGGTCCACCTGGGGTTCTGGGAAGCTCAGGCCACCACTGATCGGCATTAAAGGTTCCAGCCTGAGCGCAGCATTCTGCGGTTGGCCATGAAGCTGCCTGGATAACAACAATCATGTCGGTAATAATCGGGGGTCCGGACTAAATCGCATGCCTGCCCTGGAAATCGTGGGCCATGTACTCCATGAAGGCTGCGACCACCGCCGGATCAAACTGCTGGCCGGCCTGCTCCTGGATGTACGCCATCACCCGCGCTTCAGGCCAGCTGGCGCGATACGGCCGATCTGAACGCAAAGCATCCCAAACATCCACCACTGCGAAGATCCTGGCCGCCAGGGGAATGTCTTCGCCCTGCAGTCCGTTAGGATAACCGGTCCCATCCCATTTTTCATGATGGCAGTAAGGGATATCTAGCGCCGGTTTGAGGTAGTCGATTGACTGCAGCATTTCATAAGCAAATACCGGGTGCAGGCGCATCACAACCCATTCTTCTTCGGTGAGCTTTCCGGGTTTAAATAGAATCTCATCCGGAATCCCCAGTTTACCCATATCATGCAGTTGCGCGCCCCAGCGAATGTACTGCAAGTCTTGCTGTTGGAAACCAAATTTTTCCGACAATTGTAAGGTAAGGTGGGTCACGCGCCGGGTATGCCCCTCCGTCTCCCGATCCCGCAGATCCATGGCTTTCGACCAGCCTTCAATCGTCTTATCATAAGCGTTTTCAAGGTTTTCCAGCGACTGGCGCATGCCGGCATAATAATGCAGATCCTCCACCGCCAGGGCAATCTGGCTGGAGAGCGTCTCTAAAAATTCAAACCAATCATCTGATGGATTCAAAGGCGAAAGACTGTAGAGCTCCAGGATGCCTTCAACGTTGCCTTTGGCGATCAGCGGTACCCCACAATAGGCTGAAAATCCCGCCCCCAGTTCAAAAAGCTTTGGCAACGGCGCTTCTATTGGACCGCCAAGATCGGGGATAAAAACCTGCTCTCGATGACGAACGATGCTTGCTAAGCGCTGCTCTCGGGCTGTCGCGCCGGTTTCTTCATCCACCCGGTTGGCCATACCCACACCATAGAAAGGTGCAGCGCCATATTCCTCCGCGTGCATTAAAACAACATTGGCGCCGTCAACCCCCAAAATCGTCATGACATGCTGCAAACAAACCGCCAAAACCGAGCGGAGATCAAAATTGGTTAAGATTGCCTGGTCAATTTCATGCAGGATCCTCAACTGCCGGAGCTGCCGATCGATTTGCTCACGGGCCGCAATTTCATCAGTAATATCTCGCAAGATCACATGGATGGCGTTTTGTTTTTGATAAGGGAACATGGAAGCTGAGGTTTCAACGTCAATCACACTTCCATCCGCACGGATGATTTTTTCATGGACAGCGGGAACTGACTCCCCAACCCGTGCCAATGCGGCCACACGCTCCAGGATGATCCCATGATAATCCGAGTGAAAGAATTCCAGGGAAGATCTGCCAATCACTTCCTCCGGGGAAGAAACACCTAAAAGCTTCATACAGGCCTGGTTCAAATAAACGATTTTTCCACCAAAATTGACAAATTTTGCAAAGGGCGAGTAGTTTGCCATGTTACGGTAGGTGGTCTCGCTTTGTTCCAGCGCTGTATGCGCCTCCTCCGCTTTTTCCCGTTCTTTCTCAATTTCGTCAATCCGATGGCGCAGATCAAAAAACAAGATCACGCTGGTTATCAACACAAACCCCAGGCCTTTAAAGGTCTGAGCGATGGCCAATTCCTCCAGGGTGGGAAATAACAGCGAAAAGAACTGGTCTGAAACGAGAATATAAAAACTGGCAATAATCAGGTAGGTGGCTGCGATGCGGATTGGAATTTTCAAATGCGAATATTTCATGGTCTATGCCCAACTCTGGTGCATCAAATCACCATTCTATGGATTCACGGCGGTAATACAGCCGGTGCAAACAACCAAACCGGCGCCAAAAACAATCTCCAATCCCTGAAGAAGATCGCGCTGATGATTATCCATATTATACATGAACCAGGTATTCGAGCTAAATGGGCTCCTAGGGGCAGCCCTCCCCAACCCGTACCGAGATCAGATGGAATGGTCCAGCATGATTGACTAGCTTAATGGTTTTAGGATCATCCCGTCCCAAGGGTCAACCTGCCGCTTTCGAAGATGCCCTTCCTCCACCACTGCCCCCTCGCCCCCCAATAAATCCTCAAATTTCACCCCGTCCTTAAAGTGGTCACCCACCGGGATATTCAGCTCCCAATTTCCACCTTCGGCGTTGAAAGCGACCAACAGGCGCGCCCCTTCCAGGTGACGCAGCACCAACAGACGGCGTCCCTCAGCATGAACCGGCACGTACTCGCCAGTCCGCAGTACCGGGTGTTGATTGCGGATCCTTGCGTAGGTCTTAACACTGCTGCGCAGGTCATGGTCCCAGTGGGATTCGTCCCATGGGAAGGGCGCCCGGTTCTCCGGCTCCCGCCCGCCCATCATCCCGATCTCATTGCCGTAGTAGATGCAAGGCGCGCCAGGATAGGTCATCTGGAACAGGGTTGCCAGCCGAAAGGCGTCTTTATTCCCGCTGACCATGCTTAAAAAGCGCGGCATGTCGTGGCTGTCCATCAGGTTAAGTTGGGCCAGCGCGTTCTGCCGGGGGTAGATTTCCAGCAGCGACTTGGTTCGCTGGGCAAAGCCGGCTGCGTCCAGGCTGGGCACCTCGGGCAGGCCCATCATCCCTGAGATCATGGCCTCATCACGGCTGCCAGCGCCGAAGAAACCCACACAGGCCGCCGTGAACTGGTAGTTCATCACCCCGTCGAACATATCCCCCTGCAGCCAGTCCTGGGCTTCTGAGGGGATCTCGCCCACCAGGTAAGCGTCTGAGTTGGGGAGTTTGGTGGCGTCCCTGAACTGCCGCCAAAAGGATTCGTCCTCGATTTCAAAAGGCACATCCAGCCGCCAGCCGTCCACACCCTGCTCGATCCAGTGTTTGGCGACATCGAACAGGAACTGGCGCACCTGGGGGTTGTCGGTGTTGAACTGCGGCAGGGCCGGCAGGTTCCACCAGCAGGAATAATTCGGTTTGCCCTGGTAGGCGTTCATCGGGAAGCCGTACACATGAAACCAGTCCAGGTAGGGTGATTTTTCGCCGTTCTCGAGGATGTGATTGAACTGGAAAAAACCCCGGCTGGCATGATTGAAGACCCCATCCAGCACGATGTGCATCTCACGGTGGTGAGCTTCTTCGAGCAGTTTAAAGAAGGCTTTGTTCCCGCCCAAAATCGGGTCCACCTGGTAATAATCAAAGGTGTGGTAGCGGTGGTTGGCGGCTGACATGAAGATGGGATTGAAGTAGATCGCGTTCACCCCCAGATCCTGGAGGTAATCCAGCTTTTCAAATACGCCCAGCAAGTCTCCACCTTTAAAGCCGTGGCGCGTCATCGGCGCGTCCCAGGGTTCGATATGGGTGGGTTTTTCGAGGGAATCGGATTTAGCGAAGCGATCGGGGAAGATCTGGTAAAAAATGGCGTTCTTGACCCAGTCGGGGGTGTGCGTCAGTTCAGGCATATGTTTCGTTGTCTCCTAATATTGGCGCTTGTCCCCAATTTTACCATTGACCGTAGTATCTTGACGCTTGATATTTTTGGCCGATGGACAATTTAATCGATCATCCGCCCAATCCTCTGGATTGGCATCAATATAATCAATGCTTCTTTCAAGAGCCAATTCATTCCTGATGATGTGCTCATAATAATTTCCCTGCCAGACATTAAGTGTTTCATATCCAACAATGTTATGAACGCGTTTTGAAACTGCAGATTTAAAGGACCCTACTATAGCACCCAAAGAACCTGATGCTGGTCCCCTAGGACGCAGCTTCTCTGTTGGTTTTGTGACAGCTTCATCCTGTAACATACCATTCGTTCCCTGAGTTTCCTGTTTATCCTTAATTTTCTTTTTTTGTAGCTGCGACGCATGCGTCGCCCTTACGTGTCTTATATGAAATTATGCATAAAACAGAAACGCCTTGTTACAATCTCAACCCTTCATAATCTAAATCCATAGCACCTGAGTTTATCAAATTAGTGTCCTGAAAAAATTGTAATTCGGGTCTATAGGCA
>CAZLEK010000112.1:0-5152 GCA_964558525.1 uncultured Candidatus Brevefilum sp.
AATTTTTCTTCTTACTTGGATAACATCACCTCTCAACAAAATCAGTCGCCCTAAAGGGCTCACTCCGGTAGTGAATATCTCCAAAAAAATATCAGTAAAGCTGATAAGTGAAATCAAAAAATGAATCTTTTGCCAGCATTCCATAAACAAGTAACAAAAAGAGGTTGGCTCTTCCGCTGAACCAACCTCAAATATTTTATATCTAAAATTTTACAACCCGGCCGCGTCCCGCAGGAGCTCGGCCTTATCGGTCTTCTCCCAGGTCAGGTCCAGGTCATCGCGGCCAAAATGCCCATAAGCCGCCAGCTGCTGGTAGATCGGGCGGCGCAGCTTCAGGTCACGGATGATCGCGCCGGGGCGCAGGTCAAAATGTTCGTCAATCAGGCTGGCGATCTTTGTATCGTCCACCTTGCCCGTCCCAAAGGTTTCCACATTGATCGAAAGCGGTCGGGCCACGCCAATGGCATATGCTACCTGTACTTCACAGCGCTCGGCCAAACCGGCAGCCACGACGTTCTTCGCCACCCAGCGGGCTGCGTAGGCCCCGGAGCGGTCAACCTTCGTCGGGTCTTTCCCGCTGAATGCGCCGCCGCCGTGCCGGCCCATGCCGCCGTAGGTGTCCACGATGATCTTGCGTCCGGTTACGCCGGCGTCTCCCATCGGGCCGCCGATCACAAACCGGCCGGTGGGGTTCACGAACACGATCAGGTCATCATCCAGGAGTTCCGCAGGCAGCGTGGGCTTGATGATCTCTTCGATCACGCCCTCCCGGATCTGGTCCTGGGTCACATTGGGCGCATGCTGGGTGCTGATCAGCACCGTGTGAATCCGCTTGGGTTTGCCGTACGCATATTCCACCGTCACCTGGCTCTTGCCGTCCGGGCGCAGAAAATCCAGATCCTTGGCCCGCCGGGCTTCCGCCAGCCTGCGGGTGAGCTTGTGAGCGTAATAGATCGGCATCGGCATCAACACATCGGTCTCCGTGCAGGCGTAGCCAAACATCATCCCCTGGTCGCCAGCGCCAATGGCCTCAATTTCCTCTTCGCTCATCACGCCTTCTTTGGCCTCTTTAGCCTTATCCACCCCCAGGGCGATGTCTGCTGATTGGTTGGCCAGGGCGATCATCACACCGCAGGTGTTGCCGTCAAAGCCTTTGTCGCTGCTGTCGTAGCCGATCCCCGTTACCACCTCGCGAACCAGTTCATCAAAATTGACAAAGCTCTTTGTAGTGATCTCACCCAGGGCCATGATATAGCCGGTCTTGGTGGCGCATTCACAGGCCACACGTGAAAAGGGGTCATCCTTATACAGCGCGTCCAGTACAGCATCACTGACCTGGTCGCAGACCTTATCCGGGTGGCCTTCTGTCACCGATTCAGAAGTGAATAGATACTTGGGTAAATTCATAAACGTTAGTGTCATTCTCGAGAACCTCCATGTCTCATTTAAAAGATTTACGCCCCGTCGGTTTCGTACGAGAGGGCGTGAATGAGCGTTGGCATCCCTCTCATCTTCCAGAAATCGCTCTGCCGGATTTGGCACCATAAAAGGGGTTCTTTTTGGTTGCCGAGGTATCATAGGGCCGGTCCCTCCACCTCTCTGGATAAGAGTGCCGCTAGGGGCTATTCAATTATTTTGAACGTGTGCATTATAACACCAAAAGGCGCAAATGCAAATCGGGACCAGGGTCATCGCAGGGCAATTGCAAAGTCATAGGGTGCAGTCCGGTTGCCTGCACCAAGCTGGTTTTGTGTGGTGTGACTGCACCATTAATTCAACGACCGGAGGATTACTTGGTCTAGTCAATGACGACTTCATTTGGGGGTCATTTGCCCTTCACGCATTAAAAACGGGCCCTTTGGGACAATTTTTAAATGAATTCGACGGGGTGAACCCTACACCCCGCCCCACAAGCCAATAGATTCGCATACCCTTGGAGGTTGTGTATTGGGTCACTTATTTTTAAAATCTCTAACCAAGATTATTCAGACTTTGCGATCGCCCTGAGGGTCATCGTAAAGTCTGCTGATCAAACTCAGGCTTGCATTTCCCCTCGATTTGAAGGTCGGCAAAACAGATAAAATTCGCTCCCCGCAGCGTCCTTGTTGCGGGTAAAAAAATAGGAAAGCTAACTTTTTAGAGTGGAACCTGCATAGAGTCACAGTGATTCTTGATGATGCTCTTTCGCCGACGAGGACGTCGGCGAGAGCGAGAAGAAGATGCTCCCCGCAGCATCCTCGTTGCGGGTTGATCCTAGGACAACTTCACTTCTGAGACAGGACGATCAGAAGGACCACCATTATTTTTATTGGGTCTTTTTCGCCGATGAGGATCTTGGCGTGCGTGTATGATCACTTGGTTGAAAAGGGGATCCATTGGATTCGATTAACGTCAATCTCAATTTATTTTGCTTTTGCGATTACTCTGAAATCAGGCCGGGTTCAGGCTGGCTTCTCGCTTTCTTGTGTTTCTTGATCCATCGGCTTGGGTATTGGGAGCAGCATCCAGGTTTCTCGGCGATATTGCTCGTATCCTGCCTTATATTCTGCCAGGTGTTCTTCCGCCAGGGGAATGCTGATGAACAGAAACAGGCCGGTATTGGCCAGCGCCCCAAAACCCAGATACCAAAGTTCAGGGTAAACCGAGACCATCACCAGATAAACCCCCCACCAGACGGTGATCTCACCCAGGTAGTTCGGATGCCTGGAATGCCGCCAGACGCCGCTGCGCAGCAGCTGTGTTCGATCATCCCGCTCCTGGCGGAATGTTTGCATCTGGGCGTCAGCCACCATCTCCAGCGTTGCGCCGCCAAAGACCAGAACCAATCCCAAAATGGTCAGCAGGTTCACCCCGCCGCCAAGCAGGATGTAAAAAAAGCCCGGCAACAGGCAAGTATACACGATCAGGGTTGGCATGATCTGGATGCCGAACAAATTGACCAGGGGAAAGAACCTCTTGCTCTGCTCTTTTAACTGGTCATAGCGCCAATCCTGTTTGTGCAGGCCGTGAAAGCTGATCATCCAGTTGATCGAAAGGCGCGCCCCCCAATAAGCAACGCCGACAACCAGCAGGATCGGCCCAGGCTTGGGCGCACCTAAAAAGATCAGGGCCAGCCCCAGGATGATCGGCGGCTGCACACTCCAATAAGGATCGTAAACCGAGGCGTTGTCCAGAACCAGGCTGGCAAGCCAGATAAAGACCGTGGCCGCCAGGTCAGCGACCAGCAATTTTAACCACAGTTGGGCAGAAAGGGCCTGAAAGACCCACAGGCCCAGGATCGCCGCTGCAATATAACACAGGGTGATGGTTAAAAAGCTCTGCGTGCGTTTTTCCTTCGCCATAGCGGGTCAATTTTATCATCAAGTAGCCTTCTCCTGGAAAATGTGTCCTTAAAAATGTCAAGTTGAGATTTTTTGTCAGAATTTTCTGGTACCCAGTATCCGTTCAAACAAAAATCCACCTTCCGGAGTGAGCGCCCTGCATGGAGCAAAGCGGAACACCTTCAGGTGCAGAGCCCGAAGGATGAGAGTGTTTAGCGCGACCGATGTGATCCTTTGTAAAATTTTTCTGGTCAGCCAAAAATGAAATCCAGACAAATAGAGATGACCGATCTTACTTTGATAAAGCCGCCTGCCTCAAAGCCCATCGGGCTGAAGCTTCACTCTAAAAGGGTAGACAATGGATTAATCATGCGGGGCACGATGTCGTAAACTGAAAAGAGGTTGCCGTTTTTTGGCAACCTCAATGAACTTATCGGTTATTCAAATCATTCTTCCGGCTGGTTCTGATAACGCAGCTCCATCAAATCCAGGTGCAGGCCCAGACGGGCATCCTCACCGAGCTGGTGAACATCCAGCAGGCCTTCTGCGATCTGGCGCAGTGTGAGCAGGGCTACGCTCTCATCTTCTACCTCACCGTCATCATTGAAGCCGGCATGCTCATCAATGAGCGCGCCCACGCTGTCGTGCGCTGCTTCCACTAAGGCCATATCCTCGTAGAAGCTTTCCAGGATCGCTTCCAGGTCTGAAGGGTCCTCGCCCTGTTCAATTAATGCTTCAATCCGGTCTTCCAACTTGCGGGTCACATCGTCGGTATCGTTGATCCGGTAACCCATGTCTTCATAGCGGTCCACCAGCCGATCATACATTCGTTCCAACCCTTTGATTCCCTTCGGGAAAAAAGGCCTGGATCGATCACGCTGCTTCTCACGCTCAAAATCTGGCGGGTCCGACTCCTGGGCGAAGACAGTTTCAGAGGGCAGCGCCAGCAAAACAACTCCCACAATCAGCAGGCTGACGGTCAAAATACCTAGTGCTTTCTTCATTTTTGACTCCTTATCACGCATGGTTAATGATCATCCTCATCATAAAACCCGCCTGTAAAGCGGGTTTTGCGAGTGTGTAAGAAGCGTGTAAAAAGGTTTCCGTAGTTTTCTGTCCAGCTGCTTCACTTGAAAATAAATGTCATCAAGAACCCGGCCGCAAAACCGCCTACATGAGCCAGGTAGGCAATGCCCCCGGCTTCTGTTGCACCCGAGAATAAGGCCAGGCTGCTGAGCAGCTGCAAAATAAACCAGGCCCCAATCACGATCAAAGCCGGCAGTCGAATAATCGTAATAAACACCAAAACCCTCACCGGCTGCTTTGGATACAGCAGAATGTAAGCGCCCAGCACACCCGCAATCGCCCCTGAAGCCCCAATCACCGGGGTGCCTGACCCAGCGCTGAAGGCCATATGCAAAAGGTTCCCAAAAGCGCCGCTGAGGAAATAAAACAGGATGAAGGGTAAATAACCGAAGCGGTGTTCAATGTTATCCCCGAAGATCAGCAGGTAGATCATATTGCTGGCCAGGTGCAGCAGCCCGGCATGCAGGAACAGGGCTGTAAACAGGGTATACCAGTTATCCAAAGGCGCTGCAGCAAATTGCGCCGGGACAAAGGCCCAGCGCTCAATGAAAGCCTGGCCGCGGGTGACTTCCAAATAGAACACACCCATATTCGCCAGCAGCATCAGGATGGTTACCAGAGGAAAAAACTTACGGGTTCGATTTTCATCACCGATCGGAAACACGCCTTAAACCTCCTGAACCTAAAATGACCTTGAATAACAAACTTTCACTTAATCATGCCCCAGAACTTCTTCAACTCCCAAA
>CAZLEK010000112.1:5252-8271 GCA_964558525.1 uncultured Candidatus Brevefilum sp.
CCCAATCCCCAATCCCTACCCTACATCCCATCTCCCGGGACGGTATAGCGCGTTCCAGATCCACGCAGCAGCCGGGGATTGACCCGACCCAGCCATTTCTCCGGCAGGTACAGCTTCTGAAAGCCGCCATATTCTTCATACAGCTCATGGGCATCGCGGGTGGCCAGCATCGTCCAGCGCACCCCCGCCTCATCCAGCACCGCCAGGATGGTTTCCGTCAGCCACTTGCCCAGGCCCTGACCCTGGTAATCCGCCAGGATAAAGACATCACACAGGTAGGCAAAAATCGTATAATCCGTGACCACCCGTGCGAACCCAACTTGATCGCCGTTATCGTAGACCCCAAAACACAGGGAGTGTTCAATGGATTTTTCAGTCATCTCCCGGGTACGGCCCGTTGTCCAGTAGGCTTCTTCCGTTAGATAGCGATGGATCACATCCACCTGCATTTTTTCACGGTCTGTGCTGATCGTGAAATCTCCTCGCTTAACTTCCATCTTCACCTCCATTGTGACCCTTTCACACCTTCAATCTTCGCCGGAGCGCATTCGCTGCATCCATTTTTCAGGGGCCTCAATCCTCCGGAAGCCGCCGTAGCGCGCATACAGGTCCTGTGCATCCCGGGTGGCCAGCAGCGTGTTGCTGATCCCCAACCGATCCACGATTCGCACCACGGATTTAACCAGCCACTTGCCCAGTCCCTGCCCCCGAAAGCCCGGATCCACAAATACGTCGCACAACCAGGCAAAGGTCGCCTGGTCGGTCGCCAGCCGGGCAAAGGCCGCCTGTTTTCCGGCATGATATATCCCCAGGCAAATCGAATGCTGAACTGCCCGTTCGATCACCTCTCTGGGTCGGCCCTGGGCCCAATAAGACTCTCGCGAGAGAAATTGCTCAATCACATCCAACTGCAGGCGTCCCTTATCTGTACTCAGCAAGAAATCCCCCCGGACTTCCTCGATCATCTCATCACGCGGCTGGAAGGGTTGGTCGGGATCGAAATCAGCCGGAAGGCTCCGAACCTCATCCCGAATGCGAACGCCATCCCGGTAGCTGAAGTGATAACGGCGGGGAGGTTCGCCAGCCAGGATGTCCGGCAGAAAAACATGGATGTTGTCCACCACTTCCGGAGAGGAACAGGCAAAAGCCCGGTCCTTCCAGGCCAACTCGCCTTCATGGTTATTGATAAAGCTCCGGTGGGGAACCTCCGCCGTGAAGATCGCAATGCCCCCCGGCGGGATCTCAAAACCATCCCAGGTCAGCAGGCCGCTGAAGTTTGGCTCTGCGATCTCGTAACCTGTCTCTTCAAAAACCTCACGGATGACCGCTCGTTTGGGGGTTTCACCCGCCAGGATGTGGCCGCCCACCCCATTCCACAAGCCCTGGTTGGGTGGGAACTTTCGGTGCAGCATCAAGACATCCTGACCGTGGAGCAAAAAACACAACGTGAATCCCGGTTGGATGCTCATGCCAGCGCCTCTATCAGTTCACGGCTGTCAGCGGCGCTGACTTTGTAAGACTCAAGCCCATGCCAGGCGGTGAAGGCTGCCAGGGTATCCTTCAGGGCAGCGCCCAGCCCATCCGTCAGGCGCACACCGGGTTCCAGATAAATCTTTTTGATCTCCATCAATTTTCGTTGGCGGTGGGCTTTGGGGTCCAGCCGGCCAACCAGTTCCCCCCGGTGCAGGATCGGCAGGCAGAAGTAGCCGTACTGGCGGTCCTTGACAGGCGTGAAGGATTCCATCTTGTAATCAAAATTAAACACCTCCCGTGCCCGGTCACGATCTGAGATCAGCGGATCAAAGGGCGAGAGCAAAGTGGTGTGCGTGGGCTGCAGGTCGTCACCCGCGCAGCCTTCCACCAAAGCCATCTGATCCGGGTGGACATAACCCGGTTCCTCCCAACCTTCAACTTCCACTTGGAGCAAATGGCCGTCCGCTGTCAGTTCCTTCACCAATAAATCTAACCCAGTCTTGAGCAGGGCATAATAATTCCCCATCCAGTGGGCTTTCGCCGCACCCAGGGCCTGCGCTGCCTTGAGCAGCAGGGCTTTCTTGGCGGCTCTGGCGTCCAGCGCGGTGGAATCAGACCAATCTGGGAGGACGCGCTCGCGCAGGTCATAATAACGTTGAAATTTCTCCCGGTACGGGACCATCAACTCGCCGGTGGAGAACATCCGCTGCAAGGCCAGTTTTTCCTGCTTCACATCCCCCCAGCCTGTTGGTACAGTTTCAGAGTCAAAGTCTGCGGAGCATACCGGACCTTGTTCCCGGATCACACCCCGGACACGCTGGATGACCTCTGGATTTTCTGATGCCCATCGATGCCACCCATTCCCCACCCGGTCATCGTGCAGCATCCGGCCGCGAAAGATCGGGTAGTCCTCGAGCGGCAAGTAGCAGAGGGCGTGGGCGTAGTATTCAAACAGCGCACCAGAGCGGTGCAGGTCATCCAACCATTCCGGCTCAAAATCCCCCAGCCGACTCCACAGCACCAGGTGTTGGCTGCGATGGACGATATGGATGGTGTCAATCTGCAGGTACTGCATCCGTCGGATGGTGGGCAGGAGATCCTCTGGTTTAGCCGGACGATTTGGAGACGCCAGCAGGCCCTGGGCAGCCAGCATGGATTTCCTGACCGTGTCTTTGGTGATCTTCATATGACTTAAGCCTCATTCCCTGTGATGGGTCTCGCTGTGCTGGGCAGCCTGCAGCAGGGCCCCACCCAATTCGCGGGCCTGGCTGGGTGTCAGGAAGATATGGGTCTGTCCGGCGCGCAGCAGCCGCTCATCCGACGGGCAGCTTTCGATCACCTGGACACAGATGTTATCCTCCAGGTCCTGATCTTCGCAGTCATAGAAGATGTCAATTTGTAAAGCGCCTTCCAGTAAATTGATCGTCATCAAACACCTCCATGGCTTTGGAATGCCAAACAAGTTTTACAAATCATATCATTAATCCGCCGCTTACGGACCTCCGATTAACCTTATACGAACATTGATTCTCGCCTTGAGAAAAGG
>CAZLEK010000113.1:0-8129 GCA_964558525.1 uncultured Candidatus Brevefilum sp.
AATACCGGGGCGTGGCTCAGCCCGGATAGAGCGCACGGTTCGGGTCCGTGAGGTCAGCGGTTCAAATCCGCTCGCCCCGACTAAAAACACCCTAGCAATAGGGTGTTTTATATTGAAGTGCTTCCTTCGGAAGTGCTTCGCAAAGACCATTGGTTCCCTCGAGAAGAGGACAGGCAAATCCGATCGCCCTAAAACGAAGCGAAATCCCTGACGGGGATGATCGCGAAGTGGAACTCCAGAAGGGAGCTGACCAAGATACCCCAGCAGTAGGGTGTTTTCTTGTTAGGCGCCTGCCAGAAAGAGGTGTCCCAGCTGGGGGTAAGGGTTAATACGGTGTTCTCGTTTGATCTAATTTTGTTATGGCTCTTTCAGTTTTGCAAATGCGATTTCATCTTCAATTCGGCAATGGTTTCGGCTTTCTTCAGGGTTGGATTTAAGCTCTCACCACTGTTGGCGGTCCCAACGCCGATGAAGAAGGTTTGATCCGCCAGCCCAAGATCGCGCTTGATCTTCCTTAAATCAATCTGCAGTCGTTGGATGATGTTCTCCACGGTTGTTTCGTCGACCGTTGGCAGCAAGACGGCAAATTCATCCTCGCCGACCCGAGCCACGATATCGTCCCCCCGGAAGGTGTAAAACAGCTGCCGCGCAATCCGGGTCAAAATTTTATTGCGGTCCATTTGCGGTTCGGCGTTGGGGGGGCTTTTCAACCCGTCTACATAGATCACAATCGCGCTGATCGGAAACTGCCGGCCGCGTTCCAATCGCTTCATTTCCGCCTCAAAAAAAGTGCGGTTGTAGATCCCGGTCACGGGGTCATGGGTTCTGGATTGCATGGTTTTATTGACGACCTGCACATACCGGGTGATGTCGTGGACCACGCCCTGGTTGCCTGCCAGGGTGCGGTTTTTAACCCAGGGCATGGCATTGACCTCGATATACTTTGGCTTGCCGTCCTGCAGGGTGATCTGGGATGTGATGAATTTTGGCTTTGGTCCGGAGGTCATCGATTTCCGGAACTGATCCATAAAAGCGTTTGCGTTTCCGGGTGAAATAAAATCCCTGAAATTCTTTCCGACGATGTCCCTCGGGTGCTCAACCTCAAAGATGTCCGCCAGGGCGAGATTGGCATAGATGAAATTGCCCTTGGGGTCGGTGACATAGATGCCAGCGTTCACCTCATAGGTCAGGATGCGGAAATTGATCTCGTTTATGTCAGCCATTGTTTTAAGTTGCCTTTTGTTGAATGGATGCCAAAATGACTTATAAATACATCTCTATCTTATCACAATCAGTTTTCGTCATGCAGATCAGGCTGCCGGATTCAGGCAATCGCAAAGTAAGCGGTATTGAAAAAAATCAGCTCCCCGCAACGTCCTCGTTGCGGGGAAACGAGGAAGGAAGGCGAAAATATGATTTCAATAGGAAAATATGCATGAAATGCTGGCGTTTTTTCGCCGACGGGGACGTCGGCGAGAGCAGAAAGATGGGATGAGAACCCATCGCTCACCCTTTGGATAAAGAGAATTTTAAGCATAACTTTACGTGGGGATCTTGCGATTGCCCGGTGTAAGTAGAGGGTTTACCGAAAAAACGGACTTTTTTGATTATAATTGTCCCATGACCATAACAGCATCAGTGCGTGATATCCAATCAGCGATCACCGATGAGATCTTCTTCGCCCTGGGACTGAGGCGCCGCGGCCTCCTCCGGCGCGGTTTGGGGTGGGCTTTCAGCCGCCCAACACGGGTTTTTGCGCGTTTCATGGCGGCGGTGGATGACGCCGTCGGCCTCTCGGGGCCGCCGGCTGGCTGCCAGAAAATGCTGGACCAGTTGGACGTCCAGATCCAAACCAAGGGACGGGAGAACATTCCGATGGAGGGTCCGGCAATTGTGCTCTCCAATCATCCGGGCGCGTATGATTCGATGGCCATCGGCAGCCTGATCCCCCGGAGGGATCTCAAGGCGATCGTCTCCAAAACAAGGCTGTACCAGGTGCTGCCCAATATCTCTCCCAATTTTTTCCCAGTAAGCGCTGAGGCTTCAGAAAACATGCTGGCGATCCGCAGCGCGGTTGAACACCTCCGCCTGGGCGGAATCCTGCTGCAGTTTGGTTCGGGTCTGATCGAGCCTGACCCGGCGTCCCAGGCAGTGGATGATGGGGTGTTTGCGAAGTGGTCCTCCAGCCTGGAGATCCTGTTTCGCAAAGCGCCGCAAACGCAGGTGGTCCCAACGATCGCCAGCGGCGTCCTGCTGGCGCGGTTTCACAAACATCCCCTGGTGGGTCTGCGAAAGGATGCCATGGATAAACGCCGCCTGGCTGAATTTTTACAGATCATCCGGCAGCTGGTGAAGCCCGATTCTGTCCAGGCGAGGCCGCAGATCAGTTTTGGGAAGCCCTTTACTTTGGATGAGCTGCTTCAACCAAATGGGGACCGGCGGGTGATGCCGGCTGTGATCCAGCGGATGAAAGAACACCTGGCCGATCACATGGCATGGATTGGGGAATCCCAATCCACTTGATTGGGGTAGGATTAATCTATGAAAAAAGATAAAAATACTCGTAATAAATTACCCATGGAAGAGTCAAAAACGCTTCTGCAAGGACTACAGACTCGGTTTGAGGCGCACCCAGAGCGGCATCCTGATATAAATTGGGATGAAGCGGCAGACCGTCTTGCAGGTCAACCGGAAAAATTATGGTCCCTGAATGAAATGGAACGCACCGGCGGCGAGCCGGATGTGGTCGGCCGGGATGCTGAAACCGGTGAGCTGCTCTTTTTTGACTGCTCGTCGGAAAGCCCGGAAGGGCGCCGGAGCCTGTGTTACGACCCGGCCGCCTGGGCGTCGCGAAAATCAAATAAACCCGCCGGCAGCGCCATTGGGATGGCGGAAGCCATGGGGGCGGCGCTGCTGACGGAAGGCCAATATTTTGAGCTGCAGAAGCTGGGTGAATTTGATCTCAAAACCTCCAGCTGGCTGAAGACACCTTCTGCGGTACGGGAACGGGGCGGCGCGATCTTCGGAGATCGGCGCTTCGGCCGTGTGTTTGTTTATCATAATGGCGCAGAATCTTACTATGGGGCCAGGGGATTTCGCTGCGTGCTGAGGGTTTGACCCGGTTTTAGCTCTTGATCTCATTGCACCGCTGTTTTGGCAATGGGTTGTTCATTTTAATCTTAAACCAACCAGGCTGTCCGTGAAGACAGCCTCTTCTCAGGGCAATCTCAAGATCCCCACGAAAAGTTATGCTTGAAATTCTTTTTATCCGAAGGGTGATCGATGGGTTCTCATCCCAACTTTCCGCTCGCGCCGACGTCCTCGTCGGCGAGAAAACACCAGCTTTTATTGAAAATATCTCTATTGAAATAAAACTTACGCCTTGCTTACTCATTTCCCCGCAACGTCCTCGTTGCGGGGAGCCAATTTTTTTCATTACCTCTTACTTTGCGATCGCCCTGAGCCTTTTCTCTAGTGGTCATCAATGGCTGAAAAAATGTTGTTCTGTGGTTACCGTGTTCTGCTAGTTTCATTGTGAATGCTTAAACGGGCGTCTTTGCCGGCCTTCTCCGGGTCATTTCTTCTGTTCTATTGACACCCCTGATGATAAGCCATATCGCAAAGACCATTTCCTGAAGGGCGATAGGTATGTTGAAAGCGAAGGGCAGCCAGCTGATCTCGCTTTGGAAACCCAGACTGGTGATCAGGCTGAAGGTGACCGTCAGGACAATGCCCACCAAGCCCCAAGTGGAAAGCCAGCGCGGAACAAGTTGGTGGCGGTAAAAAACCGCGTAATAGATCATTGCAGCAGTGCACCAGGCCAACAGCATAGGGCCGTCCGCCAGCCAACCCCCGGTCACCAGAAGGGAACGGGCTACTGTTTCAATACGGCCCACATTTGTGATATTTTCGGATGCTTGACTGAGCGCCAGGGTGAAGATGGCGCTTGCCGCAATCAGTATCTGGGTTGCGCTTTCGAGAAGGCGGAAACCAGCGACGGGCAGCGCCAAGTTCTCTGCGTAAGCTTTGATGATTGGGTACAAGGCCAACCCGATCCCGGCACACGAGAAGGCCATCAGCATTTGCAGGAAGGCAGACAGGTTGACCATCTGGCTTTGGGCATTGAACTGTGCGAGGAAATCAGGCGCTGCTTCCAGGGGCAGGCTGATAGCAGCAGCCGCCGCGCCGGATGCGGTCGCCAGGAGAAAAAGACCACCGGCAATCTTAGCGCTGGTGTTTATTTTTTTATGCGCTTGCATTTTTCTCTCCCATGATTTCATAGGTGAAAACCTCTGTGATGGGTACCTCAAACACCTCGGCAATTTTGAAGGCCAGTTCAAGGGAAGGGTTATAATTGCCGCCCTCGATGGCAATGATCGTCTGGCGAGAGACGCCGGCTTTTTGAGCCAGGTCCTTCTGGGTCATCTCACCGGCAAAGAAGCGCAGCTCGCGCAGATGATTATGGATGATGATCTCTTTGGGCATGCCTAGACCCCTTTACGGGTGAGCACCAGGTGGGTGATGCCCTCCGTGACCGACCCGAGGAAGGCGGCCGAGAAGATGATGTTCAGCATCAAGGCTGGGGGGGCATCGAACAGCAGCGAGATCAACCCGAAGAAAAAACCCACCCCGCTGGTAATGCAGGACGCCTGGCGGCTCTTGAGTGAGATCAGTTTATCGCGTTCGTCCTCGATAAATTCACCTTTAACGGCTTCACCAATGGTTTCCTCATCCACGTTGTGATCACGGATGGCCTCTCGGGCGGCAACGCCCACCGAGAGGAAGATGTGGAACACCACCTGAAGGACGATCGAGGCCAGGACCATCACCCCAATGAAAATCAGCATCATCACTGCCCACTGCCGCAGGCTGCTCTCAAGGGAGAGGCGGTTGAAGGCTACCAGGCAGTAGGCGCCGAAGACCAGGCTGGTGATGGCCATCTGCGCCAGGGTTCGTTTTTCTGTGTAAGACATTTTGACTCCTTGGATATGTAAGGTATATATTACAAATAGTACAATAAACTTATCAAAATGTCAAGTAAATTTTACATGAAACAACCTTTTTCATCCATATCTCAGGCAGTTGTCCTATTAGCGATAATTTCCAGGATGGTTTTAACCCAACGATCAGTCGTGATAAACTTATCTCACAAAGCGCATGGAGGATTGATCGATGAACTTTTTAATTGTGATTGACCATCCCTGGGAACAAAGTTTCAATTATGCCGTGCTGAAGGCTTTTCAAGAAGGCTTGGACTCAGCAGGGCACACTGTGGATCTCATTGATCTTAATCAGGATGAATTCAACCCGGTTTTTTCCACCGATGAACTGGCCCGGTATGGGGAGGGGGTGGTGCTGGATCCCTTGGTAAAGGATTACCAGTCACGGCTGGCCGCTGCTGACCACCTGGTCTTGATCTTCCCAATCTGGTGGAATGTGATGCCAGCCCGGATGAAAGGCTGGCTGGATAAGGTTTTCACACCCGGGTTTGCCTTCACGACCGGGCAGGCGCCGGAACCAATGCTGGGACATATCCAGGGCGCCAGCGTGCTGACCACGACGGGCGTCCCGGATATGCAGCACCGGGAGGAATATCACAATGCCCTGGACTGGGTGCTGTGCAAGGGCGTGCTGGGGTTCTGCGGGATCTCACCAGTAAAATGGATGAATTTTGGGGAAACAGGCTTTGCTCCCCGAGCCCAACATGCCGCCTGGTTGGACGTGGTGCGGATGTATGCCAGCCGATTGTAATTGATGTTCCAATGTGATTTTTTCTGAAAATTAGAGAAAATGAGGCGTTTCGTGTTGAGACCCGAAATCATGACCCGTTCTGAGATGACCCTGGTGGGGATTGTGGGGACTGGGGAGAGCGTATCTGATGTTGATATCGCCGGGCTGTGGGAACGGTTCATTGCCCTTGAACCCGAGATCCCGCAAAAGGTGGATGCTGAAACGGGATATGAGCTTCACATCCAAATCGATGCAGACCCCAAACGGCATTTTACATTGGTCGGCGTTCAAGTGGAGCAACTCAAGCCTTTGCCCCTTGAGATATTTGCCAAATCCGTCCCAGGCGGGACCTACGCTCAATTTAGGTACACTTTCAAGGACGGCGGCTTTGGCGAGGCTTTCAGGCAGGTTTACGCCTGGTTTGAGGAGTCGGATTATGCACCGGCCTATCCCTTTGATATCCAGGTCTATGATGCGCGTTTTAAAGGTCCCTCAGATCCCGATTCGGTCATTGAGATCCTGGCGCCGGTGATTAAAAAATAAATCCTGCGATCATCAACGGCGCGAAATCAAAGCCCTGGTCCTTAGCGGTGCAAGCAATGTGATTTATCGATGCAGGAAAGGCTTTAGCGATTATAAGCAGGGCCGCTGATGAATTTCTCCAGTTGGTCGATTTTAAATTCCTGGCTGGTGATGATGCCCTTGATCACATCGCCGATCGAGATCAGCCCCAAGATCCGGTCACTTGCTACCACGGGCAGGTGGCGGATATGCTTCTCTGTCATGGTTTGCATACAAAATTCAATGGTCTGATCGGGGGCGACGGTGATCACCTCACGGGTCATCATCTGGCTGACGGGCGCCTGCAGGTTGCAGCTGCCCGCTTTGGCGGTCTGGCGGACGAAATCCCTTTCGGAGATGATCCCTTGAATTTCTTCGCCCTCAAGGACCAGCAGATTGCCGATATCTTTTTCCGCCATCACCTGCATGGCTTCCAGGATGGATGTGTTGGGTGAGACCGAGTAGAGGGCATCCCCCTTCATTTTCAACAGGTCGCGCACAGTGGTTAGCATGCCTATCTCCTTTCAAGTAAAAAAGCCTGGAATTCGATAGTCGGACAGTGCGGTGAAACCCCAGCGATTCGCTGCCCATAAGTTATTTTACCCTGATATGGGAATTTTGATAAACCTAAATTTAACGCCGTTTAAGAAATATCCAGGCTCAGATAATCGGTGTAATAATGTAAAATGGAGAGCAGGATTTGATGTTTTTAGAGCTCACTTTTTTGACAGGAATTGATGATGCAATCACCCTATAAGATCGAAAAATTGGCGTCACCCGCCTGGGAGGAAATTGGCGGTGCGCTGACGGACTATAACACTCAGCAGGCAGGGGACGACAACGCAAAGCGGTTGTGTTATGTGGTAAAGGATCCGGACGGCCAAATCCTGGCCGGCGCGATTGGTGTGGTCTATTGGAACTGGCTCTCCCTGGATTTGATGTGGGTCCGCGAGGATTTGCGGGGGCAGGGCCTTGGGGGGCGGCTTTTGGACCAGATCGAAGCGGAAGCACGCGTCGAGGGCGCCCAGCATGTCCACCTGGACACCTTCAGCTTCCAGGCGCCCGGATTCTACAAAAAGCATGGTTATAAGGTTTTTGGAGAACTGACAGACTTCCCGTCTGGTTTTCAGCGCATGTATATGACCAAGGACCTTTAGGCTGGCCGTCCATACGGTTTAGGATCTCGCCTGTCAGGTTAGATGGCGCCCTCTGCTGTGTAGATAAGAAGGAAGGTGTTTTATGGCTATGATGATTCGGTTCGCCAGTGAAAAAGACCTGGTTCCAATGATCGATCTAACTTTGATGGCATTTGAACCCATCTTTGAGTCTTTTAGACAAATCCTGGGCGGAGAGATTTTCTCAGCAATCTATCCCAATTGGCAGGATACGCAGCGCAAAATCGTAGAAGATGCTTTTGATGATGGGGGTATCCTTATGTGGGTGGCGGAAATAGATCGGGTTGTCGTTGGGTTGATCACACTCAAGCTGGATAGAAAGACTAAAATCGGTGAGGTGCATTTCCTGGCTGTACATCCCGCGTATCAAAACCAGGGCGTAGGGGCCAGGCTGAATGCTTTTGTCCTGGAGAAGATGCGAAAAGCGGGGATGGAAGTGGCCATGGTCAGCACCGGGGGCGACCCTTCACATGCGCCAGCGCGCCGCGTTTATGAGCGGGCGGGATACATCCCGCTGCCTATCGTCAATTATTACCAAGAGCTCTGATCGCGTGCGCCTGGCTTATCCTGGGCTTTGATGGCGTTTCTAGCCGTGATCGCTGGACGCGGACCAGAGGTTGATATCGCCTTCCCGGGCGAACTGGTTCATCTGCGACAATTCCT
>CAZLEK010000114.1:0-8098 GCA_964558525.1 uncultured Candidatus Brevefilum sp.
ACCTAATACCTCTACCCAAGCTTGACTCCATCGCGATTAGCCATATAATGATGATTGAAATTGTCTAATTAAAAAAATTTGGAGCATCTTGATGATTTTAATCTGCTTATGTCTGAGGCGGGGTTGCTAGTCACCGCCTAGGCGCTCTAACTGGAACATCCAAACCAGCCAGTCGATCCAGGCGGCGGACAGCCCCGCAGTCACCAAGCGCTTGCGGTGCGGGCAGTCGCTGCCTTTTTCTTTGATCGGACTGGCTTTGTGTTTTAACCGCCCTCTCGCGTACCCTTAACATAAGAAAATGGAACTTATCTGCAGGAGAAAGAAAATGAAAATTTATAACAACATCACAGAATTGATCGGCAACACCCCCCTCGTCCGCCTCAACCGCCTGAACGCTGATGGCCTCGCAGAGATCGCCCTTAAGCTCGAATATTTCAACCCCGCCCACAGCGTCAAGGACCGCATCGGCGTGGCCATGATCAACGCTGCCGAAGATGCAGGGCTGCTGACCCCCAACAGCATCATCGTCGAGCCGACCAGCGGCAATACCGGCATCGGCCTGGCCTTTGCCGCGGCTGCCCGCGGTTATAAATGTGTGATCATCATGCCGGAAAAGGTCAGTTACGAACGCAAGATGATGATGAAGGTCCTGGGCGCGGAATTGATCCTGACCCCTGCTGATGACGGGATGAACGGGGCCATCGCCAAAGCCAACGAGCTCGTCAATTCTGACCCGCGTTATTTCCTGCCTAACCAGTTTGCCAACCCGGCCAACCCGGAGATCCACCGCCAGACCACCGCTAAAGAGATCTGGCGCGATACCGACGGCAAAGTGGACATCCTCGTGGCTGGCGTGGGCACGGGCGGCACCATCACCGGGACCGGCGAGGGACTAAAATCTCTCAATCCAGAGATCCAGGTGATCGCCGTGGAACCGGATGCCTCGCCCGTCCTCGCTGGCGGCGAAAAAGGCCCCCATCCCATCATGGGAATCGGCGCCGGCTTCATCCCGGAGGTGCTCAACACCGAGATTTACGATGAGATCATCCATGTCACAGGTGAAAATGCCTTTGAAACCGCCCGCCGTCTGGCAACGGAAGAGGGCCTCCCGGTGGGCATCTCCTCCGGAGCGGCAACCTGGGCCGCCCTCCAGGCGGCCAAACGCCCGGAAAACAAAGGGAAACTGATCGTGGCGATCATCCCCTCTTTTGCAGAGCGCTACCTGAGCACACCCCTTTTTGATGACCTGCGAGAAGGAACCAAGTGAGAAAACCCATGGAAAGCACATCAACGCTGGAACGGTCAGAAAGCGGCTGCAGCCAGGACAGTCAGCCAATCGGCCTGCTGGAAATGATCAAAGAGGATATCTGCTGCGCCCTGAACCGGGACCCAGCCGCGCGCAACTGGTTTGAAGTGTTGTTCAACTACGCAGGCCTGCATGCCATCTGGCTCTACCGGATCGCACACTGGCTGTGGGCCCACCAGCTTTACTTCCCGGCGCGCTGGCTCTCGCAAGGCGCCCGCTGGCTGACCGGGGTGGAGATCCACCCAGGCGCGCAAATCGGGCGGCGGTTCTTCATTGATCACGGCATGGGGGTGGTCATCGGCGAGACTTCTGAAATCGGCGACGATGTCACCTTTTACCACCAGGTCACCTTGGGCGGCGTCAGCCTGGAAAAGGGCAAACGCCATCCCACCCTGGGCAGCAAGGTGGTTGTGGGCGCCGGCGCAAAGATCCTTGGAGCAATTGAGATCGGCAGCGGCAGCCGGGTGGGCGCCAACGCCGTAGTCGTCAAGCCGGTCCCGCCCAACTCTGTGGTGGTCGGCATCCCCGGCCAGGTGGTGCGCCGCAGTTCAGAGCAGCCTGAAGATGAAGTTGATCTCCATCACGACCGGCTGCCAGATACGCTGGGCGAAGCCCTGCGGCAGGTCATGGCCCGCCTGGACCGCGTGGAAGATGAAATCCACGTCCACGAGTTTGGGCACATTGAGACCAATGATGAAGGCCACTGGATCGGTTCCGATTTCAGCATTTGAGGCCTCGAATGGCGAAGAGAGCCTTAAATTAAAGAAAAAGCCTCTCAACCAGTCATGAGTTTAAATTGGGGAATTGTTTCGCAAGGATGGGATGGGTGTAAGGAGGGCCGCCTTAGCGTGGCCTCTTGAGGATTGTATCCTTATGGCAAACCTAACAACACAAACACATTTGCTAATCTTTACTGTTATTGACCGCTGAGTTCTTCCGCTGCTTTGCGCGCCCGGTACAGATCCAGGGTCTCCACCGCATGGCGCAGGTGGGGAATGACGATACTCCCGCCCACAACCAGGCCGATATTGAAGGCGTCATACAGTTCTTCATCCGACCAACCCGCATCCACGCACTGGATGATGTGATAATCAATGCAGTCATTACAGCGCAGGACCATCGAGGCCGCCAGGCCTAACAGCTCCTTGGTACGGGCGTCCAGGGCGCCGTCCTGATAGGCTTTTTCATCCAGGTTAAAAAAGCGTTTGATCCCCAGGTGATCGATGCCGGCGATGCGCTCATTCATTTGTTTTCGATTGTGTGTGAATTCGGTTAAGCGATCATCCATTCTTTCCTCCGGATTCTTCTGACGGGATCAACGCCCTTTTCGACGCAGTATTTCACGGAGGGTGCCGATCAACAAGATCAAGATCAACAGCGTACTCATAAAAATGATCCCGTCCGTATATCCGATCTCTTCCGGTGTAGGGGGCGGCGCCTCGGTTTCGTTGGTCGGTGTCAGCTCATAAGCAGTTGGCGTAGGGGTGGTTTCCTGCCATCCCTGTGAAACTGGGCTGAAAAATGCCAGGATCGAGAGGACCAAAACCCCCAAAACCAGGCCAATCAAGATCCATCCTAGCTTGGATTTGCGCAGGTTGGTTTGTTTATTCTGCCTACTTGGGTGCATTCTACTGCCCTTCCAGGCTCTCAACGGCCACCTGGGCTGCCTGGGCGGGGTCCACCACACCCTGCAGGATCTGTCCAACGCCCTCGCGCAGGATCGGACCGATCGTGCTGAGAACATCGTTGGACGGACGCAGCTGGGTCATCAATGCAACCTGATTAAGGGTTGACTTAAGGCTCTGGTTCTGCCAGGCCTCCAAGGCCGACGGCCTGGCAGGCAAATACCCGGCTGCCATGCTCCATTCCGCCAAAAAATCGGGCTGCACCAGGAACTCAGCCAGATCAACAGCCAGGGCCTGCCGGTTTTCTTGGGGGGCGGCAACTGCCCAGGCCAAACCGCTGCCCATTGACACCGCGCCGTTGGAGATCGACAGCAGCGGGGACAGTTCAGCATCCGCCGGCCCCTCCTGTAAATAGTTTGAGAGCCAGGTAACAGCCAGATCCGTCTGACCATCTCGAAACGCTGTCCAAACCTGCCCGGTCGTTTGATATTGTATGAGCGCCTCTGAAAAAACCCCTGAGTCGCGCCCTTCCTGCAGAAGGCGGAAAACCTCCGTCAGGGGGTCCACCTCGAGCATGGGACGGCGCTGGGTGTCCTGGATCTGACCGCCTTCAGCCAGGTACAGCGACAGCGGGAACAAGGCCTGGTCGCTGTCAGAAGGAAAGGCCAAAGGAACCCCCGTCTCCAGCAGGGCAGGCCAGGTACCCGGGAATTCCTCAAAGGCAGACGGTCGGTAGATCAAAGCCAGCGAATCAGCGGCAAAGGGCAGACCAAAAGTCCCGCCTTGCAAGAGAGCCATCTCCCGGGTGAAGCTGAACCAGTCTGTGTCATCGGGAACCTCGGTCATCCCATCAAGCGGGAAAATCAGGTCTTTCAAGGCGGCTGTTTCCAGGTCTGGCCTGGTGAGGGCGATCACATCCGGCAGCGCATCCGGCGCGGCCGCGCTGGTTGCCGTGAGGGCGTCCAACAGCCCGCCGGGGCCGCTGGCAGCTTTGACCCGCACGATGATCTCAATGCCATTGTTCAGGTCAGAAAACAACTGCAACCGGTTGGCGAAGATCCGGCTGGCTTCCGTCTCAAGCCCGGGGTCCATTTGCGGGGGAACCCACACAACCAGGTCCAGCACTGGCTCCGGTGTGGCCTCGGCAGTGGGCGTCACTTCGGGCGTGGTCGTCAGGTCTTCTTCACCGGGCAGCGTGGTCATGGTTGGCGTTGCTGCCGTAGGCCAGGGGAGGTCAAAGGGGAGGCTTTCACAGGCAGAAAGCGCCAGCCCAAAAATCAAACCTATAGCCAGAAGTCGGATGATCTTTTTCAAGACGCGCCTTGAGTCCTTTCAGATGATGAATTACAGGGAAATCGGCCGGCTCAGCAATTCAACCAGCAGCCTGACCGAGTTTTCTACGTCATCCGAGTCTACCATCTCTGAAGGCGAATGGATATAGCGGCAGGCAATGGACACACAGCCAGCTGGTACGCCGGCGCGGGTTAATTGAATCGCCCGCCCATCCGTACCCCCGGCTTCCAGAACCTCAAGCTGGTACGGGATCGCCGCCTCTTGCGCGGTTTTAACCATCCAATCCACCAGCCTTGGATCCGCAATGAAGCTGGAATCACGAACTTTGATTGCCGGACCGTCGCCCAACGCGGTGGCCATCTTTGTGCTGAGCCGGGGCGTGTCGCCGCTGCGGGTGACATCCACTGCAAAGCCAACCTCAGGATCAATCCCAAAGGCAGCCGTGGTGGCCCCGCGCAACCCAACCTCTTCCTGGGTGCTGAACACAAAATGGATTTCATGCGGTGTGCTTTCCAGACGCTTTAGGGCTTCAATGGCAATCGCCGCTGCAATCCGGTCGTCCATCGATTTCGCCACCAGGCGCTTTCCCAAATCCAGGAAGGGGCGCTCAAAACCGCACACATCACCGACCTTCACCGGGCAGTCTTCCACGCTGGACGCGCCAACATCAATAAACAGGTCGGAAAGTTTGGGGGTTTTACCGCGTTCCAACCCATCCATCCCAATCACGCCGCGCGTACCATCCATAAACAGGACCCTTCCACCATAACAGGTCAGCGGATTCACGCCGCCAATATTTGTAAAGCGGACAAAGCCGTTCTTGTCAATATGGGTCACCATCAGCCCAATTTCATCAATGTGGGCGGAGATCATCACGCGTAAACCCTGATCAGATTTGGCGCCTTTGCGAGCGATCAACGAACCCAGGGCATCCACCCTGATTTCATCAGCTGAATCGCCAATCAGCTCCTTAATGACGTCACGGATCTGATACTCAAACCCGGAAGGTCCGGGAGTTTCAACCAATTTTCGGATTATCGATTTCATCAAAGCGCTCCTGATTGTATGTCATAAAAAGTTTTCCTAAGTCTCAAATTAATCACGCCGTTCACCCGCCAGCAGTTGGGGCGTCACCCGAGCCAGGGCGGTGGTCAGCAGCCGCAGCGTATTGGACCAATCGTCCAAACGTGCGATCCCTGCTGCTGAATGCGCATAACGTGAAGGCACAGAGACCGAAACACTGGGGATCCCGCTGCGCGTCTTATGGATCACACCTGCGTCCGTACCCCCACCGCCGGGCTGCCGGTATTGGTAGGGGATCCCTTCGGCCTCCGCGGTTTCTTTAAGCCAATTCACCAGCCGCCGGTCCGGGATGGTGGCTCGGTCCATCACATAAATCGCCGGCCCCGCATCCAACCGGGTGTTGTAGTGCACATTTTCATCTTCCTCATCCCAATGCGGCAGATCATAAGCCGGGGTCGAGTCAACCGCGATGGCCATGTCAGGGTCAAAGGCATAGGCCGCCACCCGGGCGCCGCGTAGGCCAACTTCCTCCTGGACGGTGAAAGCAGCCAGAAGGTCAATAGTATCCGGTGCATGTTTTATCAGTTCGATCAGGGTCGCCACGCCCAGGCGGTCATCAAGGGCTTTTGCCCGGAGGCTCGGCCCAAGAACTGTAAACCGGGTAGCAAAGGCAGCGCGGTCACCCGGTTTGACCTTTTCGCCGATCTCCGGCCCCAGGTCAATCCGCAAGCTCGACACATCGATCTTGTTCTTCCGTTCCTCAGCTGTGGTCATATGGATTGGTTTGGCGCCAATCACACCCGGCAGGTGCTCCCTGCCAACCAAAACGGCTTTCCCTGGCAGCTGGCGTTCATCAATCCCACCGACTCGCTCAAACTCAAACAAGTTGTCATCATGTTTCTTAACGAGCATAAAACCGATCTCGTCCATGTGCGCAGCCAGCATCACCCGGAGGCGTGCTGGGCTGCGGCCAAATTTTGTCGCCAGGACATTGCCAAGGGCATCCACTTTCACCTCGTCGGCAATTAATTTGATGGATTCGAGCACAATTTGCCGGACTTCGTGCTCATCTCCAGAGATGGCGGTGGCATTACACAACTTTTCCAGCAGTTGGATCTGCGAGGGGCCGATTTGAGGGTGATAATCTTCTGCAGGTTCTGGTCTTTTCGTCATGGCTTACTCTTCCCATTTGATTTGGTTTAAAACATCCGGCGTCAGATCGGCAATGAATTCGGCCATCAAACGCCCGGCGCGTCGAATATCTTTCAGTGAAACGGTCTCCACCGGCGTATGCATGTAGCGCAGCGGGATGCCCAAGACCGCGCAGGGGATGCCTTCTGCCACCACCTGCACAGCCATCGCGTCCGTCCCCGACATCTTGGGCATCAGATCTTGATGGTAAGGGATTTCCAAGGATTTAGCTTGAGCTTCAAAAGCTTGATACAAGGCAGGATGGATGTTTGGACCGTAGCCCAACCCGACACCTTCGCCAAAGGGCAGGCTGCGCCAATCATTGGATCCCGGGCCTTTGGCAAAACACACATCGATCACGATCCCCAGATCCGGCCGAATGTCAAAAGGCGAGGTGAAAGCCCCACCCAGGGTTTCCTCTTCTTGGGCAGAAGCAACCGCCCACACATCCCAATCGTGTCTTCGGTTTTGCAGCGCCTCAAGGCACAGGGTTACTGCGGCCACGGAAACCCGGTTGTCAAGCGTATGCCCCGCCAGGGCTTCACCGGTCAATTCCAGCGGCTCCTGGGCGTAAGAGACCGTATCACCCACCCGGACAGCCTGCGCCACTTCTTTGGCGCGCAGGCCAACATCGACCAGCAGGTATTTCATCTCCACGGGTCCATCGCCCGCCGAATCCGGGAGCAAGTGTTTTGGCGGCTGCACAACCAGGCCCGGCAGATCCTTCCGGCCGTGAACCGTGACCGGCTGGCCGGGCAGGATGCGGTGGTCAATGCCGCCGATTTCGGTGATGCGGATCAAACCATCCTGGATACCGGTGACCATCATGCCGATGGCGTCCATATGGGCCGAGATCAAAACTCGCTTCCGGGGATCGCTCCCCTGTCCCTTCTTCAGCCCATGCAGGCTGCCAATCTTGCTGACCGTCAGTTCGTCAGTCAAGGGCGCCCAGGCGTTCTGGATGATCGCCCGAATCGGGCTCTCAAAACCAGACAAACCCGGCGCTGAAAGCATCTCTTTTAGCAAAGGTATCAGTTCAGTCATAACTCACAAAATCCTCTTTGAATCAGTTTCAGGGTGTTTCGGTTTCAGTGGGACTCACACTAGGCGTGTGCGTCACTGTAGCCGTTTCGGTTTGGGTGGCTGTGGGGGGTACGCTGGTCTCTGTGATGGTTGGTGTGATGGTATCGGTTGCGGTTGGGGTTTCAGTGGGTTCAGCGGTCTCTGTGGCGGTGTTGGTTGGGGTCGCAGTTTGGGTCTGGGTGCTGGTTTGTGTGACTGTCGCAGTCATCGTGGGCGTAAGCGTAATGAAAGGGGTCAGCGTGATGGTGGGCGTACGGGTGACTGTCTGCGTGACAGTCGGCGTTGGCGTCTCAGGCTGCGTGCGATTCATACGTAAGACCACCCCTCCCAAACAATAACAGGGAATGGTGATCAAGATCACAACCGTCAAGATATAACGAATCCGTTTTGTGTCGCTTAACAACTTCAAAATGCCTCCGACCAATCAAATCATATCATCAGGGATGCGCGGCGGCAAGTTAAAAGGTGCTTAGAGCAGGGCAATCGCCAGATCTCCAGGAAAAGTTATGATTGAAATTCTTTTTATCCGAAGGGTGATGATATCTCATCCAGGCTTTACGCTCTCGCAGACGTCCTC
>CAZLEK010000115.1:0-8026 GCA_964558525.1 uncultured Candidatus Brevefilum sp.
GCCATCGGCGGCTACTTCATGACCCAGGAGCTCCACTTCTGGATCCTGGGCTTCGGCGTGGCAACGGTCCAGGGCGGCAGCCAGGCCCTCTCCCGCTCGCTGTTCAGCCGGATGCTTCCCAAGAGCCAGTCGGCTGAGTTTTACAGCTTTTTCAGCGTGAGCGAAAAGGTTGCCGGGAGCTTCGGCCCGTTTTTGTTCGGCGTGGTCAGCACGGTGATGGGCGGCAGCCGCCTCTCGATCGTTTCGCTGATCGTTTTCTTTATTGTGGGCGGGTATTTGCTTTCTCGGGTGGATGAGGAAGAGGGGACGCGCGTGGCCCATGCTGAGGAGGACCGCCTGGTGCGAGCGTCGGTTTTGGAGGGGGAAGCCTGATCCGGGGTTTTCTACTACGAGAGAAACGGTGCAAGGTTGCAGGCAGCGTTGCTAAGGCTCAATGAAAATTAATCGAAATTGAATTAATGAGACGCCCGGCAGGGCGTCTCTACGATTCCATCTCAGGGTAATTGTTAAATTACGGATAAAACGTACAGAAGTTGATCTAGAAAAAATTGATCTCTTGCTGCACTTCACTCCAGACCAAAATGATATAATTAATTTTATTACTCAGGCCTAATCAGGAGTGCTTATCCGAGAGAGAGAGATTAAGGCTTCCTCTGGAGGGGAAGCTGTCCGCGAAGCGGACTGATGAGGTGGAATTTTCTAATCAGAGCAATTATTAATCACGATTATTCCATAACACCTCATCCGGCGCTGTGCGCCACCTTTTCCTCAAGGAGAAGGCTTTAAAATACTGCTAAGTTCTGAGAAACAATAATGGAAACTGATAAAGCCTGAGCAGTTACTAATTAATCATCAATCTTCCCTTTATAGGAGAATCTGACACAGATGAAATCATTTAAGGTGGCTTTGCTGGCGAATTTGAAATCCAACGCCCCGCGCTGGGAGGACATGCCCGAAGACCAGTGGGACGACCTGGACAGTGAAAAGACAATCCAGGCGCTGCTGGGCGCCATCCGGGCGGGGGGACATACCTGCGAATTTTTGGAGGGCGATATCACCATCGTTGATACGGTGCGGAAATTTAAGCCGGATATCTGCTTCAACATCTGCGAGAGCCATTTCGGGGATGCGCGGGAGGCCCAGGTCCCGGCGATTTTGGAAAAACTGCTGATCCCTTATACCGGGTCGAAGGTGCTGTGCCTGGCGTTAGGCCTGGACAAACCCATGACCAAGCGGGTGCTGACCTACCATGACCTGCCCACCCCTGATTTCCAAACCATTGAACGGGTGGACGAGCCGCTGGATGAAAAAATGCAGTTCCCACTGTTCGTCAAACCCGGCCGGGAGGGGACCGGGATGGGGGTCACGGCGAGGTCGATCGTCCGCAACGAGCTGGAACTGCGGGAGCAGGTGGCGCTGATCATCAACCGCTACAAGCAGGCTGCCCTGGTGGAGACCTTCATTGAAGGCCGTGAGGTGACGGTTGGGATGGTGGGTAACCTGGTCGGGCCGGTGGCGCGCCGCCTGCCGCATGATGAAAACCTGCCGCGCATCCAATCTGGGCTGCGTTTCTTCCCACCCATGGAGGTGGACCTGACGCCGTATTTAGAGACGGATGCCGTGTATGCCAACCGGTTAAAGGTCGCGCTGGCTGACCAATTGAATTACATCTGTCCCGCCCCGCTGGATGAGGATATGGTGGACGAGCTCAATTGGCTGGCGGCGGCGGTGTTCCGCGTGACCGGCGCGCTGGATGTGGCTCGAGTGGATTTTCGCTTAAATGCGCATGAAGATTGGAAGCCCTATATCCTGGAGATCAACCCCCTGCCGGGGCTGTCCCCTGGGATTTCCGACATCGTGATTGAAGCCGCCGCAGAGGGGGTGGACCATACGGCCTTGGTCAATATGATCCTGGAGACAGCGCTAAGGCGGAATGGATTGGTCTCTTAGGAAATTAGGTATTAGGTGAGCAGGGATTAGGATTTGGGTGAATAGTGAATGGTGAATAGTGAATAGTGAATGGGGAATGGTGAATGGTGAGACGTGACCTGTCCTGATTTACGTTGACAGGATTTATCAGGAAAGTTAGTTTTTTGTAGATCACGTGCTGCCGTTTTTCGGGAGGTGCAAGTGACGATTTATTATCGTGCGTAGGTTAAAAGTCTTTCGACCACAACCCGGTGCATTCGGGGACGATCACGCCCATTTCGGTTTCCGACATTGGCAGGGGATCTTCACCAAAGAAGAAGGTGGTTAAATTTTCCGCCTCTTCCAAAGATTTAAAGCAGTAATCCGTGCGGATCCAGGTGGACTCAAAGCCGTGATTCTCTAGATAATTTATATAATCGATCAGAACTGCCGGTGTGCTTGGCTGTTCAAAACCCGTGCCGAGGGACTCGATCAGGATCAGCTTTCCGCCTGGGCGCAGCACTCGGACCGCTTCCCCCAAGGCTTTCTCGAGCGAGGCCTGCCAGGCTTCACCGGCGTCAATGGCTGCGTAGCAGAAGCTCCAACCGGCGATCAGAATATCGGCGGAATCTGCCGGGTAGGGCAGGGCCAGGTGGTTTGCCAGGTTGAGCGAACAATGATATTGGCCCCCCAACCGCTGCTTTCCATGGGACAGCATATGCATCGACAGATCGGCGGCCGTCAAGGTCCCGGCCAGGGGGGCGATCAGGCGGGTCAGCCGCCCGGTGCCCGCACCCAACTCGATCACGTCCTTCCCTTGCAGGTCGCTGATCCTTAAGATGGCGGGCAGCAGGTTTTCCTGAAAGTCTTCCCGGCTGACGAGGGCTTCGTAGCGGTCTGCCAAGCTTTGATAGATTTGTTTGACGTCGGGCAATGGTGTCTCCAATAAATATTGTTCTTATGCTCGGATCGAAAACCGGTGGCCGGCGGGGTCGCGGCCTTCGGCGATGGGGGAGCCGTCTTCCAAATCGCGGATCTCGCCCATTGGGGTTCCTGCTGCGATGAGCATCTCCCGGGCACGGGCCACGTTCTTCACATGGAAGACAAGTTCGTGCAGCGCGTCGGGCATCTCCTCCGCCCCGCCGTGGAGCGCCAGGGTGGCCGCGCCCAGGTCAAATTCAACCCACATTTGATCGGAATAATCTTCCAGGCCTTGCGGGTATTGGATGGATAATCCCAGTACATCGCGATAGAAGCGCACTTCGCTGTTCATGTTCTGCACATATAAAATGATCTCTATTGGATGGTTTTCAATCATCGGCAATTACGCACCTCCAGAGACTGATTGTCTTTTGTTTAAGTGTATCTTGTTTTTGTGGGAACCTTTAATAGGGTTCATCGGGACCCGACCATCCGAAGTGGGCAAAATCAACCCGATCCTGTGCATCAAACACAATCCCTTCCTCTTCCAGCTTCAACCGCTGGAGGGCGTTGCCAAAGCCGTCCCCGTGCACAGAGATCTTTCCCTGGGCGTTGATCACGCGCTGCCAGGGGACATCGGGCGCCTGGCCGCTTTTCAGGGCTGCCATGGCATAACCGACCATGCGCGCCGTGCACCCGCCCACCAGTTCAGCGATCCGCCCGTAGGTGGTCACTTTACCGGGGGGGATCCGGCGAACTAGATCGTAGATGCGTTCGTAAAGCCCTTGGCCTTCAGGCATGGGTTCAGGCCTCGCGCCGAGCTTTGAGGGAAAAGAGGATCGGCAGCGGCACAGGCATACCCTCAAAGGTGTACAGCCCGTCCTCCCGCTGGGTCATCTCAGGGTAAACCGGGTCGCTGATTGCTTCGAACTCGTTGAAGAATTCCAGTCTTAGGCCGGCTTTCAGGACGGCATTGATGATATCGCTGACCGACCACTGCCACTCGTAGCTGGGGTGCTTAGGGATGTAATTTGGATCCATGTAATCTGGGTCGCCTTCATCCCAAATGTATGGTTCGTCATGGTGGAAATATGAGACTATAAACTGCCAGCGGCCTTCGTCATCAAAGGTATACAAGAGCGGGTGGCCGTCCAGGATGTAAAAGACCCCGCCGGGTTTAAGGTACCGGGCGATGATCTGGGCCCAGCGATCCAGGTCTTTCAACCAGCACAACACGCCAATTGAGGTAAAAACGATGTCGAAAGTTTCATCCAGTTTTTCGGGCAGTTCGTAGATGTCAGAGCAGATGAAGCGAGCGGGGATTTCGGCCCGGTCTGACAGCTCCAGGGCGGCATCAATGGCGATGGGTGAGAAGTCCACTCCGGTCACGATTGCGCCCTGCCGAGCCCAGGCCAGGGTGTCGAGACCAAAATGGCACTGCAGGTGCAGCAGGGAGAGCTCCTTGACCGGACCAATTTCTGTTAAGATCTGTTCAGGCAGCCAACGTTCCCCAGCCAGGAAGCGCTCAACGCCGTAGGATCGCAGATGGACGGGGGTGATCTCATCCCACAGCGCCCGGTTGCCCTCTCGGGACAGTTCGTAAGGGCGATCTTGAGGTTTTTTCATGGGGGGATTTCCTTGAGGGGTCAAGACAAGAATTCGCGCAATTCGCTGCTGTGGCTGGGGTGGCGCAGCTTCCGGAGGGCTTTGGCCTCGATCTGGCGGATCCGCTCTCGGGTGACATCAAAATGCTGGCTGACCTCCTCCAGCGTGTGGTCTTTTCCGTCCACCAGGCCGAAACGCAGTTCCAGCACCTGGCGTTCCCGTTCGCTTAATACATTCAGCGAAGCCCGCACCTGGTCAACAAGGATTTCCCTGGCTGCAGATTCCATGGGTGCGGAGGCCTCCTGATCTTCAATAAAATCAGCCAGGGTGCTGTTATCTTCATCCCCAATCGGCAGTTCAAGGGAGATCGGTTCCTCAGCGACTTTAAGGACGTTCTGAATTTTTCGGGTTGCTTCTTCCCAGGCGTCAGCCAGTTCCGGTTCCAGGGGGGTCTTGTTTTTCAGGGCCTGGCGGATTTTATCAACAATGCTGTCATCAATGAATTCAGATTCGAGCGCAATTTCTTCCAGGGTAGGTTCACGGCTCAGTTGTTGGGTCAGGGACCGTTGGATACGAATCACCCGTGAGATGGATTCGAACATATGAACGGGAATCCGGATTGTGCGGGCGTTCTCTGCGATATGCCGGCTGATGGACTGCCGGATCCACCAGGTGGCGTAAGTGCTGAATTTGTAGCCCAGGGTTGGGTCAAATTTTTCGACCGCTCGCAGCAGCCCCATGTTCCCTTCCTGGATCAGGTCTAAAAATGAGATTCCCCGGTTCATGTAACGCTTGGCCACGCTGACCACCAGGCGTAGGTTGGCTCGGATCAAGGCCTGATTGGCTTCTTCGCTGAGGCGTTCGACATCCTGGTAATTGGCCTTGAGGGCGTTTTCCTCCGGCAGGTGTTTTTTAAAGAACCGAGAATCGGGGAGGTGCGGGTCTTCTTGAAGATGCGCCAGCAGGGCTATCGCCAGTTCTGAGGGGAGTGAATAAAGGCAAAGGTAAACATTGAAAATGGTCTTGACCAGTTCCTGGGTTTTTTTCTGCTTTTCCCAATATTCGTTTTCCAGGAATGATCGCAGGTAGGAGGGCTGGTTAATCCGCCAGGCCTGGCGCAGCATCTGGGCTTCGCTCAGCGTCAGGGTCAGATCGGGGAGGTTGGTTTTTGATTTCTTTGCTGAGCGGTGGAGGTCATCACATATTGTGCACATCTCTTCACAATGTGTTAGGAGGAGCTGCGATCCCTCAACCTCAGTGTTGAGAGTCTTGCGGTATCGTTTAATTTCGTTCTGTGCTTTCATGCGAGCGGCAAGCCAGAATTCATGGTCCGAATTCAGGAGCTCGATCCGTCCAATCTCGCGTAAATAGAGCTTGACCGGGTCGTCTGCAAAGGACAGGATGGCCGGGATGGCGGGTGAAACCCGCTCGGTGGTTTCTTCCGCTTCCTGTGCTTGATCTTCCTGTTCGTTAGGCTCGTTTGTCGGCTTCGACATGATCTGGTTCCAATGCGTGTGATGTTAAAATCGACGGTATTTTTATCATGGATGCAGGTTTTAAGCCAATCGTGCTTTGGATGTTTGCATGAGAGAACTTACTTGCCCTGGGAAACATTACGCTGCAGTGCCTGATCTAGTTTAGCCCGCATTTTAACGTAATCCACAGCAATTTTTTGCAGGTCTGGGGTTTCTTCAGCGCCTGTTTCCTGGGTTTGCAGGAAGACCAGTTGGTCCAGGCTTTCATCAATGCGGAGGCGGCGCAGGCGAATGAACATTTTCAAAAGGGATTCCAGGATCGGCGCATTGGGCTGAAAGCGCCAGTCTGGATAGTCATCTACTTCAGTCAGGTTGAGCAGTTCTTCGGCCATTTCTTCCGGGATGCGTTGGCGAACAAAATTCACCGGGTTCTCGGCGTCCTGGTCCAGGGCCTGCCTGATCCACCGAAAGATCTCGCGGAAGTCGGTTTGTGTGAAATCGTCCTGGTGAAGGCAGGCCAGTTCATGTCCCCGAAAGGTCCGATCAATAAAATGGATCAATGTGGGATCGAACAACAGGGCTTTGATGCAGTGCTGCTCCAGCAGTCGGTGGGAGGCCGCCTGGGTCGGCCGTTCAGCGGGGGGCAGCTCGACCCGTGGGTGGAAGGCGCGCCGCCGCCGGCGTGGGGGCTGCCCGGATGAACCACGGACCAGGGCGCGTTCATCGACTTTAAGCAGGCGCGCCAGGCGCTGACGGTAGGCCTCGCGTTCAACGCTGCCCTTCACATCTTCGATCAGGGGCAAGACCTGGTTGGCGATTTCCTCTTTGGTTTTGGGGTCCTCAATATCTTTCCGGGCAGCCAGAGTCTCCATGACATGGATCACCACGGGTTTGGCTGCATTCACCAGTTCTGCCCAGCGCTCCGGATCATCCAGGGCGATTTCGTCGGGGTCGAGCCCATCGGGGAGGGTTGTCACGCGGATATCGGCTTTGAGGCGCCCCTCCACCTGCATCAGGCCGCGGGCGTCAAAGACCACATCTCCCTCACGGTCCAGGGTCTCGCGGGCGGTCTGCAGGCCGCGCAGGGTCGCTTTTTGGCCGGCGGCATCGGGGTCCAGGGCCAGGATGATCTTGCGCGAGTAGCGTTTGATCAGGCGGAACTGGTCTTCCGTCAGGGCGGTGCCCATGGGGGAGACGCAGTTTTTAAACCCAGCCTGGAAGGGACCGATCACATCCAGGTAGCCTTCCACGATCACCACCTGATCTTTGGCGCGGATCTCGCGCCGGACCATGTCCAGCCCGTAGAGCAGGCGGCCTTTATCAAAAATTTCCGTTTTAGGTGAGTTAAGATATTTGGGGACATCATCGGGGTTCAGGACGCGTCCGCCAAAACCCGCCATGCGGCCACGGTGGTCTCGAATGGGGATGATCAGGCGGTGGCGGAAGCGGTCGTAAATGCCGCCGCTGTCCCGTTCTGAAACCAGGCCGGCTTTGAGCAGATCCTCTTCGGTGATCTCCCGGCTTTTCATGTAATTCGCCAGGGCATCCCAAGAATCAGGGGCATAGCCCAGAGAAAAAGTGTTGATGGTTTCGTCAGTCAGTTTGCGCCCGTGCAGGTAGTCCAGCGCTTCCTTCCCGGCGGGCGTGTTGCGCAGCTGGTGCTGGAAGTAGGTCACTGCCATGCTGAGGATCTCACGCAGGTGTTCATTTTCTTCCACCTGCTCCTGCTGCTCGGGGGTGTACTCCTCCAGGGTCACGCCGGCGCGATCGGCCAGGTTACGCAGGGCTTCGGGGAAATCCCAACCCTCGCGCTTCATCACAAAACTGAACAGGTCACCGCCTTCATTACACTGACCAAAACAGCGCCAGGTTTGGGTATCTGGGAAGACCACGAAAGCTGGCGTTTTGGTGTTGGTGTGGAAGGGGCAAAACCCCGTGTAGTTCTTCCCCGAGTGGCGCAGGTTCACCGTCTCCGAGACGAGATCCACAATGTCCAATCTGGCTTTGATTTCATCAACAGCGGTCATAAGATTTTTTATCCTACCTGAATTATACGGGAAAGCGCGGGAATTGGAGATGGGGAATTTGGCATTAGGAACTAGGCATTAGGAACTAGG
>CAZLEK010000116.1:0-7968 GCA_964558525.1 uncultured Candidatus Brevefilum sp.
GAGCGAGAACAACGCTGGATATTCTTGTTTTTTGTGCAAGCATTACTGGGTAAGGTACTAATTATCCTTCCAGCGGTTTCACCCGCCAATATTCGGACCCGTCCTTCTTGCGATCCAGGAAACCCACGGAGATCAGGTCCCGGCGCAGCCCGGAGACATCCTCGTTGAGCGCGCCGATGACCGCATTGACCTGTTTTTCAGTGTAGATCTTCCCAAAATCAAAATGCTCGGCGATATAGCGCAGGACCACATCCAGTTTGCGCCGGTTGGTCGGCAAATGGTGGATGCTCCCATCTTCATTGAGAGTATTCTTGAGCACCTCCCGGTCATAGGCTTTGCGGTCCAGGTCCTTGGCGACCTCCGGCAGGGTCTCCTCAGCCAGCAGCTGCTTGGCCATGTTTTCCAGGGCGGCGGTTTCCAGCCGGTAGACGCTGTAATAGCCTTCCGCCCGGGCGGAGACCAGCCCGATCTCCGCCAGCCTGGAGAGGTGGTGCGAAACCGTTGAGGCGCTGATCTCCAGCATGGCGGCCAGTTCTTCCACGCTGGCTTCGTTGTCTGCCAGCAGCCCCACCAGCTTCAAACGGTTGGCATCCGCCAGGGCTTTGAAGAATGCCAGGAGGGTGTCTTTGGGCTCATTCATTTTGATCTCCTTATATTTATTTCGATACTGATCGAATTAAATATAGCACGATCAACAGCGGTTGTCAATCAACTTGATCGGAGGGTGTTGGGATATCAGGCGTTTTGATTCACGGGATTTTGCATCGCCACCCTGAATGAGGACCATCCATACCAGCAATGACTCGGTAAGCGCATTGCGCAGCGTAGAGAGGCGCTGGCGGGGCCTCTCTACGGTCCTTACCATCCAAATTGGGTTGTCTGATCTTAATCCTCAAAGGGTATCCCATAAGTTGCCAGCCAATCCATGATCTCACTGCCCTTGATAAAATCACCGGTGATCTCTGCTAAAGAGCCGGTTTTTTGATAAGGACATTGGTCGGGGTTGGCGCCGCGGAAGGTCCGTGCGCCGATCTGGCTGCCAGTTTGAGCGTTAAAAATTGTCACCGTTTCTTTATAACGGTAGCGCGTCGTGCTGGGGGCGGCTGCGCCCGTGCCGGTGTAATAGTAGCGGCAGACCTGAACGACTTCCTTCTCCTGCCCGCCCAGGCAAACGACCAGCTCCAGTTGTTCCGGTGTGAAGGCCAGCCAATCCACCGGTAGTTCATCGGTCATATAGCTGATCTCGTCGTAACTGGTGACAATGACCATCGGGTGAAAATCGGACTCGTATCTTTGATATTCAGCCGCGTCCTCATAGGGCTCACCCCGACACACGCTCAAAGCCACCTCCAACACCTCTTGTGCGTGGGCAGTAAATATCTCCCGCAAAGCGCTTTCGGCTGATCCGGTTGTGGCAGAACTTTCGTCATGGTAATTATCCAATAGGGCTTCCGCTGCAGGGATGCCAATTTTAATCAGGGCGTCCTGGCTGGCCCAGGCAGCGGAGTCATCCGGGTCTTCCAATAAATCGATCAGGGGGTCAATGGCGTCTGCCGATCCCAACTCACCCAGGGCAAAAGCCGCCTCCCAACGCACGTCAGCGTTGGCATCTGAAAGCTGTTCAATGATCGCCTCCTCAGCGGCGCGCCCCCCAATCCGGCCGAGGGTGTAGACCACCCGCGTCCTGAAGGCTGCATCCTGGTCCTCAAGGGCTGTAATCAGTGGATCGATTGCCGGCTCGCCAATGGCGATCAAGACTTCTTCAGCAAAATAATAGAGTGTCGCCTGCCTTAAGGCCGTCACCATTTGGGGGATCCCTGGTTCCCCAATGGCAACCGCTGCCTCCAGGACAGTGGATAGGTCTTCGGTGAAAACCCGGATGTCCTCTCCGCTGGATTCCCGGATCAGCGTCAGCCCATCATCTTCGGTCACCGCCACCGAGGGAATGCGCACTTCATTTTCTGTGTCAAACACTACTGGCAGCATGGGCGCTGAGGCGCTGTTGTAGTGGACCACCCCAACCCCACCGCTTTCCTGTACGTTAAGGATTTTTTCCAAAAATGTGATCTCGCCGCGTTCACAAAGCACGATTTTGTCGTTCCAGTTGCCGGCCGCATCGCACAACCCGCCGCTCGCCAGTTCACCCTCCGCCTGCCCAAAGGGCGCATCGATGACCGGGTTGGCATAGATTACCTGACCGTCAAATTCCACCCGGTTGGCAGCTTTAACCAAGGCCAACAATTGGGGGATGGCCGGTTCGCCGATGGCAACGACCGCTTGCTTGACTTTTTCCCGGGTCATCGCATTGGGCAATTTAAGTCCGTGAGCAAGCGGCCTGAGTAAATGCTCAAAATCATCAGGGTCGGCCTCATAGGCTTGAACCAGGCCCTCAACAGCATCCACGCCCATCTCGATCAAGAGATCCCCAGCAGGTTCCTCCAATTCAGGGTTCTCAAGCGCACCGATCAAGGAACCAACACAGGGTTCACCGATCACCATCAAAACATCAGAGACAGGTTTGCGCTTCTGCGCCTCATCCAAGGCCCCAACCAGGTATCTCACAGCGGGCTCACCGATCTCAACCAGGGCATCAAAGGCTTGATCGCGCACTTCCTGGTTAGTATGGCCTAAGCTCCCAGTCAAGGCTGGCACCGCTTCAGCTCCGTTGGATTTCAAGACCAGCATAATGGCTTCGTTTACGTCTTCATCTTCTTCCGTTAATGCACCCGTTAGATAGGGTATTGCGGGTTCACCCATATTGATCAGCGCTTCTTTTGCGCCCAGCCGCACATTTTCAACCGGACTGGATAAGGCCTGCACCAATGCCGGCGCGGCAAAGCGGCTGGCCTGGGAGAGGATGCCAATTAACCGGGCCCTGAAGTTGGGATAGATCGATTTCAAAGCTTCGATCAACGCCGGCACAGCCGCATCGCCATAACTCAACAATGCAGTTTCAGCCGCATCCTGAACATCGAGTGACTCGTCCTTAAGCGCGGAGATCAAAGGCTGAACGCCTTGTGGATCCCCCAGCACACCCAAGGCCTCAACCGCAGCCAGGCGAAGGTCTTCATCCTCCTCTGAAAGGCAGTTGATCAGGGCCAGGGCTGCCCCTGGATCTCCCAGGTTTCCGAGGGCCTGGGCCGCCTCAACACGCAGGGCGGGCTCCTCTTCATGCGTCAGGATTTCCACCAAGCCGCTGACGTCTCCATGTTCAGCCAGGCGGCTGACAGAGGGCTGACAGGCTGTCAGCAGGAGCACAAAGATAATGACTGCAACACGGAGCGTTTTATTCTCCCAAAAATGATCGGTAAACATTTCATGCTCGCTTTCGTCAGACAAGATTGGGCAGTGAATGAAAAAGCACCGGTAAAGAGCTTCTTGAGCTACCGATAAAGTCAGTTGGCGGAATAGGTTTTTGATTGTCTTGCCTGGGAATTCGAACTTCGATGAGTGAGGGATTAATCTTGGTGATTCAGGTAGAGGGGCAATCTCGATTGACTCCAGTATAGCATTGCCCCTTTGAGGTTGTCAATTAAACCGGGGGCGCTTTCAGGGTCATCGCAAAGTAAGAGGTATTGAACAAAATGGCTCCCCGCAAGGTCCTCGTTGCGGGGAAATGGGTAAAGCAGGCCTAATTATTCATTCAATACAGAAATTTGCACTTAAATTGGCGTTTTATCGCCGATGGGGACGTCGGCGAGAGGGGAAAGTTGGGAAGAGAGACCATCGATCACCCTTCGGATAAAAAGAATTTCAAGCATCACTTTTCTTGATGATCTTGCGATTGCCCTAGGGGCGCTTTCAGGAGGATCACACAATCTGGGTGCGTGATCTGGCTGGTGAGGGCGCCGCCCGAGTTTCCCCCATGTCCAAACGTAAGTCCATTTGACGGGTGAAACTGCTGCAAAGAATGCGCTCCTGGTCGCCAACCTCCCGATATTGATCTTCCCACCTGATCTTCGCACTGGCCGCCTTGCGTTGCTTGCGCATCCTGGGCCGATGAGGACGTCGGCCTGCGCATTACGGCAGGGACCATCACAATTCTTGCAAGTTACGCATTCGTGTACCCCTGCCAGGAGCACAGCAGAACCCCTTCAGGCGCACTGCCTGTGGGACGGGATGCTGAACCTGGCATGATGCCGGACTATTGGCCAACTGCCCAGTGTGGAACTTGCCTGGATAGGCGCTCAAGCGATGATGATCTTGGATGGATCTTTACGAAACGGATGCCAAACGGTGATCAGCGAACCTGTTTAAAATTCACCAGGATCAGGTTCTTCTGGCAGTCTTCGAAAGTTTGGATCGGGTATTCTGCAGACAGCGGCAGGCCGTTGGTATCTTCCAAACGGATCGTGAGGGATTCCACACTGTCCACCACCAGGCCTTCCAAAACAAATTCATAGCCCGATTCGCCGTAAACCAGGGCGGCGCCGGGCAGGGCATACCGGTCGATGGTGAACCCACCCAGTGATCCATACAGATGGATGGTGGCCGAATCGGTGACCGGGACATCCTGCAGATCCCACACCTGCCCGGCGATGATCAAATATTCACAGCTTAATCCCGGCCGGATCAAGGCATTGCTCATCATCTCAGGCTCACCGATCAGGACGAAGGGATACACCTCTGGGGTAGGCGTCAGGGTGAGTGTCGGGGTGAGCGTGTGGGTCGCAGTTTGGGTTGCGGTCTGGGTTGGGCCAGGGGACGCGCTGGGGGTGATGGTTGAAGATGGACTGATCAAAAGAAGCGGGCTTTCGGTGGTCACTGCTGCCATGGGCGTCTCTGGAGGGCTCTCGGTTTGATAAGGCCCCCATCCGAAAATCAACATCGCCAGCCAGATGACCCCGCCCAAAACAAGCAGGATGAAGACCAGGCCAAAAAAGCCCATCCGTTGCGGCGGTTCCGGCCGCCGGGGGGTGGCCATGGTGGGAATCCTTTTTTGAGGATTGTGATGCTGCCGGGGGGCGGGTTTGTGGGCCATATTAATCGATCAACACCTCGATGGCGCTCAGCTGGCGCTGTTCTGCCAGCCAGTTATGCAGGGCCTGGCGCTGCAGCGCCTGGCGGGCATCGGTGGTCAAAGGCCGCTCTTCACGCGCCAGGACGGTTACAATGTGATAGCCGATGTCAGACTCGATGATCTCAGAATAGGCCCCGATCTCAAGCCGAAAAGCCGCCTCTTCCAAAGCCGGGATCAACAGGTAGCCGCGGGGGACCCATCCTAGGTAGCCGCCTGTCACCGGGTCGTAAGTGAAGGCGATTTCTTCAAAATCACGTCCGGAGTTCAGGCTCAGCAGGGCATCCTCAGCGCCGGCCTGGGTGTAGGCAAAGACCTGGCGTAATTCCACCTGTTCTGCGGCCTCTGGAATAGATTCAATGATCCGGTCGCGCTGATCTGCAGCCAGCATCTGCAGGCGCAAAGCGTAGCGTAACGATTCTTCCGTATAACCCCATTCTGCCATCCAGGCGGAAAGGTCCACCTCCGCCGACACGGCGAGGAGTTTTTCTTCGAGGGCCTGATCGGTGATTTCTGTGCCTGCTTCCCGGGCGGCCTGGGCCAGCAGGAGCTGGTCGATCAACTCATCCAGGACGCGTTTTTCGGCTTCCGCCTCATCCCCGGCCGGTTCGCCCCCCTCCTGGGCGATCAGGTAGCGGTTTAGCTCACTTTCATACCAGGCCAGGGGGATCGGGTCGCCGTTGACGGACGCGGCAGCCGGTTCTGGGATCGGGGTGGGCGCCGCTGGGGTGGGGGTTGCGGTTGGCGCGCCGACCGTTTGGGAGGGCGTCACCTCCGTTGTTGGCGTTCCCGAACAAGCGGATAAAAAAAAGATCAAACCGATAAGCCAGACTGCCAGCCTGGATCTCATTCGCTGCGATGTTAACATGTCTCCCATTATACCCGCGCTCCTGTGGATGCCAATCTAAATAAAAAAGGCTGCTCCCAGAGGAACAGCCTTGGTTTTTAGGTTTCAGTGGGGGCTTAGAAACCGCCCATGCCGCCCATGCCGCCCATGCCTCCGGCGCCGCCGCCGGGCATCTCCGGTTCTTTCTCGGGGATGTCGGTGATCAGGGCTTCGGTGGTCAGGATCATGGCTGCGATGGAGGCTGCATTCTCCAGCGCGCCGCGGGTCACCTTGGCGGGGTCAATCACGCCGCCTTCGACCATGTCAACATACTGTTCGGTCAGGACGTCGTAGCCAATCTGCTTATTGCTGTCCTTCACCTGGGCCTGCCGGACGTTCTCCAAAACCACGGAGCCATCCTTGCCGGCGTTGGCAGCAATCTTGCGCAGCGGGATCTCAAGCGCGTTGCGGACGATCTTGACGCCGATTTGCGCATCTGTGCTTTCCATCTCAATATTATCCAAGACGCTCATGGCGTTGATCAATGCCACGCCGCCGCCGGGGACGATGCCTTCTTCAACGGCCGCTCGGGTGGCTGAGAGGGCGTCTTCCACGCGGTGTTTCTTCTCTTTGAGCTCGGTTTCGGTGGCGGCGCCTACACGGATGATGGCCACGCCGCCGGAAAGCTTGGCGAGTCGTTCTTGCAGTTTCTCGCGGTCGTAATCGCTGGTGCTGTTCTCGATTTCAACACGGATTTGTTCGATGCGGCCCTTGATGGCGCCTGAATCGCCCTTGCCGCCGACAATCGTGGTGTCGTCCTTGGTGCTGACGACTTTCTCAGCCTGCCCAAGGTCTTCGATCGTCACGGTTTCCAGCTTGCGGCCGGTCTCTTCAGAGATGACGGTCGCGCCGGTCAGTGTGGCGATGTCTTGCAGCATGGCCTTGCGGCGATCGCCAAAACCGGGGGCTTTGATCGCCAGCACGTTCAGCATGCCGCGCAATTTGTTGAGCACCAGGGTCGCCAATGCTTCGCCGTCGATGTCTTCGGCGATGATCAGCAGTTCGCGCTTGCCAACCTGCACCAATTTTTCCAACATTGGGACAATGTCGCTGGCAGCGGAGATCTTCTTATCGTAGACCAGGACGTTGGGTTCTTCGATCACAGCTTCCATGTTCTCGGAGTCGGTCACGAAATAGGGGGAGATGTAACCGCGATCGAACTGCATACCCTCGACATATTCAGTTTCAAACTGCAGGCCGCGTGATTCTTCAACGGTGATCACGCCGTCTTTGCCAACTTTATCCATCACTTCAGCGATCAGTTCGCCAATTTCGCGATCCTGGGCGGAAATGGTGGCCACGTTGCCAATTTCAGCTTTGGTGGTGATGTCAATCGCCTGTTTGACGATCTCATCGGAAACTGCCATCGCAGCAGCTTCAATGCCGCGTTTGAGCAGCATGGGGTTCGCGCCGGCAGCCAGGTTCTTCAGGCCTTCGGTCACAATCGCATGCGCCAACACGGTTGAGGTGGTGGTGCCGTCACCGGCAATATCATTGGTCTTGGTGGCCGCTTCCTTCAACAGCTGGGCGCCCATATTCTCAAAGGGATCTTCCAGTTCGATTTCTTTCGCAACCGTCACACCGTCATGGGTGATGGTGGGAGAGCCAAATTTACGGTCCAGGGCAACGTTGCGCCCTTTCGGGCCCAGCGTGGTTGCCACGGACTTTACGACAATATCAATCCCGGACTTCAGTTTTCTCCGGGCTTCTTCAGAAAACACAAGTTGTTTAGCCATTTTTAATTACTCCTTGGATGTCTATCTATGATTACAGCTTGGCGAGAATGTCGTTTTCCCGCATGATCAGCAGTTTTTTGCCATCGTACTTAATTTCGGTCCCCGAATATTTTGCGAAAATCACTGTATCGCCTTCTTCGACCTCAAGCGGCATGTACTCGCCTTCGTCCGTTCGTTCACCGGGTCCCACTGCCAGAACCTTTCCCTTTTGGGGTTTTTCCTTAGCGGTTTCGGGAAGCACAATGCCTCCAGCAGTCATTTCTTCTTCCTCAAGGGGTTCAACCACGATCCGGTTTCCCAAAGGTTTTATTGAGATTGCCATTCGTTCC
>CAZLEK010000117.1:0-2905 GCA_964558525.1 uncultured Candidatus Brevefilum sp.
GCAGGGCGATCGCAAAGTCTTAATAATCTTGGTTAGAGATTTTATAAAAAATGTGGTGTCTACTCAGGCATTAGTAAATAAAATAACACAAAGGACACAAAGTACACACGATACCCCGAGGGCACGATGAGGTCACCAAGAAAATGAGTTTTCTGCAAAAAAAATTGTCTTCTTCACTATTCCGGTTAATTTGATTTGTGCGCAGGTTCATCTTTCCTACACCTCAGGTTCAGTGAATGGCATTTGAGAACATCCAAACTATCACAACAAGATATTTATTGTTACTCTTTACCAAGTCATTTAACAGGCTGAGCAGTTACAAAATGTGACCCAATACACAACCTCGAAGGGTATGCGAATCTATTGGCTTGTGGGGCGGGGTGCGGGTTTCACCCCGCCGAATTCATTTAATAATTGTCCCAAAGGACCCGTTTTTAATGAGTGAAGTGCATATGGCCCCCAAATTAACTCATAATTGACTAGACCAAGTAATCCTCAGGTCGTTGAATTAATGGTGCAGTCACACCACACAAAACCAGCTTGGTGCAGGCAACCGGACTGCACCCTACGACTTTGCAATTGCCTTGCGTTTAGTGGATTTTTAGGAAACGCAGGAGATACAATATACTAATAGAGAGGTCTGTCAATCAAATACACCTGGAGTGACCTATGACGAAGAAACGTGAAACCTATGGGATCGACATCGCGGGGATCCACCGCGAACTGGCGCTTTTTGAAGTCAAACCCGGCCTGCGCATCGCTATCCTGAACATCCTGGGAGATACAGAGCTGGTAGAAGCCTGCGCGATCGACCTGGCAAAGAAGCTTGACGAGATCGAGTATGCGGTGCTGGTCACGGCGGAGGCCAAGAGCATCCCCCTGGCCCATGCGCTGTCCGTGGCAACCGGCAAGAAATACGTGATCCTGCGTAAGTCTTACAAACCCTATATGGGAGAGGCCATTAAGTCCGAAACGCTGTCCATCACCACCGGCGAACCGCAAACCCTCTACCTGGACGAAAAAGACCGGGAACTGGTCAGGGATAACCCCGTCGTGATCGTTGATGACGTGATCAGCACGGGCTCCACTCTCCAAGGCATGCGGATGATCCTGGAAAAGGCCGGCGCAGAGATTGCGGCAGAAGCCGCCATCCTAACCGAAGGCGAACGCGCCAAGTGGTCGGACATCATCTCCCTGGGGCACCTGCCGGTATTCAGCGATTAGCCTGCGTCCAATATCAGCGAAACCAGACCCCCGCCAGGGCAGATCCTGGCCGATTGTCCGCGTAACATCTCCCTAAAAGTCTGATGCCAAGAGATTTGGGGAGATGTATCATTTAAGCGCATCGATGGATGTAGGCTGGTGTTAATCAAGATAAGCCCGCTTTTTGGGAACTTGTGACCCTCAAGATTCGTCTGAATCTTGCAACTAAGAAGAGAAAAAGCATCCATCCATTTTAGAAAGGAGGAAGTCCATGAGCGCGGTTATTTATCTGGTTGTGGGAATTTTGGGCGTGCTGTTCGCCCTGATCAGCTTCACCGGGCTGGGGACCGGTGAAGATGATTAAGCCCATAACGCACCACACACTTCACCCCAACAGGGCTGGTGGCTTCCGCCTGTTGGGGTGAAATTTATTAAGGGGGCGATCCAAAACGTGGACACCTAACAACCGTTTAACAGCTTTGGTCTGAAAAATCTCGGTTAAAATGATACAAACATCTCAGGAGGCAATTTTGCATCTCAGAATTGGTTTAGAAAACAACATCGAAGGCCGCACATTGGCCTGGGCGCTGGATTACCCAGGCTGTTTTGCCTACGGCAGCGATGAAGCGGAGGCCATGATCCAGCTGCCACGGGCTTTACTCGCGTATGAGGTCTGGATCAAAAATCACACCGAGAATCCCTGGGTTGATTTCGGGGATCTCGATTTGCGTGTGGTTGACCGCTTCGATACCTTTCGCCTTGGTGAAGATTACCGTCCGGCCCCTCCCGGCCAGGGCTATGAGATCAACGCCTGGTTTGTCGACGATTGGCGGCCGCTGTCAGACGAGGAAATCGAACGGGCCTTGAAGATCTTCCGCTGGCAGCGAGAGGAATTACGGGCAGGCCTCAGCACCCTCGACCCGGAGGTATTAGAAAAAGACCGTCCCGGCCAGCGTTGGAACATCTGGGGCATCGTCAAGCACATTGCCAACGCAGAACTATGGTACCTCTCGCGCCTAGGGCTGACCGAGTTAGGCCATCAGCAGTTGGAACCAGACCCAGACAATCGACTGGCACAAACCGCAGCCTTGATCGATAGGATCTTTCCCACCTTTGAGAATGTTGTCAATGTCAGGGGGATTGAGGGTGAATTTTGGTCCACTCGGAAGATCCTGCGCAGAACGCTTTGGCACCAGCGGGATCACATTGACCATATCAAGGAACTGGCCTTCGCAGACCTGTGATCAAAGCCGACTTTAAAAACCGACTTTAAAGGCGCAAAGCAGGCGCCTCACCAAACGCCTGCTTTGCTTCGTTAACCTCACCTTATTGCTAAGTTAAGTTGCTTTCACAACTTTAGGGTTCAGGTCAAACTTGAAAGGAGAGAAATCAAATTCCCGAAACCAAATAAAGGATAGCATACAGCTATTAAGGGATCTGGAATAGATTGTTATTATTTTGTTAATCAGTCTGCAGTGCAGCCAGGACCTTCTGAAAGATTCAGGAGGCGAGTTGAATAAAAGATAGGCTTAGGAAACCTGTCAATTGCTAAGGGACTAAAAATCCCCTCTTCCTGGTTAAAACTTTGTATAGGGTAAATGAGCAAGGCAGGCAAAGCATCACCTGGACCTCGCGAGGATCGTGATAATCTCCATTGAATCGATCAGGCCAACGTCCTCGTCGGAACAGGAGAAAAAGGGAG
>CAZLEK010000117.1:3005-7932 GCA_964558525.1 uncultured Candidatus Brevefilum sp.
GCCAGCGAGGGGAGAGGAAGCAGGATGCCGGACAAGCCAGAACCCAAAAGGTAGAAGTGATGCTTCGCTCGGTCAGGCTTTTTTCTGTGCTGCTCCGGGGGTTCCACATCAGGGTAATCGAGTCCGGTGAGAACGAATAAATTGGGCAATGGGTGATTATTAATTATCTTTGGAGATCTTTCGGTCAAACCCCTCGCTCGGTCCTTTCCTTACAGGACGTTTCGCAGACAGGAGGCTTCGCACTCAGGAGACTGAGCGAGAACTACCTCGGTGATGCTTGTTCTTTGTGTAAACTTTTAATTGGTAAGGGACAAAAAATCACCCTTAACCTGAAAAAAACCTTGTTTTGGGAAAATGAGCAAGGCAGGCAAAGCATCACCTGGACCTCGCGAGGATCGTGATGATCTCCATTGAATCGATCAGGCCAACGTCCTCGTCGGAACAGGAGAAAAAGGGAGACCAGGGTGGCGATGGGACGAGCAGCAACATTGTCAGGTTGGGGAGTAAGGGCTCTCATTGCGCGGCATGAGGAGCGGTGGTTGTTTCTACCCCCCTCACCTCAATCCTCTCCCCCCGCCAGCGAGGGGAGAGGAAGCAGGATGCCGGACAAGCCAGAACCCAAAAGGTAGAGGTGATGCTTCGCTCGGTCAGGCTTTTTTCCGTGCTGCTCAGGGAGTTTCAGCTTCAGGGTAATCGAGTCCGGCGAGAATCGCGATCGTCCTTTTAGATCTTTTTTGCACGAGGAGGGCCAGGTGTGCTATTATTCTAAATTATGAGAGGTCTGCGGTTATGAGGAAACGGACTCGGATATTTCTATACATCTTGCTGAACATTTTCATTTCTTCAGCAAGCGTGCTGGTTGTGCTCTGGATCTGGGAAAGTAAACACCCCGCACCACAAATTGATCAGAATCAGACCTTTATCCCCAACTCGGAAAACAGCTCACCTGTAAACCCGGCTCCAGGGTTGTCAGGCCCGGCGGCGGATCCAACAGAGTCCCTGACTTTCGTCAAAGAAGATCTTCAGGTAGACATCCACGCCATTGTGGGCCCAGGAAACCTTGAGGTGGAATACGTCGAAATCCACAACCTCAGCCCGGGGCCGATTGACATGACTGGCTGGCAGCTCACAGACCAGGATGAGCAGGTCTTTACCTTCCCACCCCTGATCCTTAACCAGGGCGGGGGCATTAAGGTGCTTTCAAAAAAGGGCAACAATACGGTGATAGAATTATATTGGCAGTCGGAGGTCCCCATCTGGCAATCCGGGGAAACGGCGAGCCTGCTTAACGCCGATGGTGAAACCATCACAACCTATTCAATACCCTAAAAAACTAAAACACTTATGGCAAAAGCACTCTATCGAAAATGGCGGCCCCAAAACTGGGATGAGGTCGCCGCCCAGGAACATGTCATTCAAACCCTCAAGAACGCGGTAACACTGGACCGCGTGGGACATGCGTATTTGTTTTCTGGCCCCAGGGGCACGGGTAAAACCACCACGGCGCGCCTGCTGGCAAAAGCGGTCAACTGCCTGGACCCTGATCGGAAAAATCGGCCTTGCAACGAGTGCGAACATTGCCTCGCGCTGAACGCCGGCCGGTTTATGGACCTGATCGAGATCGATGCGGCTTCAAATACCAGCGTGGATGACGTGAGGGACCTGCGGGAGAAGATCAATTTTTCCCCATCGCAGGGCAAATTTAAAGTTTACATCATCGATGAAGTTCACATGCTGTCAACGGCAGCGTTCAACGCACTGCTGAAAACCCTGGAAGAACCACCGCCGCACGCCATCTTCGTCCTGGCGACCACCGAGATCCAAAAAATACCAGCCACGGTCCTCTCCCGCTGCCAGCGGCATGCTTTTCGACCGATCCCGATTCAAACGATTGTGGAACATCTCAAAGGGAAGAGCGAAGATGAGGGCATCCAGGTTGAAGAAGCGGTGTACTCAGAGATCGCCCGTCAGGCCACGGGCAGCCTGAGGGACGCCATTTCCCTCCTGGACCAGCTGACCTCCACAACAGAGAAGATCAACCTGGAAATGGCGCAAATGATTTTAGGAACGGCAACCAGCGAAAGCGTGGTGGATATCGTGGATGCGCTGATCGAGAAGGATACGGCGCGCGGGCTGGCGAAGATCAACCAGGCCCTGGACAGCGGGAGCGATCCAAGGCAGCTGGCTCGCCAACTTGTGGCTTACCTACGGAACATTTTGCTCTTCAAAATGGATAACGAAAACCAAATCAAAGTTTCAGAGACCATACGCGCCCAGATTCACGACCACGCCAGCCAGATCCCTCTGGATGCGCTGCTCCAGGCCATTGAAGCCTTCAACCAAGCGACCATTGATGAACACGCCAACTGGCACCCGGGTTTGGGATTGGAACTGGCCTTCACCACGTACCTGGTTTCGCCTGAACCCGCCAGAAGAGAAACCGCTCAAATCGAACCGCAGCAGGCCAACCCCCGCCAGGCGAGACCAACGCCAACAACCGCAAACCCACCTGAAGCAGGAGCCACAAAAACCTCTGAAGCGCCGACCAACCCGCCGGAAAAGAAGCCCAAACCCAAAATGCAGGAGGCGTCTGAAGTTGCAGATGAAACCGTCTCCAGGGCCCCCAAAGCAGCACCCGAGGGAGAAGACAGCAAATCAGGTTCTCAGGAAGAAGAAATCGAAACCGCCGCGCCAGACCCAGGCGCTGAGACGCCGGCTGAGCCTTCATCAGGGATCACGCTCAGCGAACTTCACCGGCTGTGGCCGAAGATCAAAGCGATGGTTGGCAAACACAACCGGCGCACGGAGGGCCTGTTAAACACCGCAAAAATTGCCGGTCTGCGGGAAGATACCCTCTTCCTGGGCTTCACTTCTGATACGCTTAAAAGCATGATGGAACGAGAGGGAAATCTCAACATCACCGGCGATATTCTCGAGGAAGTCTTTGGTTCCGCCATCCGCGTGAAATGCATTGTGACCAGCAGCCAGACCAGCGCCATCCCTGAGGACCTGGAAATTGACCAGGACGGCATGGTGGGGACCGCAACCCGAGACCTGGGTGGTAGAATCAGCAAAGCAGAAGAAGTGGATTAAAAGCAAAGCAACACAACACGAAAGGAACACCATGGCAAAAGGTTACAATCGTCCCCACAGCAGCAAAGGCGGTGGGATGATGGCGCAAATCCAACAAATGCAGGAACAAATGGCCCAGGCCCAGGCTGAACTGGCCCAACAAACAGTGGAGGCCAGTGTCGGCGGCGGCGTCATCCGGATTGTGATGACCGGCGACCAAACCTGCCAGGCGGTTAAGATCGCGCCAGAATTGCTTGAAGATGCGGATGTTGAGATGCTGCAAGACCTGATCAACAGTGGGATCAACGCCGCCTTGGAAAAATCCCGGCAATTGGCGGAAGAAAAAATGGGCCCGTTTACAGAGCTGCTGGGCGGTATGGGATTGGGCCTGTAGGAAGACCCCATGCGAGCCCTGCCCGAACCCGTACAAAACCTTGTGGATGCCTTCTCACGCCTGCCCGGCATCGGTCCAAAAACCGCATCGCGCCTGACATTTTACCTGCTCAGAGCGCCAGAGGACCTTTCGCAAAGCCTGTCGGCAGCCCTGCTGGGGATCAAGAACGAGACTGGGCTATGCGAAGTCTGCTTTAATATCACTACAAAAGACACTTCGCGCTGCGAGATCTGCGCCAGCGACCAGCGCGACCAGCACCTTCTGTGTGTGGTGGAAGAGCCCCTGGATGTGCTGGCGATTGAGAAAACCGCCGGCTACAACGGCCTCTACCATGTCCTGCATGGCGTGCTCTCCCCAATTGAAGGCATTGGCGCAGAGGATCTGAAAATCAAGGAACTTTACGACCGATTGGAAAAGGGGACTTTTGAAGAAGTGATCCTCGCCACCAACCCCAGTATGGAGGGAGACGCCACGGCCATGTACCTGCATGACCGCCTTGTGCAATATCAACCGCGCATCACCCGACTGGCCTTGGGCCTGCCCGTGGGCGGGGATTTGGAATATGCCGATCAAAACACCCTTTTGCGCGCCCTGGCAGGCCGCCAGAAACTGGATTGACCCACCCCCGTTCGCTTCCCACCCAGCGTTTGATGAGGACGCTTTTCAATTTAACGGGTTATTAACGAAAACATCCATGATAATCCAGCTATAATCAAATGCGTTCAACCTTCAATCCAGAAAGGAAAGCCATGGCGGAAAATTTAGTCGTCTATGATTCATATTTCGGAAATACAGAAAAAGTCGCCCAGGCCATTGCCGATGCCATTGACGGTCAGGCGAAAAAAGTCAATGCCGTATCAGAGGAAGATCTGGCGGACTTAAAAGTCCTGATTGTGGGCTCACCCACCCGGGCGTTCCGCCCTACACCAGCGATCGTGACCTTCATCAAAAACCTGGATCGCGCCAGCATGCGCAAGGTCAAAGCGGCTGCTTTTGACACCCGCATCCCTGAAGATAAAACTGATTCAGGTTTTTTGCGCTTGATGATCAGCCTGTTTGGTTACGCTGACAAAAAAATTGCAAAGATCCTCAAGAACCAGGGCGCCAACCTTGCCCTGGAGAGCGACGGCTTTGGCGTTTCGGACACCGAAGGACCGTTAATTGAAGGTGAACTGGACCGCGCCAGGGAATGGGCGAAACAGATTTAAGGGATTCCAAAAACCTGTCAGGGCTGCCTGGTGATCATCAGGCAGCTTTTTTTGTCTGCACCACATGAATGCAGGCAAACCAAAGCATCATCTCTTCCTATGAGCTAAAAATGATCTCTGGAATGCGCGATTTACAAGCGCAGCTTCATCTCCTGAGTTTCCCAGTTTCGTGTCCTAAGCTGGACAAGCCAGAACCTAAAGGGTGAAAGTTTTGTTTTCGCTCGGTCTGGCCCATCTCCGTTTTGCTCCGGGG
>CAZLEK010000118.1:0-7902 GCA_964558525.1 uncultured Candidatus Brevefilum sp.
AGCCGCCGCTGCATTCATCAAGGGCAATCGCAAGACCCCCAAGAAAACTTATGCTTGAAATTCTTTTTATCCGAAGGATACTTGATGGTATAGCTTCCCAACTTTCCGCTCTCGCCGACGTCCCCGTTGGCGAAAAAAAAGCCATTTTACGGGCAAATATCTCTATTGAATGAAAATTTACGCCTTCCTCACGGATTTCCCCGCAACGAGGGCGTTGCGGGGAGCCAATTTTATTCCATACGCCTAACTTAGCGGTTGCCCTGCTGCGGCAGACGCATTTTTCTTGGGGCGGTGATTTATGGTAGGCTAATAAAAAGGAAACAAGACAAATGGAGGACTAAGATGAAAACTTCGTGGTTGATTGTGCTGTTGGCATCCCTTACGGCCATTTTGGGTGGCATTGCAGCGGGTGTGGGCTTTTTTATGAACAAACCCGGCAGTCCAAGGGCTTTTCTCACCCTGCGCGGTCAGGAGGTGCAGCTTTATGGAGAAGGTTTGTATCAATTCGATACACTGTTTTTCGGCGCGGGTTATAAGGGCCAGGATGCCGTTGCTCTATTCCTGGGCGTGCCCCTGCTGATTGTATCGATCTTGGTTTATCAGCGGGGTTCTTTGGCCGGACATCTGCTCTTGACCGGGTTGTTGGGATATTTTCTTTACCTGTATTCCTCCATGGCGCTTGGTGCGGCTTACAACCCCCTATTCCTGGTCTATGTAGCCGCCTTCAGCCTTAGTTTATTTGGATTCATCCTCAGTTTCAACGCGGCAGCGTTGCGCCTTGCCGCTCTGCAGGTGATCGACGTCGTTCCGGCCCGCGGCCTGGCGATTTTTATGTTGGCTGCAGGGGCCGTGACCTTATTTGTCTGGGGTGCGCCTCTGGTGTCCGCGCTGATCCAGGGTGTCCCGCCGGCGCGCATGGACAGCTACACCACCATGGTGACCTACGCGCTGGATCTGGCCGTGATCACGCCAGCCACCTTCATCTGCGCCGCATTATTATGGCGGGAGAATTCAATTGGTGTGGTCGTTGCCGCGCCCTTGTTGACGCTGATTATCTTGTTGGCGCCGCAAATCATCCTCAGTACCCTCTTTCAACACCAGGCAGGCATCCCTTTTTCTGTTGGAGAAATGGTCGGCCCAATCGCGGGTTTTGTTGTCCTGGGGGTGGCTGCAACCTGGCTGTTCGCACGCCTGCTGCAAGCTGTTTCTCAGCTGCCCGAACTCTAGAAAAGCGGCTTCAGGTTCTCATACAGTGATTTAAAACGGGAGAACTGTTCCTGGTAACAATGCCGCGCTTTTTCATTCGGGGTGAATTGGGTTTGAATGGTCAACAATCCTTCCAGTTCGTGAAAATCGGCGATCTTGCCCAGGGCTTTTTGCGCCAGGGCGGCAGCGCCGATCACAGAACCTTCATGTTCACTTGGGATGAGGATGGGCTGGCCAAAGATATCCGCCTGGATTTGCAGCATTAAATCGGATTGCACGTATCCACCCGTCCCGCGAAGTTCCCCCACATCTTTCTGTGAGGCCTGCAGGATTTCAAAGATGGCAAACAGCGCGTAGAAGATCCCCTCAAGGCCGGCCCGGGCGAAATGACCTCGGTGGTGACCGCTGTGCAGCCCGAAAAATACCCCTCGAGCCCGTTCATCGTAAATTGGGGCCCTTTCACCAAATAGATAGGGCAGAAAGATCAAACCAGATGCCCCTGGCGGTTGTTTTTCGGCTGCTGCGAACATTTCCTGGTAGCCTTGAGTGCTTGCTTCACGAGATTGGGAGAAATTTTCGGCGAGCCACTGCGTGACCAGCCCGCCGTTATTCATCGCCCCGCCGCGAACCCAAAAACTTTGCGTCAGGGGATAGGACCAGATGCGCCATTCCTGTGGGTCAATCAATGGCCTCTCTGCCGCAATCCGGCAAGCCCCGCTGGATCCTAGAGAGGTGGTCACCTGGCCTGGTCGAAAAGCCCCAGCGCCTAAGGAAGCCAACACACCGTCCATGGCGCCTAGGACCAGCTGGGGGGTGGCGCTGCTCGTAGAGAATAGACTTTGTCGGTCCTTTTTGACCTTAAGTAGGGTTGTGGTCGCTTGGATCTCAGGCAGCTGTGAAGTGTTGATGCCGGCGATCTTCAAGCTCAGGTCATCCCATTTCATCTGGCTCACATCCATCATGCCCAGGGCGGCGGCATTGCAGGCATCGATCAGGAACTCACCGGAGAGCCGATAGATCAACAGGTCTTTGATGGTACAGAGACGCAGCCCTTCCAGGGTCAAACCTTGATGCTGCAGCCAGAGCAGTTTGGGCAGCCAGTAGCTGGCATGCACCGGCGCCCCTGTCTGGATGAACGCCTTGCGGCCAAAGGTGTTGATGATCCACTGCGACTCTTCAGAACCGCGCAGATCCGCAAAAGTCAGCGCCGGGCGAAGGGGATTAAAATCCTTATCTAGGCACACCAGGCTGGCGCTGGCGCTTGAAAATGATATCGCTTCCACCTGGAAGGTGTTGGTCTCAGCCCAACTCAGCGCTTCCCGAAGGCAGGCCAGCGTTTTTTCAAGGGCCTTTTCCACATCCAATTCTGCTTTCCCCCCCGCATCGGTATCAAGCTGAAGGGCGCGAGAAACAATGTGATCTATCTGTAGGGCGGCATTTACCAGTCCGGCACGCACGCTGCTGGTACCGATGTCCACACTGAGGATATTCATGGTCAGGTTCGCTCGCATTCCAGGATCGATTGCATCCATTTACGGTGAAATAATGGGGCCTGCATTGTCCTTGGCAGGTTAACAATCATTTTACTGCAGAACAGGTTTGTGGTTTTTAGCTGGAATGCAGGCCGGAGAAAGGCCGGTCTCTTTTGATGGTTTTCTTTTCTCTGCTTGGTGATCAGGCTTGTGTGGGAATTATGGATCGCTGATTTTCGAGTAGAATCGAAGGTGCAGAAAAGATGGGATTTTCATGAGGAGGCTGGAAATGAAAAAGCTTTTGCTTAAACGGCAGGTCTTGTTGGTCTTGTTACTCGTTTTGATGGTTCTACCAGGCTGCCAGCCGGCGCCAGATCCAGATCGATTGTTCGTGAATCTCACCTGGCACCAGCACCAACCCCTATATTATAAAAACGCTGATGGCGTTTATACGCGACCCTGGGTGCGGGTGCACGCCACCAAGGACTATCTCGATATGGCCCAGAAGGTGGAAGCCCATGAGGGTGTGCAGGTCACCTTCAACTTCACGCCATCTTTGATGCGTCAGCTCAATGATCTGGCTTCCGGCGCCAAAGATGTATATTGGGTGCTTGGCGAAACCCCGGTATCCGAACTTACAGATGCCGATAAACGCTTCATCCTGGAGCGGTTTTTTGATGTAAATTGGACCAATATTCTCTCAAAGTACCCACGCTACCAGGAACTCCTGGATAAGCGGGGGGATGCCGATCAGGCCAGCATCGATGCGGCCATGGCAGTGTTTTCTGACCAGGATTTCTTTGATTTACAGGTTTGGTTCAACCTGGCCTGGTTTGATCCCGCCTACCTGGCCGAAGAACCCCTGCTGGCATTGGTTGAGAAAGGCGAAAACTTTTCACAAGCCGATAAAGACGTTCTCTTCGCACACATCCTGAATGTCGTCCAGGAAGTGATCCCCTATCACCGCCAACTTCAGGAAAGCGGCCAGATCGAAATCACCACCACACCCTATGCCCATCCCATTCTACCCTTGATCTATGACAGCCAGCTGGCCTTGGTTGGTAATCCAACAGCTGAAATGCCGGAGCGCAGTTTTTCTTATCCTCAGGATGCTGAAAGGCATCTGGAACTGGGCCTGGCCATGTACGAAGATAATTTCGGACAACCAGCCCGGGGGCTCTGGCCTGGCGAAGGGGCTGTGGCCCAGGCGATTGTTCCGATGGTGGCTGAGACAGGTGTCCAATTTATGCAAACCGGGGAGCCGGTCCTGGCTGAATCCCTGGGGATTGAGTCCTTTACACGCAACGCTGAAGGCTTTGTCCAGGAAGCGGATGAATTGTACCGGCCCTATTATGTCAGCGATCCGGTTGGCGATCAGGTAGCGGTTTTCTTCAGAGATTGGACTCTCTCCGACAATATCGGCTTTGTCTACAGCGGCATGAGCGGGGAAGCGGGAGCGACCGACCTGGTGAGCCGCCTGGAAGCGATCCATGCGGATTTCATTGAGAAAGAAATCCCCGGTCCGCATATCGTCAGCATTATCCTGGATGGTGAAAATGCCTGGGAGCATTACCCGAACGACGGAAATGATTTCCTGAATGCTTTCTATCAGCAGCTCTCCGAGAGCGAGGTACTCCAGACGGTCACGCCCTCACAGTACCTGGAATGGTTCCCGGAGCAGCGCAGCCTTGAGGAGCTCTTCCCGGGCGCCTGGTTCAGTCCCAACTACGATACCTGGATCGGTGAGGCAGAGGAGGCCATCGCCTGGGACACCCTCGCACGGGTTCGGGAGGACCTGGCAGAATTTGAGCGCAACGGTGAAGTTGATCCCGATGCCCTTGCCTTGGCATATGATTTTATGTATCTGGCAGAGGGGTCAGACTGGTTCTGGTGGTATGGCGATGACCAGGATTCAGGCCAGGACTCGTATTTTGATGAGGGGTTTCGAGCCCTTTTAGCGGGGGTGTACGACTCTCTGGGAGAACCGGTCCCCCAATTTGTGCAGGCGCCGATCATCCAGTCAGCGCCGGTTGCCCCTCAGCGGCCTTTCAGCGGCGCGTCCACGCCAGAAATTGACGGTCAGGACGATCCGGCCTGGGAAACGTCCGCTTATTACCCGCTGGCCGGGGATGGTTCGGTCCTCGGTTTTTCGTCTACTGTGGACAAAGAGAACCTCTACCTGCGGCTTGATCTTAAGGAGCCCCTGCGAGACACAAGTTTAGGCTTTTATATCCACAGCCCCGGTTTTGACGGCCCCAGCATGCCCTTTGCCCATGAATCGGAGACCTTATTGGGTTTTAATGCCAATAAACTTTTATCCTGGTCGGGTGGAGTGACTGTCGATGTCTATGACGCGACGGAAGAGGGTTGGCAGCTCTTTGATCTTGGCGGCGGCCGGGCGATGATGGGCGAAGCGATGCTGGAATTTTCTGTGCCCTTAAGGTTGCTGGGAGAGCTCTCCGCTGGGGACGCGATAACCCTGGCCTTGGTCATCGAGCCAGCTGGCGAAAAATTCCCCGCTGGGGGACCCGCGCAAATCGTCTTGCCTGATCTGGGTGAAACAGTGACGGTTTTGCAAGTCCAGGATCCAGTGGGCGATGATTATGGACCGGGCGCTTATATTTATCCTGAGGATGCTGTTTTCAAAGAATCTGTTTTTGATGCCAGTGCTTTCTCGGTGGGCTATGACGAGGAGAACCTGGTTTTAACTTTTGAATTTGTGGGGCCTGTGGAAAACCCCTGGGGCTCGCCCAACAGCCTCTCCCTGCAAACACTGGATGTGTATATCGACACTGACCCGGAAACGGATTCAGGCGCCCGTCTGCTCCTGCCCGGCCGCAACGCTGCCCTGGTGGCTGGTTCTGGTTGGGAGTATGCTGTCTGGGCTGAGGGCTGGACCCCGCAGGTTTTGCAGGTCGATCCGCAAACAGGGTCTGCAGTGGCGTATTCTGAAGCTTCCAGCGCCATGAAGCTCATTGTTGACGCTGCGAAAAATGCGGTGGTGATCCGTGTGCCCTTGATTTTCTTTGCTGAGACCCATCCGGAGGATTGGGCTTATGCTGCAGTTGTGCTCAGCCAGGAAGGCTATCCCTCTGAAGGCGTTTGGCGGGTCAGGGATATTAACGCAGCGCCGGCTCAATATGTTTTCGGAGGTGGACCTGTGGATGTCAACCATACCCGCATCATTGATTTGATTTGGCCCGAGGATTCCGAGAAGGATCAGGTGGATTGGCTTTCCAATTACCCGAGCAGCCAGGAGGCCATTGATACCCTCGATCCAGACGATTTCCCGCAAATCCCCTTGCTCCTAGCCTCTCAGGAATAGCCCTGATGAGAATTTGAGGTAAGATTGTTTTCCACTCACCAATTAGAAAGCCAGCCCAATGAACAAAGATCATCCTGAGATACAGATTAATGATCGGATGCGAGAAACCGTGGAAGTCATTATGGCGGATGGTACGGTGATGAGCGGTCCAAGGCATACACCTGTGGAAGCATTCATAAAAACCTATCAAGACCCGGAAAAACCACAAATTGTGGGCGCAGTGGTGAACAATGAACTGCGCGAGCTGACTTTTCCCCTCTCTGCCGATGCGATGGTCAGGCCGGTTGATATGGCCAATTCCGACGGCGCCCGTATTTACCGGCGCTCCCTGACCTTTTTGCTGGAAGTTGCCTTTCTTGAATTATTCCCCGAATGGTCATTGACGATTGACCATTCGGTTTCTTCAGGCGCCTACTACTGCCACGTCCCAGAGAAAGAGCCCTTTGAGCAGCCCCTTCTTGAAAAGCTGCAATCAAAAATGCGTGAAATTGCTGACGCCGATGAGCCCATGGTGCGCGAAAAGGTTAAGCTGGCGGAAGCGCGCCAATTCTTTCGTAAACACGATCAGGAGGACAAATTACAACTCCTGAATTACCGCCGAGGGGACGACCTCGTGCTCTACACTTTACGCGGGAAGCGGGATTACCATCACGGCTATATGGTGCCATCCTCTGGTTACCTGAAATGGTTTGACCTCAAGCTGGTCGGGTCTGGATTTGTGCTGCGTTTTCCCCGCCGGCATGCTCCAGATCAGCTTTCTCCCATGCCAAGCTATCCCACACTTCTGGCGACATTCCGCCAATATGGGCAGTGGTTGGAGACACTTGGCATTCAAAGCGTGGGGGCATTGAACGACGCCATTCAGGATGGGCGCATCAACGAGGTGATCCTGGTCTCTGAAGCCTTGCATGCACAGCAGATCTCCCGGATTGCCAACGCCATCCAGGAATTAAAGGACCAGGTCAGGGTGATCTTGATCGCCGGGCCAAGCTCATCAGGGAAGACCACTTTTGCAAAACGTTTGACGATCCAATTGCTGACGGAGGGCGTCTCGCCCTTTGCGCTCGAAATGGATAATTATTTTGTTGACCGCCAGAAAACCCCCCGGGACGAGGAGGGCAACCTTGATTTTGAGCATTTAGACGCTGTCAACCGCTCATTACTGAATGAACACATAAAAAAACTGATCCAGGGGGAAGAAGTACAGCTAAGACGCTATAATTTCCATAAAGGGATCAATGAACCCGGCGAAGTCGTGCAGCTGAAACCCGGGCAGATGATCATCCTGGAAGGCATTCACGGCCTCAATCCCAAACTGCTGGAAGATTTCCCATCAGAACGGACCTATCGAATTTATGTTTCCTGCCTGACCCAGTTGAACCTGGACCGCCATAACCGAATTTCCACCACCGACACCCGTGAATTACGCAGGATCCTGCGGGATGCACGCGATCGAGGGTATACGGCGCAGCAGACAATTGGCCAGTGGGAATTGGTCCGGCGCGGCGAGAAACGCCATATTTTTCCATTCCAGGAGAACGCAGATGTCATGTTCAACTCTGCGCTGGCTTATGAGCTGACTGCATTAAAACCCTTGGTTGAGCCGCTGCTTCGGCAGGTGCCCTACGGCACACCAGAATACATCGAGGCCAAACGTCTTTTCAAGTTCTTGCAGTGGTTCCTGCCAATTGACGCGGCCTATATCCCCGATAATTCAATCTTGCGAGAGTTCATCGGCGATTCCATCCTGCAGGATTTCAAGATTTGGCAGCAGAGGACCGGGATCGATTATTATTGATCGCCTTTCCAGGGGGCCATCCGGCAATTCAGATCAAAAAAATGCTCATTCGATTGGTTATGACCTGAACTTCCCACATATCCAAACATTCATCAATTTTT
>CAZLEK010000119.1:0-7860 GCA_964558525.1 uncultured Candidatus Brevefilum sp.
GGGGCTGGACCTGCTGTGGGATATCTTCACCAAGTTCAACTTCAACCTGCCGTTTACGGACTGAAACCTAACTCTCAACGTGCACGGACATTGCGTGGTTCGCTCAATGACCCATCCGTAGCCTACCTTGGTTTCAAACCCAGCGCAAAAACAACGGGGGTCTTGGGTTCCATTGCTTTGCCTGCTTCCCGTAGTGGAGTCAATCACCGGCGGCGCCAGTAGATTGAATTGATCGGTTCCTGTATTTTGGTCTCCTTTTCCGAGCAAGCCTAAGGGGGGCCGGTTGACGGAAATATCGAACCATGATCCCAAAAAAACGGCAACCTGCGGTGGGATCCAAGGGATGTCCTCCTCACCTTTCAAGGCAACGCGGGCGTTAATTGATTGAGGTCTCTGAAAATCTGACATTTGGCTGAATAATTTTCAGTTTGCCTGACCTCCAGTTTCTCAAACCCCAGATTTGGGATGCCAGCACCCGCATCCGGTAGACTGATATTAAAAGAAGCATTGAGAGAGTCGATGAAACGCGAAAAACTGTTTATTTCCTCCGACGAGGAAACCTTTGCCAATGTGGAGGAATCAGGCGAGACCAACCAGGAACTGGCCAAAGACCGCACCCGGCTGGCCATGATCCGCACTGTGCTCTCAAACGAACGGTCTTTTGGCGCCTGGATCCGCACCGGGATCTCATCTGAGCTGGGGGGATTGGCGGTTGCCAAGCTCCTCCCCGACTTCCAGCCGGACTGGATTCCGATAATTATTGGATTCCTGTTTCTCTTTGTAGGGGCGACTTCATTTATTTATGGCGCCTGGCGCTACCAAAGCCGCATGACCCGCCTTGTATCGACAGATAATAAATTCTTCACGGTTTACGGTTTTTGGGCCATGAATTTCCTTTTGTTTGTGGGAGTGATCCTGGTGGGAACGATGCTGCTGATCAAGTGATCTGAACACGCACTGGCCACATCATCAATTGCCAGACACAAGGCCCTTCTTAACAACGGGCAGATAGATCGCAGGACTTTTTTCTAACCGTATCAACTCAAAAGGGCCAGCAAGGCGCAAACCTAACCGGGGAAGCAGTGTGTGGAAGAGATAATTTTCAGCCTCTGCCTGGTGGGCTGCCTGGTGGGCTGCCTGGTTTTCCAAACCCAGCCGAAGATAATCTCCTGGGGAGATCGATTTCGTCACCCATCGATCCGGCGAGGATAGCTCACCCCTTGCCTCGAACCCAATAAAGACCAGCTCTGGTTGAGATATGCTAATGGCATGCGTCCGCACTGCCCACAGATCCCTAAATTTTCTGGAATCATATTCCTCGGTAAAATTCCGTTTAAACAAAGAGGTAAACGCCTGCAAGGCAGGCTCATCCAACCGGTCCAGGCACATCCAACCGACCAGAGTCTGTTTTTCAAGGTAAACCCAATCAGGCTTTAGCAGATCTGAATTTTGCCGGAAAACGAGATCCTCTTCGGTCAACGCCGGCATGATCTTGCGCCGGTCGGCGAAACCCTGCTCGCGCCAGGCGGACGGTGGGAGGCCAAACATCCGCCCGAAGGCCCGCGTAAAGCCCTCATGGGACTCAAACTGGCAGGCCAGGGCAATCTCCAGCACCTGGTCCTCGCTCTCCAGCAGGCGCAGCGCCGCATGGGACAGCCTGCGGCGCATCAAATAGTCATAGGGCGTGTGCCGCACGCTGCCGTTGAAGGTGCGGATGAAGTGGAACAGCGAATACCCGGCAGCCTGAGCGATATCGCCCACGGTGATCGGATCGCAGAGGTGCGCTTCAATAAAAGCAAGCGCGGCAGCCGCCGCCGCCAACGGCTGGGTCATGGCTGCGCTGCGATCGGGACGTACACATCAATGATGGATTCGTCCACCGGAGATAAGCCCTTGAAGCGTGCATCATAGTATTGGAAATTGTATGGGTAGGCTTCCTGGCAGCCGTTCTCCTCCAGCCAGGCCAGAATGTCATGTTCCCAATCGCCCAGGATCGCCTGGCCCTCGAGGGTGAAAACTGCGTACTCGCAGGCCGGCAGGCGCCTGGCAACCAACCCAAGGGGCAGGACCTCGATGCTGTTGATTTCCACTCCCACAAAGACCTCAAACAAGCCGTGGGTTTCGGTCTCTGGACTGAGGAGATGCACCTCATAGTAGGGAAGGCCATGCGGGTCCCAGGTGAGGTCATCCCCATGATCCGTGATATAGCGCATCATGCGCTGCCAGAGCCGGCCGATCTGGTTTTCTTCGGACCAGGGATCGCTGTTGGCAAAGGGGTCCCCGTAAAAGGACAAACCGGCCAGCAAGAGGGCATTTTTTTGGATCAGCTTTGGTTCCATACCGCCTCCCGATAGGGTTGTTGCCCCAATTATAAAACCAGACTTTCCCCCCTGTGAATAAAGGAGGGAAAGTCCGTTTTATGGCAGATCAATCACCAAAATCCGCGGCGTGCTCGGCAAAATAGGCGGGAGCATCTTCCATCCACAGGGGCCACTCGGCCATCCAGGGGGCGACATGCAGGTCGCGGATCCGGTCGCAGATCGGGATGTAGGGCTTCAGGTCGAGCAGCGGTGAGCCGTCAAAGGCATCGATCCAGGCCAGGGACACCTGCCCGGCGTCAACATCCACCTGCAGGATGGGCGCCGTCGTTAGGGCAATGGGATTGGGGCGGTACTCTGAACGGCAGGCGAACACGCCCACCCGCTCGCCCGGCGCATAGGGCAGCTCCGTCGTCAGGATCTGGCGCTGGGTTTCCCCATCCATCCTGTCCGCCCACCAGAAGACCATCACATGGCTGAAGCGGTCCAGCTGCTGTAAGGCCTCTCGATAAAGCGGATCAATTTCTAATAAATAGCGCCCCAGGGAGTCATCCACGCTGACCCGTCCAAGTGGGTTAAGTTGAAAATTTTGATTTCGTTGATTCTTCATCACGGCACACCTCCATTAAATCAGGTTGGATATCCTCTTCAGAATAACCCGCCATCCACACCTGTGCCTGACCGAAATTGCGGCAAAATCTCTGTTCATCAAGGCTATTCCTTGCTTGGGTTGATGAAAATTGCGCCTTTTCAAACCTCAAGTTGGAAAAGTGGTTGGTTAATCTCAACTGGAAACTGATCAAGCTCAGTCAGAAGACGAATGCAAATGAAAATTATTACGGAAACGGATGGAAGAGGTGGAAGGTTATGACAACTAGGACAATCGCAAAATCACCAAGAAAAGCTTTGATTAAAATTCTTTTTATCCGAAAGGTGATCGATGGTATCCCCCCCCAACTTTCCGCTCTCGCCGACGTCCCCGTCGGCGAAAAAACGCCATTTTAAATGCAAATTTCTCTATTGAAACAATATTTACGCCTTCTTTACCCATTTCCCCGCAACGAGGACGTTGCGGGGAGCCAATTTTTTTCAATACCTCTTATTTTCCGATTGGCCTTTTTGACAACGAACATAAACCAATGGCGTATGATCCTAACCTGGACAAGCCAGAACCAAAGAGGTAAAAGTTTCGTTTTTGCTCGGTCCTATCAGGAGGCTTCGCACTCAGGCCCTGCTCCGTTTTGCTCCTGCCTCTTTCACTTCGTTTCAGGGGTTCCAATTCTTTCCAGGGTTCCGCTTCGGTTCAGATTAATAAAGACCGTGGGAGAACGACGCTATGACCTCTGCTTATTCGATTGAGGTGAAATCACCGGAAGGAGACCATTGAAAAGATCGCATGAGCAGGCAGACCTTGTGGGTTGACAATTACGATCGCGTATTTTGTGGTGTTTGAAGGCCCCCCCTCACCTCAATCCTCTCCCCCCACAAGCGGAGGGAGAGGAAGAATGGGAGAGGGCAACCCACGGTTTTGATCAATTGGTTCTGAGTTAGTGTCCTGAAAATTGCTTTTTTACTCCACGATGACCCAATCGCTGGCGCTGCGGCCAAAGACTTCCGATGAATACATCTCTTCAGCTTTGGCAGGCGGCACAACGAAGGTCCCCGGCGTGGTAGCCCGAGCCACATAGGTATAGTCATAAACACCGTCCCACAAGAGGGTGGTAAAGGCTTCGGCGCGCTCATCGCGCATGTTTTGATGCTCAAACCACGTCCACCACCACCAATACTTAAATTCCGGGTCTTCCGGATCGTCGGGCGCATCCTGAGAGACCGCCAGAGAGGGGTTGACAATTTCCAATCCAGCCGGCAGCGGATCCACCAAAGCGACATGATAGCGGCGGCTGTCGGCCACGATGGTCAACCGCACGCGCACCCTGGTTCCGGCTTTGATGTGCCAGAGGCCATCTTCGTCTTGAAACACATCCTCCGGTTCGTCAACGGCTTCGTAGCTGCGGGTGACAACAAAACCCATATCCAGGGGATCCAGATTCAGGTCCGTGGGCGCGTAGCGCAAACCCAGGCGGTAATACAAGCGGCCCTGGCCTTCCTTGCTGATAATCAGGTCTTGCGTTTCGCCGCCGTCCAAGGCTTCCTCCACCAGGTATGACATCGGGATTTCCGTGGCATGCCGTTCGGTGGAATACCCCACATACTGATGACTGCCGGCATAGGTCTCTCCCAGCCAGATGCGAGCGACGAAGTCGGGCGTTTGGGCTTCGAAGGTGTTGAAGTAGCGATCCAGGGCCAGCAGGACGAAGATGTTCTCCTGCGTGCTGTTCCAGCGCCCCTTGACCCGGTGAGCGAGCAGGCCGTTGACCAGCTTGGGGATCAAGTCGCTGTCAGGGTCGTCGAGGATCAGGGCATCCAGCAGGATCGCGTCGGTGCGGCGGTTGGAGCGCAGCGTGACATAATCCTGATCATCCACACTGATAGAAAAATTCGCCGCGCCGGCAGTCTCAACCACACGGTTGCTGATAAATGTCCGGATCGATTCCAACTCTGCTTCGGAACCGGGGTCATCCAGCAACACCGGCCAGATCCACCCTAGGGCATCGAGGGTGAGAGTCTCCAAACCAGCCTCATTGAGAAGCCCGCGGGCTTTGACAGGGTCAGGATCTCCCATCAAATCACGGACATAGAGGGCATAGGCGCTGAGGTTCTGGCGTGTACGTTCGCTGTACCAATGGGGATAGGTGCTTTCAATATCCCGGAGAGTCTCCAGCACCCCTTGTTTCATCTCCTCGGGAACATCAAACCTTTTGGCCTCAGCTCGAGTCAGCGCGTGGGCAACATGAATGGTATGGAAGGGGAAGGTCTCCTGGCCGCGACGCCAGATCGGAAATCCCCCATCAAAGTTCTGCAGGCCTTCCAGGCGTTCGATATCCCGCCCCACCGCCTCTTCCATCTCCTCGGGGGTGGGCAGCCCCTCGGCCTCAAAGGCGGAGAGGACGTCCCGCAAGGCGGCGACCCCAAGAATGCGCGAAGCCAACTGCTCTGAACACTCATAGGGATAGGACACAAGATAGATCACCGCATCCGTGAGGGCGTGCAAGGCCGTGGAGGAGGTGTTGACCTCCAAACCGCCAAATTGCGAGAAGACATCCTCAGGGGCTGCGACTGGCTGAGCCAGGGCGCCTTCGTCGAGGACGCCGTAAGTGGCAAAAGCCTCCGTGGTGGCGGGGGTATAAACCGGCAAAGCAATCGAAGCCGCATCGGCATAAACCCCGGATACCCCGGCGACCTGAAACCGAGCGGTCCCGGCCATCTCCGCTGCAGCGGGGAAGCGCACCTCAACCCGATCGTTGGCCGGCACATTCACCCGCAGCCCAAGCTCCTCGGTTAAATTGAGATTGACGGCCTCAATGACCACCTCCGCTTCCAGATCTTCATCGGTCTGGTTTTGGAGCACAATGGGAAGCTCAAACCGGTCGCCAAAGTTGAGGAAGCGCGGCGCAGAGGGACGCACCATCAGGGGCAGGCGTGCCGTGATGCTTGCTTCAGCAGAGCCAAACTGCCTGCCGCTGGCATCAACAGCCACAACCATGATGCGATATCGGGTCAGGTTATCCGGCAGGGTGACTTTAACCTTGGCACGGCCTTCCTCATCCGTGCGAAGGGTAGGCGCAAAGGTTGCCAGAGGATTGAAATCCAGCCGCACGTCAATCATGTCGGACTCGCCAACACCTGTGTCCCGCCCGGCTTCATCGGCCGCACTTTCTTCCATCGCGGGCGCTTCGGCTTCCATCATCTCCTCTTCCACCTCCATCCCCTTTCCAACCACAGCGGTGGGCAGGGGCATGTTTTCCGCTGTTTGGGCTGCCAAGGCTTCCGGGTTGGCCAGCACGACACTCTCCCGGCTGTAGGTGCTGCTAACACCAGAGGGACGCGTCTGATAAAAAACAGCTATGGGGTCCGCGATCTGATAATCCGTCAAAGCAAGGATCGCTTCATCAACAACCACCACAGCCAATTCAGCCTCAGCCACAGGCTGTCCCTGGCTGTCTTCAAGAACCAAATCAAGTTCCGTCTCACCGCCAGGTTCCAGCATGGTTTGTTCAGGTGTGAGCTTGAGGGCCAGGGTTCGCTCTAAGGGAGGGATGCTCAAATTGAGCTCGCCGCTGGCATAAGCCGGCCGCGGCGGCAAGTTTTCAGCAGTTTCGCCTTCGTCGTTCAGGCGCGGCGCAGCGCCGACGAGATCGACCTTAATATGCAGATTGGGAATATGGCTTTCTTTGATGGGAATTTCAAGGGTCGTGGAACCCGTCTCCATGGTAAAGCGTTCGGTAGAGACGATCCCGCTGCGGCTGACCGTCAACAAACCCTCGGCAGGCGCGAAGGGCGCCTGTACCAATATTTCAGCCAGGTCATCCGGCTGGTAGGTTTCTTGATTCGGGATCAGATCCACGGTTTCTTGTTCAATTTGCCGGGCTGGCGGGCTTTCCCCACCGCTCACCCAGCGGGTGATCCGAGTTTGGTTTTTGCGTCCGCTTTCATCGGTGATTGTGGCAGTGATTTGATATCGCCCGCCAGAAGGCGTTTCAAAAGAACATTCAACCGGTTCTTCACCGGATTCTATGCTGCAGGTTTGGCGGTCCTCTTCCTGCTCCATCCAGCCGTCGGGGGTGTTCTTCCAGACCAACCGGAAAACCTCAACCTCGATGGCCTCTCCGGCGATCGGGGCGCCCTCCAGATCGGTGACGATCAGGTCGATATCCAAGGGTTCCCCCAGCTCAACGAAGTATTGTTCGCTGCGCAGGCCAACATAGCGGTCAGCCGGATGGACCATCAGGCTGGTCGCCCCGGCCCAGGCCTGGCGATTGACATCAAAAACCGTTGATTCGGCCGTCACGCTGTAAGGCCGAGGCTGGTCAACAGACTCAAAGTCCAGGCGGAGATAATGGCTGCCGGAAGCGTCGGTTTTTCCGGTGAAATTTTGCGTCTGGGCATCCCCATTCGGCCCCATCTCGTAATACCACCACCAGGGAGTCCAATAACCAAAATTAAAATCAGGCCAGTTCGGGGGACGGTAGTTGGTGGGCGAAGAATGGATCTGCCAATCGACCTCGGCGTTGGGCAAAGGTCCGCCCGCAAAATACTTGGCTTCAACAGCTAAAACAGCATGCTCTTGAACGAAGTACGGCCCGGTGGTTTCGTTACGGGCAGACACTTCAAACTCAGGACGGCGAAATTCCTGGATTTGGAAGTTGTGCGTAAATTCAATGCCGTTAAAATCAGCCCATGCGCCTTCGGCCGAGAGCTTGATTTGGGCATTGCCCAGGTTGATGTTCTCAGGCAAGGTCATGGAGAAATCAAAGCCGCCCCAGGCGTTGACTTCAACGCGCCCGGCTTCGAAGGCGTTGCCCTGAGGGCCGATCAGCTGGAATTCGATTGAACTGACGTCCTCTCCCAGCAAGCCCACATCACCATGCTGACCCGCACCGATACGCCGCATCCAGCCTTTGACATGCACTTCTTCACCGGG
>CAZLEK010000120.1:0-7646 GCA_964558525.1 uncultured Candidatus Brevefilum sp.
ATGAAATTAATTCTCAGATGGCTGATCATTGCTGTCTCTCTGTATGTCGCCGTGTTGATCGTCCCCGGCATCAACGTTGAAGGCGATGCCTGGCTGGCCTTCACCGTGATGGCCCTGATCCTGGGCCTGGTGAATGCCGTCGTCCGACCCATTTTAAAGCTGCTCTCCTGCGGGTTCATCGTCATCACCCTGGGGCTGTTCGTCTTTGTGATCAACGCTGCCACCTTCTACCTGGCTTCCGAGATCGCCCAAAATTGGTTTGACATCGGCTTTTACGTGGATAATTTCTGGTCCGCATTGCTGGGTTCCGTCATCGTCAGCCTCGTCTCGGTGGTTCTTTCCAACATCCTGATCGAAGATGAGGATCGACGGTAAAACCCACCACAACCCTGACAAATTAAAAATCGTTCTTGCGAGTTCGCTTAAAAGCGAGTATACTTGTGCGCTGTGTTGGAAATCTTGAACCAACACAATAAAAAGAAGCCAAAATCAAATACCGGTTTCTTTCCACTGCCCAACCGTCCAAGACGGCCAAGTGCAGCAGACCCAAGGAAAGGAGTTCCAAATGCGACAATATGAATTAATATTGATCGTCCAACCTGATTTGGACGAGGAAACCACCCAGGGTGTCGTTGATCGCGTCAAAACGATGATCACTGACAATGGTGGTGAGATCCTCAACGAAGAAGTATGGGGATCCAAAGCCCTTGCCTATGAGATCAATGATTTCAGGGAAGGCTTTTATGTTTATATGGATGTTTCGTTCGAGCCTGAATTTGGCACAGAGCTGAAGCAAAGCCTGCGTTACATCGAACCTGTCATCCGCTACATGTTGACTAAAAAAGAAAATTAATTAATCCGTAAGTGTCACTGAAAGTGGGTAACCGCATGGCTCGTGGTTTGAATAAAGTCATGGTGATCGGATTTTTGGGCAGAGACCCAGAGATGCGCTTTACGCCCAGTGGGAAATCTGTGGCAAACTTTTCCATCGCCAGCAGCCGCTCGTGGAAAACCTCCGACGGCGAAGTCCACACCGAGACCGAGTGGTTTAATGTGGTGGCCTGGGAAAGACTTGCCGAGTTCTCAAAAGAACACTTGAAAAAAGGCAGCCAGGTGTATGTAGAAGGCCGCTTGCAGTCCCACAACTGGGAAGACAGCGAGGGCAAACAGCATACATCGGTCGAGATCGTCGCCAGAGAGATTCTGCTGCTCAGTGATCCTAAAAACAATATTGAATCAACCGAAACAGAAACGGATAGTGAGCGCTACCCGTTCTGAGATAAGTAAGAGAACCAGGAGTAAAAAATGAGCAACTATCGAGGAAATCGTTATTTTTCCCGGGTTAAAGTATGTCAGTTTTGCACAGACAAGAGCATCCAGATTGATTATAAAGATGCAGACCTGCTGCGCCGCTATATCGACGACACAGGCAAGATCCGCCCTCGACGGCAGACCGGGACCTGCGCCAAGCACCAGCGCGCAGTAGCAAAAGCGATCAAGAACGCCCGACACATTGCCCTGTTGCCTTACACAGGCGATTAATGATCCCGCGTCTCATCAGACCCAAACAGGACAACCGTCATGGCAAATAAACCAAAACCAAAGAATCTAAAAACCAGAAAACACCTCGCCCGACAGCAGCGTGAAGCCCAACAAACCCGCATCATCATCATCGTGACGATCGTGATCGGCGTGCTGATCCTGGGGCTGGTTGGTTATGGTCTGGTGGATCAATTGATCATCAGGCCCCGCATACCGGTCGCCCAGGTCGGTGATGAGATCATCCGGGTGGATGATTTTGAATCAAAGGTGCAGTATACCCGGGTTCAAATGCTCAACCAGACCTACCAATACTTTTCTTTTTATCAGCAGTTTGGGCAGTTCGGCGAGAGCTTTCTGCAAAACGCCCAATCCATCGCCTCTGAACTCTCCCAGCCGGTCGCGCTGGGACGTGATGTCCTGGATGAAATGATCGACAGCATCCTCATCCGGGAGGCGGCAGCCGAAAGGGGAATCACGGCCAGCGAAGAAGAAGTTGATGAAGCCCTTCAGGAAGCCTTTGGTTTCTTTCCCGGCGGCACCCCCACACCCACCCAAACCGCAACGCTGGTTAACACCCCCACGCTCTCTGAAACATCATTGGCTTTAGTCACCCTGACCCCTACCCCAACGGCGACAGAAGACCCGGCAGACCTGCCAGATGCCACGCCAACGCCCTCTGAGGAGTCTGAAGATGCCGGTGTTCCAGACAACGATGGCCAGACGGAAGAGGATCCTGCCGCTGCCGCGGAGGAAAGTGAACCAACCGCTGAAGCAGCTGAAAACACCCCAACCCCAGAGCTCTCTCCAACCATCACCTTAACGCCGACTCCCTTCACCACGGAAATATTTGGGCAGAACCTCAAAGAGTTCAACGAACTCTACAGTCCTTACGACTTTGACCTGCAGGATTTACGGGAGATGTTTGAGGTCCAAATCTTGCGGGAAAAATTGCAAGAGGAGGTAACCGCTGATCTCGTTCCCGTGAAAGAAGAAGTTTGGGCGCGCCACATCCTGGTGGAAACCGAAACCCTAGCCCAGGAAGTGCTGAGCGCGCTTGAGGCTGGGGAAAACTTCGCCGATCTGGCAGCTGAATACTCAATAGATGAATCCAACAGCCAGCAAGGCGGCGATCTGGGCTGGTTTGATAAGGAAATGATGGTGCCTGAGTTCAGCGAGGTGGCCTTCAGCCTGGAAGAAGGTGACATCAGTGACCCCGTGGAAACCAGCTTTGGATTCCATATTATCCAGGTCATTGCCAGGCGGGAAAGCCAGGTTCAACCAGACGAATTCCGGATCATGAAACTGGATGCCTTTGATAACTGGCTCAGCGAACGCCGGAACGCCCGCGAGGACATCGTGATTTATGATCAATGGGAAGATTATGTCCCCACCACGCCGGAGATCCCCCAGCAGTTCCTGATCCAGCTTTATCAGCAAAACCAGCAGGATGCCCTTCCCCCAACGACGCCCTGACACTAACCAGCAGGCAACTCATAAAGGCTGTCCACGCAAATGGACAGCCTTTTCTTTTTTCCCTGGTGAGGGGAGGAAATATTCTGGTTCGAAAAATAACCCAACCTGGGTCAAAAATTTTCCGTTGGGGGTATAAAAATCTTTCTTGCTTCCTTTTTCCCCGGTTGGTAATCGCCGTACTGGTTGAGAGAGCGCTTATTTTAAAACATCCGGATTATTACCTTAAGCACATTCAATCGGCTGTTCGTTGGCCAATCACTCCAGGTAGGTTTCATCCACCTCTTCCAGCTTAAGGCTGATCATCTGGCTGGTGGAATCCCGTCCCATGGTCACCCCATAAATCACATCCGCCGCCTGGACAGTGTTCCGGTTGTGCGTGATGATCACAAATTGAGTTTGTTTAGAGAGCTCTTTCAATAATTCCGCAAAGCGGCCCACATTGGATTCATCCAGCATGGCGTCCACCTCATCCAACACGCAAAATGGGGTTGGTGAAACCTTAAGCAGCGCAAAGATCAAAGCCACGGCGGTTAGGCTGCGCTCTCCGCCGGAAAGCAGCGCCAGCCCCTGCTGACGGCGCCCAGGCAGGCGGGCGATAATATCCACCCCTCCCTCCACGGGATTATCTTCATCAGAAAAAACCAACGATGCTTCTCCACCATTAAACAACCTTGAAAAATATTCGGAAAATTCATGGTTGACGGATTTGAAGGTTTTAACAAAATCACGTTCCATCAAAGTATCCAGTTCAGCCATCACGCGGTTCAGATCATCGCTGGCTTCTTCCAGGTCTTCAATCTGAGCGGTCAGATAGCTATGCCGCTCTTTAACCTGATTGAATTCTTGCTGGGCTTCCGAGTTGATTGGGCCGATTCGCCGGATCTGTCCCTTTAAACGCTTAATGTCCGCTTCGCTTGACTTGGGCAGGACCTCGACCCTGGGCAGATCAGAGATCAAGCTTTCATCAAATGGCAGCGGTGTGGGGCCATCGATCTTCGTATCATAATCAAAAGCGACCAGGCCAAAATCATCCTCAATCCGTTCACGCAAATTGGCCAGCTGGTCTTCGCGCCGGCTCAATTCCAACTGGAGTTGGGTGAAATGGCGTTCGGCAATCACAACTTGCTGCTGTGAGTGCGCCTGAAGCTTTTCGAGGGCTGACGCCTGCCCCTCAAGCTCTTCTGCTGTCGATGTCAATGGATCGATTTGCTCCGCTTCCATTTCAGCAATCTTCCCGCTGAGATGTTCCATGCGCGCCCTCAAAACGGCCTTTTTATCTAGGATCGCGTCCAGGTTGGATTCCAACTCCTGGTAGCGCCCTTGATAAGTGGATAGCCGCTTCTGCACTTCTTCCACCCTTTCCTGATGATCCTCAAAACGCTGCCTGGCAGCGCTGAGCGCATTTTCAGCAACCAGGCTGTGAGACTGCCATTGGTTGAGGATTTGCTGCTGTTCCAGCACGGGGATTTCGGCAAGCTTTCCACGCAGCCCTTTCTCGCTTTCCAGCTTGATCTGAATGGCATCAGTCAATCGGTTCAGCTCTTGTTCGGTGGTTTGGATATCTGATCGGGCCTTTGTCAGGCTGTTTTCGTAGGTGTGAAGCTGGCTTTGATTCCAGCGAATCTGCTCTTCCAGCCGCGTGGCACGGTCCAGTGCGTGTTGAAAGTCTTCCTGTTTGGAGTGTAATTCTTCCTCTTGCTTGAAGATTTGTTGATTGAGGGCTTCCCGGGCAGCATCCAGCTGATCCAAATTTTCAGCAGCAGCCGCAAGTTTAAATTCAAGCTCATCCATCCGGCTGGAAACCTGCACGACTTCATCCCGGATTTCGCTCTGACGGCGGGTACGCCCAAGACGTTTACCAGATGCTCCCTGTCCTGAAATCATCACACCATTGGCTTGAAACACCAACCCATTAAGCGTCACCACGCTTTCAGGGCTTCGCAGCTCTGGAATCAAGTCCTGGGCAGTTTTCCGATCCTGAACCACCAGTGTATCAGCAAACAGGCGGTCAACCAGTTCACGGTAAGGCGCTTCAACCTCAATTAGCTCATTTGCATAACCAATCACGCCCATCCGGCTGGAAAACCGCTTACCAGGCGCGCGATGGGTGATCAGGTCTGGGATAACCAGCGCAACCCGAGCATTATCTTGAGAATCAAGATATTCAATCACAATCTCTTTTCCTTTAGAGGGCATCACCAGCAGATCTGCCAATTCTCCTAAAGCCGCGCTGATCGCCTTCTCGTATTCGCCCGGCACGATCATCTGCTGGGAAAGCGGGAGGATCCCTGTTGGCAAGCGACCCCGCCTTGATTGGGCCACAAGCTTCTTTGAACCTTCAGAATATCCGCTCAAAGCAGCTTCAGCCTGGTTTAATACTTCTAATTCTGCGTCTAATTTTGCCAGGGTTCTTTCCTCAGCAGCCAGATTTTCGTTGAGTGACTGCTTCACCTGGTTTAAATCGTCAATTTGGCGGTTGATATCCGCCAATTGATCTTGAAGCGCCGCTAATTGCTGTCGTTCTGTATTGAGATTTTTCTCGGCAATTTCAGAAATCGCCTTGGCGTTTGATTTTTCAGTCTCCAAACTCTGAAGTGCATCATTCAGTTTTACACACTCAACCTTGAAGGTTTCGATCCGGTTTTGGATTTCCTCCAACCGGGCCGCAATCTGGACTTTTTCCGTCTCAAGGCTCACCCTCGCCTGACGCAAAGCATCCAGCTCTTGCTGTAAGGCATCCCGGTGAGCAATCAGCTCAGCCAGCACATCTTGGGCTCGGTTGTATTCAAGTTTTGAGGCGTTATAGTCCGCCAGGCGCTCAGCAATCTCGTCCTGATATTTCACCTTTTGGGATTCAAGCTGGTTGATCTCTTCTTGCAGATTCCCGACATCGATCTCAAGATGGTTCTTTTGGCTGCGAAAAGAACGCTGCCGCTCATCAATGATCGCCATCTCTTTGGTCACTTCTTCAAGTTCGCGATGCAAGCCAGCGGTTTGACTGTGGGCAGCCTCAAGGGTTTTGCGGGTTTCCTGGAGTGCTTGCCTGGTTTCGGTGACCTTTCCTTCAGCTTCTGCATTTTTCTGCCTCAGGTTATTCAACCGCTTCTCCTGGTCCTGATAGGCCAGGCGGCTCGTTCGTAGATCACGCTGTTTCTCATGCCAGTGAAAGCCATACCAATCTCGCAGCAGCACCTGTAAATCTGAGCGCAATCTTTCGTAATTTCGAAAACGTTCGGTCTGTTTTTCCAGGCTGCGTAATCGCGGCCTGATCTCGGTCATGATGTCCAGCACCCGGTCAAGGTTTTTGCGGGTATGTTCCAACCGCCGGAGCGCTTCCTCTTTGCGTGAACGGTACAGGCCAATCCCCGCAGCCTCCTCAAACAGTTCTCGGCGCTCATCGGGTTTCAGCGCCAGGGCAGCATCGACCAGCCCCTGCCCGATGACGGTATAAGTCCTCTCGGCCAGGCCCGTTTGAGACAGCAGCTCTGATATGTCCTTTAACCGGACTTTCTGTCCATTCAGGAGGTATTCATTCTGACCATCACGGTAAGCCTGGCGGGCAATCGAAACTTCTGAAAAATCAATCGGCAGCCAACCATCTTCATTATTGAAGGTAATCGTTGCGGAGGCCATACCAGCGCGCGAACGCTGTTCAGAGCCGGAGAAGATCATATCCTCCGTACGCTTTGCACGCAGCAGAGAATAGGATTGTTCTCCCAACACCCAGCGGATACTGTCGGCGATGTTGGATTTTCCGGACCCGTTGGGACCCACAATCGCAGTGATCCTTCCGGGAAATTCCAACCGGGTTAGCGTGGCAAAGGTCTTAACCCCCTGGAGCTCCAGGGATTCCAATCGTGTCGGCATGGATTATCTGCGCTCCAGGATTCCTAATTTGATCAAAGCCTCTCTTGCTGCGGCTTTCTCTGCGGTTTGTTTGCTGGTGCCAACCCCCCTGCCATAAGGTTTTTTACCGATCCTGACCTCCATTTGGAATAATTTGTCATGGTCTGGCCCTTCTTCAGCGATCAAAACATATTTTGGCGATGCAAAACCGGAGCCCTGCGCCCATTCCTGAAGCCGGCTTTTTGTATCATCATCCTTATGATTCTTAAAAATCACATCAACCACATCTTCCAACAGCGGGATCATAAAAGCATTCACAGCTGGTATACCACCGTGAATGAACAAAGCGCCGATCAAAGCTTCAAACGCATCACACAACAGGGTGGTCCGGTCCCGACCGCCGGCCTGGACCTCTCCCCTGCCGAGGCGCAGAGCCTGACCAAGGTTGATTTTTCTGGCAAAATCTGCCAGCTGATCTGTATGCACCAGCGCTGCCCGGAGACGTGTTAGATCTCCCTCAGGTTTTTCAGGATAATGATTGTACAGCCATTCCGCCACAATGAAATCGAGCACCGCATCTCCCAGGAACTCAAGGCGTTCGTTATCTTCAATGGCATCCCTGTTTTCATTCAAATAAGAACGATGGGTCAAGGCGCGCGACAATAGAAAAGTGTTGGTAAAAGGCAAATTTAAGCGTGTTGAAAACTGCTCAGGTGATTCGGCCGCGAAAATATCGGACATCGTTCTGGATCCCTTCTCCAGAACTATCGATGCGCGAGCCATCT
>CAZLEK010000121.1:0-7574 GCA_964558525.1 uncultured Candidatus Brevefilum sp.
TACGCCTTCCTTACTCATTTCCCCGCAACGAGGACGTTGCGGGGAGCCAATTTTTCAATACCTCTAATTTAGCGATTGCCCTGGCTGCGTTTACGGGCATCGCTGAAACGGTCAGGGACCGCTCACCCCAACCCCAGCGCGATCAACACAAACCAGATCAGCACTGTCAGGAAAACCGACCATTCCACCACCGCCAGCAGCCAGAAACGGGGCCGCTGTGCGCCCTCCGTCCCCAGCTGAGCCTCAGCGCCATCCCGATATTCCCGGCCGATCAGGACCAGGAAGGAGCCGAATGCCAGGATGGTGGGCAGCCCTGCCAGGGCATAGGCGCGCGCCAAAACCCGCCCCTCTTCAGGCTGCAGGGCGATCGCCAGACTGAACAAGGTCACCATCGCCAAGCCAGAGCGGAAATAAGCCACTGCCGCCTTGCCGTGCGGGTCGATCTGGTTCATGGGAAAAACTCCCACCAGCGCCAGGCTGACCGCGCTGACCACGCCGGCCGCCAGCCCCAGCTTGGCCAGAAGGCCGGGCAGGGCCAGTCCCAGGCTGAGGGAGGCCGGCAGCAGGGCCAATCCCGAAAGGATCAGGCTCAGGTTAAAAACCGGCGCCAGGCGTGAAACGCCCAGCTCCCCCAATTCCGAAATGAAGTGATTAAAGGGTGAATAGCGCTGTCCCTGCTGGCCGCGGTAAACAGCCGCTGAGATCGCTGCGCCCAGCAGGGCCACCCCGGCCCCCAAAACCCCAAACAACCGGAACCAGGTTGGATCCGCGATCACCCTCAGCGCTGCTCCCTGTGAATTCAACATCCTACCCTCGCCTTCCTCACTCGGTTGGGTTTTCAGGCCAGTCGGCCTCACCCGGTTGGATATAGAAATCAACGGGGTTCACACCCTCGGCCACCTGGCCGGCGGAGACCTGCACATCGATCAGATCGTGGTTGGTGCACTCCTGCGTCATCCCGCAGGTCACAAAGTAAGAATAACCGCCGGCCAAATCCGGGCCTTCCTCGCGCACATAGGCCACCACATGGTAGGTTCCCGGCGGCAGGCCCGTCATCTCGTAGGCAGCCTGGTTGCGCTGGGTATCGACATAATAATAATCCTGGGAAAAAACATCAAAGGCCACCACCCGCAGGGGTGGGATGTACTCACTGGGGAACCCCAGGTCCCCACGGATGCCGCCCTGGCCTTCAACGAAGGGATTGGCGGGCCAGATCTCAGACTGGTCAGGCGGCAGATACCAATCCGCCAGATCAATCTCGGTGACCGTTTCACCGGGTGAAACTTCCACCGGCGCCAGGCTGTGGTCTTCACAGGCCGCATCCAACCCACACAAGACAAACTGTGAATAAGCGCCTGAAAAATGAGGGTCCATCACTCCTGGATCAAGGAGATAGGCCAGAACAAAGTAAGCGCCAGCCGGGACCTCCAGTTGATATGAACGCCCGGAGTGGACCTCTTTTGAGTGGTAGCTGCTCCAATCATCCACCTCAAAGGCGACGATTCTCAAAGGGGGAATCCCTTCGCTGGGATAAAACAGATCCCCGGTGATCAGCCCCATTTCCGGCGCCTCGCTGGCCGTTGGCGAGGGGGTTTCTGATGGCGCGGGGGTCGGCTGGGGGGGCGCAGTGGTGGAGGCCGCCTCAATGCCAGCCAGGGCGGTCAGGGTCAGCTCAACCTGTTTTTCTGCCTCGCCTCCCTGGTTGGTCGCTAAATCGGAAAGGAGATTCGTCAGCAGGCAAGCCATTGACGTGACACTGATCAGGGCAACAATCAACAAAATCCATTTTGATTGCATTTTTTGCATCGGGCCTCCTATTTGGCGAGAGATTCTAAGTCTAATTTTACAGGAGAATGTTGAATTATCAAAAATTCCATCAGGTTTCATCAAGAAAGACAATCATTAATCAAAGCTTTAAGGCGGGTTAATCTCATCAAACTATGGGCTTAATCAAGACTTGTTTTAATTAAGGTTGTTGGATTAATCGATTATTCTAAAATTATGTCGACATAACGGTGATTGACCCATGCGAATCGCGCTGCTCACAGAAACCTTCCTGCCCAAAATTGACGGTGTGGTTAAGTCCGTCTGCCACCTGCTGGAGCATTTGGAGAAAAAGGGCCATCCCGCCCTGCTCCTGGCGCCGGAGGGCAGTCCGGAACGCTATGCCAGCGCCCCGGTCGTGCAGATGAAAGCCTGCCGGCCCTTCTTCTACCCGGAATTCCGGTTCGTCTCGCCCCTGCAAAACATCAGCCCTCACCTGGATGCCTTTAAGCCGGACCTGATCCATGTGGTCAATCCCTTCTCCCTGGGGAAGCTGGGCATCTGGTATGCCCGTGCAAAGGGAGTGCCGCTGGTGGCCTCCTACCAAACCGATCTACCAGGCCACGTGGGCCTGTGGGGGTTTAAGATCCTCGAAAAACCGGTGGAAAACTACCTCTACCGCCTGCACAGACAGGCTGATCTGAACCTGGCGCCTTCCCACGCCACCCAGCGAGAATTGATCCGCAAAGGCTATCACAACGTCAAAGTTTGGACCCGCGGGATCGACAGCGAGTTATACAACCCCAACCGCCGGAGCCGCGCCAGGCGTGAATTCCTCAGCAACGGCAGCAACCGGGCGCCCCTCCTGCTGTACGTCGGCCGGCTCTCGAAAGAAAAACGGGTCGAGATGCTGCTGCCGGTGGTCAGGGCGATCCCGGGCGCACACCTGGCCATCGTTGGCGATGGCCCCCTGCGCCCGGAACTGGCCGCGCTGTTTGCCGGGACGAATACGAAATTTACCGGGTATCTCTTTGACGAGGAACTGGCTGAAGCCTACGCATCTGCAGATATTTTCGTCTTTCCAGGCGCCAACGAGACTTTCGGTAATGTGATCCTTGAAGCGATGGCTTCCGGCCTGCCAGTGGTCGCCCCGCGCGCCGGCGGGATCCTCGATACGATGATCGACCGAGAGACAGGCCTCTTGTTTCAACCCAATGACAGCGCGGCGATGGTCTATGCCGTACAACGGCTGATCGATTCCTGCGCGCTGCGCCGCCATATGGGCCGGGCAGCCCGCCTGCGGGCGGAGCGCTTCTCATGGGAGGCGATCCTGGATACCTTACTGGACGACTACCGGCAGGTGATCCGCGAGCGCCAGCCGCTCCCCAGAGTGAAAAAGAAACCCAAGCCCAAACTCGAATCCCTTCCGCATATCCATTCCTAAATCAGCTCCGCAGGATCCAACCCGTCCCTACGGCTGATCTTCTGACCCACCCAGATCCTACCCACCAGAGGAGAAAATCATGGCAAGACTTGATATCCAAATGATGCAGCCTGAAGAACGCAAAACAACGTTGTCCATCATGCGGCGCTCATTCCCGGTATTTATGCAGCTGTTCCTGTCCCTGGGGGAGCACACCCTGGTGGCCAAAGCCGAGGGCAAAATCCTCGGCGGGGTTGTGCTGAAGACTTTTGATCTCCCCGGCGGCAGCAAAGGCGGGGTGATTGAATGGATCTTCACCCATCCAGAAGCGCGCGGGCTGGGCGCCGGTCAGGCCTTGATCGAGGCTGGATTGAGCTGGCTGGAAGGCGCCGGCTGCAGCCAAATCTTTGCTATCGTGGAGGGCTTCAACACCAGCTCCAGCAAGCTCTTCGCCACCCGCGGCTTTTCGATCCTCCCCTTCCGGGAGCAGGTTAACCGGTTCGGGTTGTTGGGGCTCTTCCGGGTCTGGCTGGCCAGCTTTCACATCTTCGATGTAGGCCACTTCCTGTGGGGGCAACCGGGAACGACCCTCCCTGACCGCCCCGGTCCGCAGTTCCTCGCCACGCTGATCCTAAACGCCCTGGCGGCCGCCCTGGTCATCTGGCACAATTGGGGTTTTGGACGGCCAGACACAACTGCGCTGTGGGCTTTTCCCCTGGCGGCCCTGGTCCTGATTGAACTGCGCGCCCTCGCCATGACCCTGGCCGCCAAACAGCAGGGCCTGGACCTGCGCTTCCGGATGTGGGAGACTGGTTTTACCATCAGCCTGCCATTGGCCTTACTGTTCGGGTTTTTCTTCCCCGTCCCGGGCAGCCTGTATCCTAAAACCGCCCGCTGGCGCTACCGGGAAATGCTGCCTGAATACGGCCGGGTCGGGTTGGCCGGGGCGCTGCCCGTACTGCTGATCGCCTGGGCGGCCTTTACATTGATGATGTTCACAACCCCAAGGGCCTGGGTGGAATCCCTGCTCAGCGCCGCCTTCCAGTTGGGGCTTTATTTCTCCATTTTTGACATCCTGCTGGTGTTCTTCCCCTTCGTCAGCTTCAATGGGAGACGGGTCTGGGATTGGAATAAGGCCCTTTGGGGGGTTTGTGCCGCTGCGGTGGTCGGTTTGTTCATTTTGGGATTGGGATTATAAGACGGAGGCTGAAACCATCGCCTGGGGCCAATTCTGTGTAGGCCACTTTACCTCACTGCTCTTCCCGCGTTTTTGCGCTTGAGGCCCCCATCCCTGGTCGGCAAGAAATCCTTTTAGTCCAAATTGGAACCCACCAGGCTGGTTTATGGCTGGTTGTAGATCGCCGCTTAATCCGGCCGGTCGCTGGGCTTGCGGAGAAAGAACATCACCAGGCTCTCCGCCCAGATCAACAGCATCCCGCCGTGGATCAGGTAGAGGGCCGGCGTCAGGAAGGTTGCCCGCCAATCCGCAACATAGGCTGGGGTGTAACTTTGCAGGTGCGCAGGGTTGATCAGGTTGAAAATCGCCGGATAGGTGCGGAAGATCCACAGCGTGCCCAGGGCAGCCAGAAGGTTGGCTGCCACCATGCCCACCAGCATGATCAGGACCTGCCTGCGGGTCAACCGGTACACGAACAGTCCCAACACAAACAGCCCCACCAAAAAGGTCAGGAAGGTGATGCCGTGCTCAGGCCGCAGGACAGTTGGGAGGCCCAGGCTGCGCCAGTTCCAGTACCACAGGTAAAGGGAGAGCAGCATCAGGGAACCGCCTAGCAACAGAAAATGCCATTTGCGCAGTTTTTTGGTCACATGCACCGGGTTCTTCCTGGTTCGAGTTGGTTTTTGTGTGGACATCGCTGCCTCCTGAAATGATGCCGAAAGAATGGACTAGATGGTTGGAGCGTGCCTGGATCCTTCACCGGATCAGTTTTGAGATCGTGCGAAAGGCGGGATGTTTTGAAGTCCGGATCAGCTCAAACAAGGCCATCTCCACGCTGGAGACCGTCGCCCCGGCATCCTTCAGGCGGCCCAGGGCAAGGTCATGGTTTTCCGGCGTGCGGGAGAAGACCGCGTCGCTCAACACAAAGACTTCATACCCGCTATCCAGCAGATCCAGCCCGGATTGGAGGACGCAGACATGGGCTTCAATGCCGGTCAGGAGGATTTGCTTCCGGCCCGTTTGGTCGAGCGCGCCAACAAAGGCTGGGGCGCGCAAAGCGCTGAAAGCCTGCTTGGCAAGGGGCTCAAGCCCATCCAAAGCGGACCCAAGCTCCGCCGGCATTGGACCCAATTTTTCCGGCGCCTGTAAAGTTGAGAGGATGGGAACCTCCAAAGCCTGACAGCCCTTGATCAGGCGCAGGGTATTGGGGACCACCTGATCGCTGCGGTGGACGATCTGTGCGAGGCGGTCTTGAAAATCAACCAGCACCAGGACGGCGTCAAGGGGATTGAGCATGGTTCCTCCGTTGGTTGGTCATTGAGCCCATTATACCGCGAGGTGGGCAGGGTAATGCCAGCAATAATTCGTACCCTAGGGCAATCGCAAGATCACCAAGAAAAGTGATGATTGAAATTCTTTTTATCCGAAGGGTGATCGATGGCATCTCTTCCCAACCTTCCGCTCTCGCCGACGTCCCCGTCGGCGAAGAATATCCATCCGATATCAACAAATATCATTTTCATGTTGAAATGATCAGCCTCTGGACTCATTTTCCCGCAACGAGGACGTTGCGGGGAGCCAATTCTATCAATTACGCCGACTTTGCGGTTGCCCTGCGGGTCATTCGCCGTGGAAATGTCAGCCCGCCAGGATAAACTATAATGAAGGGGAAATGAGCCAGAAGAATCCGCACGAGACATCCCCAGAAAAGGCCGCCGCCGAGCCCACGGAAACCAGCGCCTTCGGGACGCCAGGCCACACCAGCCATGACGCCTCCCGATTCTACAACAGCCGCATGTACCAGGACCTCCAGCCAGAGGGCGCCATCGAGTACCGGGAAAACCCGCTCCCGGCCGCGCTGCGAGATACCATCCAGTGCGCCTCGAGCGAAGACCTTTCCGCCCTGCCGGAGGATTGCATCCACCTGGTGGTCACCTCACCCCCTTATAACGCCGGCAAAGAATATGACCAGGACCTGACCCTGGGTGAATACCTGGGCATGCTGGAGAAGGTCTGGCGGGAGGTTTACCGCCTGCTGGTGCCCGGCGGCCGGGCCTGCATCAACGTCGCCAACCTGGGGCGCAAACCCTACCTGCCCCTGCACAGCTTCATTATCGAGCAGATGCTGGCGATCGGGTTTTTAATGCGCGGCGAGATCATCTGGGACAAGGCAGCCAGCGCCAGCCCCTCCACGGCCTGGGGCAGCTGGCTGTCAGCCAGCAATCCCGTGCTGCGCGATGTGCATGAATACATCCTGGTGTTCAGCAAGGCCGGTTTCAGCCGACCGAAAGGCGAACGGGAAAACACCATCCAAAAGGCGGATTTCCTGGCCTGGACCAAGTCCGTATGGGCCTTCTCGGCCGTTCAGGCGCGCCAGATCGGCCATCCGGCTCCTTTTCCCGTCGAACTGCCGCATCGCTGCATCCAGCTGTTCACTTACAAGGGGGATGTGGTGCTGGACCCCTTCTCCGGCAGCGGGACGACCTGCGTGGCCGCCGCCCAGGATGGCCGACACTACCTGGGAATAGAGATCAACCCGGCTTACTGCAACCTGGCGGAAGCCCGCTTGCGGGATGAGGTGCAATAGGCTCTCATTTGGATCAGTCTGAAAAATTTGCGCTCGGGGGGAATGTTTCTGATGGTCAGGCGCCTGCCGCTAAAGTGAAGCGAAAGACCTGAAAGCTCCTGGCCGGGCCTTCACTTTTTGCTCCTGCGAACCAGGCCGTAAATCACCAGGGCGATCAGGCCGAAAAGGCCGCCGATCAGCACAGACCAGGCCCAGCGCGGCAGCCTGACAAAGGGCTCCGGCAGGATCGCCGGGGGCGCCTTGGCTTGCGACCAATTGACCCGGTAAGCGTGGGCGCCCGTCAGGTCGGCGTCTGAAAAATCAGCCCCGGTCACGTCCAGGGAGGCCAGGCGGGCATTGGTCAGGTTGGCGCGGTTGAAGCTGGCATTCCGCAAACTGGCGTTCACCAGGGCCGCGTTGCGCAGGTTGGCGCCTGCAAAGCTGGCGTCTTCAGCGTCGACGCCGAACAGGGCTGAGTCGCTCAGATCGGCATCTTTAAAGCCGGCGCGAACCAGGTCCCCGCCCAAAAAGACCGTATTGTTGACCGCCGCACCATGCAGCGAGGCGCGATAGAAGTTGGGGTTCATCAACAGCCCATGCGAGAGGTCGGCGCCAGTCAGGTCAGTCTTGCGTAAGATCGCGCC
>CAZLEK010000122.1:0-7484 GCA_964558525.1 uncultured Candidatus Brevefilum sp.
CCGTGACGATGAGATTTTGTCAGGTAGGCGCCTGATTTTCTCATGACAACGCCAGAGAGCCGGTGAGGCAACTCTGGCGCTTGTTGTTCGTCTGCCAGACCCGGCGCCAACCTGACCGACAGCTGACCCATTTGTCAGACCCGGCGCCAACCTGACCTACGTAAAATTATTGGAAAACTTCTGGTCAATCTCGCCAAGGCAAAGTATGATTAACAAGGCGTGTGCGTTTTGACAAAGGTTAACACCAGTGGTAGACTGTCAACGCGGTTATTTTCCAGCGCCCAATTGGGCGTTTTTTCACGATAATGGGAAGTGAGAGGATATGAGAACCATCACCTGGAACGACGATGAGCAAGTTATTGAAATGATCGACCAGCGGATCCTGCCGCATGAGTTCAAGATCAACCAATACGACAATTATGAAGATGTGGCGGGGGCAATCCGCACGATGGTGATCCGCGGCGCCCCGGCAATTGGCGCGGCGGCGGCCTACGGCATGGCCATGGCGGCCTTCAATTCCAAGGCAACGACCACTGAGAAGCTGCTGGCAGATTTAAAGGAAGCCGGCGAGCGGCTGAACAAATCCCGTCCGACGGCGGTGAACCTTTCCTGGGCGATACGGCGCATGCTGGGCGCGGCGGACGGTTTCAAAGGCAACCCGGATGCGCTGCGCGAGCACCTTCTGAACCTGGCGAAGGACATCGCCGACGAGGACGTTGAGATCAATAAACAGCTGGCCAAAAACGGCGCAGAATTGATTGAAGACGGCGACCATATCGTCCATCACTGCAATACCGGCGCGCTGGCCACGGTCGATTGGGGCACGGCGCTGGGCGTGATCCGCATGGCGCATGAACAGGGTAAAAAGATCCACGTTTTTGTGGATGAAACCCGTCCCCGCCTGCAGGGCGCCCGGCTGACAGCCTGGGAGCTGGAGCAGTACGGCGTTCCCTATGACATCATCACTGATGGCGCTTCGGGCTATCTGATGCGCAAGGGCCTGGTGCAAAAAGTGATCTTCGGTGCAGACCGGGTGGCGGCCAACGGCGATGTGGTCAACAAGATCGGCAGCTATATGCTGGCATTGGCGGCTTATGATAACGGCGTCCCGGCTTACTCGGCCTTCCCGATCTCCACGGTGGACTTTGAACTGGATCGGGGTGAGTTGATCCCCATTGAGGAGCGCGAGGAAGCCGAAGTGTTGGACCTTACGCTGATGGGCAAACGGGTGGCCCCTGAAACAGCCTCGGCACGCAATATTGCCTTCGATATGACTCCCAACCGGCTGCTTTCAGGCTGGATCACCGAAAAAGGCGTGATCCGACCGCCGTTCAAAGAAAATCTTGATGCCGCGATGAAGGCATAAGGAAAATCTCTATGAGCATCATCCTGACGGGTTCCATCGCTTATGATTATTTAATGTCCTTTCCCGGGTATTTTAAGGACCATATCCTGCCCGAACACCTGGATAATATCAGCCTGTCGTTCCTGGTGGATGAGATGGTGCGGCAGCCGGGCGGCGTGGCAGCCAATATCGCCTACACGATGGGGCTGCTGTGTGAAACGCCCCGCCTGGTGGCGACTGCGGGTGTGGATTTCGACGAATACCGCAAGGTTCTAGACGACGCCGGGGTGGATACCTCCGGTGTGAAGATCATCCAGGATAAGTTCACCGCCTCTTTCTTTGCCAATACCGACCGCTCCAATGCCCAGATCGCCAGCTTTTATGCCGGCGCGATGGCAGATGCAGCCCAGATCTCAATGAAAGACCTCGGCCTGACCGCCGATGACCTGGTGCTGGTCTCACCCAATGCGCCGGATGCAATGACCCAATACGCAGTTGAATGTCAGGAATTGGGCGTGCCTTATATCTTTGATCCCAGCCAGCAGATCGTCCGATTGGAAGCAGAAGACCTGCGCACGGGGATCCAGGGCGCTCATGCCCTGTTCATCAATGAATACGAGTTTGAGCTGTTACAAAAACACAGCCAGATGAGCGCAGAGCAAATCCTGAAGGCGGTCGATTTCGCCGTGATCACCCTGGGTGAAAATGGCTCCCGGGTGTACAAAGACGGCCGGGTTAAAGGAGAAGTGTCCGCTTTTCCGCCCAAACAAATTCAGGATCCGACCGGGGTGGGCGACGCCTACCGGGCCGGGTTCCTGAAGGGCTACCTGAAGGGCTTTGACCTGGTGCTGTGCGCCCAGATGGGCTCGCTGGCGGCCACCTACTGCCTGGAAGAGATCGGCACCCAGACCCACTGTTATTTAATGAAAGATTTCGTGACCCGTTTCCGAACCGAGTTCGATGACGGTGGGGCCCTGGATGCCCTGCTGCAGGGCGCGTGATCGCAACCGCTGCACTGGCAGCCAATCGATATATTTGGAGGAATGAATGGAAAAATATGATGTCAAGAATTTAGACCTGGCCGAGGGCGGCCGACGGCGGATTGAATGGGCGGAGCGAGAAATGCCCGTGCTGCGCTCGATCCTCGAGCGCTTTGAACGCGAGCGCCCCTTTGAGGGCATCCGCATGTCAGCCTGTTTGCATGTCACGACGGAAACTGCCAACCTGATGCGAGCATTGCAGGCCGGCGGTGCGGATGTTGTGCTGACGGCGTCCAACCCACTTTCAACCCAGGACGACGTGGCAGCCTGCCTGGTCTCACATTATGAGATCCCGGTGTTCGCCATAAAAGGTGAGGACAACAGCACCTATTACAAGCACATCAATGCCGCCCTGGATCACAAACCGCACCTGACCATGGATGACGGCGCCGACCTGGTGAGCACGCTGCACAAGGACCGCCGCGACCAGCTGGATGAGATCATCGGCGGGACCGAAGAGACCACCACGGGCGTGATCCGCCTGCGAGCGATGGCGGCGGATGGCGAGTTGAAATTCCCCGTGATCGCCGTGAACGACGCCATGACCAAACACTTCTTCGATAACCGCTACGGTACGGGCCAATCCACGATCGATGGCATCATCCGCGCCACCAACATGCTGCTGGCTGGCAAGACATTTGTGGTCGGCGGTTACGGCTGGTGCGCCCGCGGCCTGGCGATGCGCGCCCGCGGCATGGGGGCCAACGTGATCGTGACCGAGGTGGACCCGATGAAGGCCCTGGAAGCGGTGATGGACGGCTTCCGGGTGATGCCCATGTTGGAAGCCGCGCCGATCGGCGATTTTTTCGTGACCCTGACCGGAGATATCAACGTGGTAGACAAGCACCACTTTGAGATCATGAAGGACGGCGCGATCGTGGCCAACTCCGGCCACTTCAACGTTGAGATCAACATCCCCGCCCTGGCGGAGATGGCGGTTGACAAACGCCTGGTGCGTCCTTTTGTGGAGGCCTACGAGCTGCCCAACGGTCGCGTGATCCACATCCTGGGTGAGGGCCGGCTGATCAACCTGGCCGCAGCCGAAGGGCATCCTGCCAGCGTGATGGACATGTCCTTTGCGAACCAGTCCCTGAGTGCGGAATACATGGTTAAGAACGCCGATAAGCTCCAGCAGAAGGTTTATGGGGTGCCGGAAGATATTGACCGGGAGATCGCCCGGTTGAAACTCGAGACAATGGATGTCTCGATCGACACCCTGACGGAAGAACAGATCAAGTATTTGAACTCCTGGCAGGAAGGTACGTAAAGGTTTCTTTGTCCTTCGCAGGCCATGAAGCCGCGGTTTTTTGGCTTCGTAAGGAATAAAAGCAAAAAAGGTTGCCTCGGATTGAGAGACAACCTTTTTCATTTTAAAATTGGTCAGTTGAGCAGGTGCAAGCCCTGAAGTTTTGACAAAACCGCTATTCTTCGTCTTCCTGGGTTTCTTCGTCAGCGTCTTGCTCGTATTCATCTTCGTCAACATCGGTCCAGGGGGCGGAGGGCTGCTTGACCTGGGCCTGCTCGCGCACGGCCTTTTCGATCTCCAGTCCCAACTCTTCGTTTTGGCGCAGGAATTCTTTGGTATTCTCGCGTCCCTGGCCGAGGCGCACGTCGCCGTAGGAATACCAGGAGCCGCGCTTGTCGATGATGTCCATTTCGACTGCCAGGTCCAGCACGTCGCCGAGTTTGGAGATGCCCTCGTTGTACATAATGTCGAACTCGGCGGTGCGGAAGGGGGGCGCGACTTTGTTCTTGACCACGCGCACCCGGACGCGGTTGCCGGTGATCTCGGCGCCTTCTTTGATCGATTGGATACGGCGCACGTCGAGCCGGACGGAGGCGTAGAATTTAAGGGCGTTGCCGCCGGAGGTTGTTTCAGGGTTGCCGAACATGACGCCGATCTTGTGCCGCAGCTGGTTGGTGAAGACGACTGCGGTGCGGGTCTGGTTGATTGCCCCGGAGAGTTTGCGCATCGCCTGAGACATCAGCCGCGCCTGGGTGCCCATGGTTGGGTCGCCCATGTCGCCTTCAATCTCTGAGCGGGGGACCAGGGCGGCCACCGAGTCGATCACGACGATGTCCACCGCGCCGGAGCGCACGAGGGTTTCAGTGATCTCGAGGGCCTGCTCGCCCATGTCGGGCTGGGAAATGAGCAGTTCATCCACATTGACACCGCACTTGGCGGCGTAAACGGGGTCCAGGGCGTGCTCCATATCAACGAAGGCTGCTGTGCCGCCCATCTTCTGGCATTCAGCAACCAGGTGCTGGCAGATGGTGGTCTTCCCTGAGGCTTCGGGGCCGTAGATCTCGGTGATGCGAGCTTTGGGGATACCGCCCACACCAAGGGCGATGTCCAAGGATAACGAGCCGGTGGGAATCACTTCCACCGCAAGGTGCTTTGCCTGACCGAGTTTCATGATGGAACCTTCGCCGTAGCGTTTGACAATGTCTCTTAATGCCTTATCGAGAACTGATTTTTTTGCGTCGTCCATTTCGCCTTCCTCTTTCTTATCTTCTTCAAGGGGAGTGGTTTGGGATGATTTCTTTTGGGCAAGTCTGTGATCATTATAATCGATGTGCTCTGGTGTGATCACATTCCATTTTAGCACATATGTTCAGTCTGTCAAGTTTTCACTCTGAACCTGGGAACAACAGGAAGGGGTCGAAGAGCTGGTAGTACCCGCTCATGCGCCATAGGCAGTAGGCGGCGCGCTGTCCTTCGCTGTAGCTGGGGCTGTAAAAAGCCATGCTGTCCATCTGAAGGCCCGAAGGCCCCAGGCGGGTTTCCAGGTGCAAATGGGGGTTGCTGGAGCGGCCGGTATTGCCCACAGTCCCCAGTGGTTCGCCGCAGGCGATCGGATCTCCGGGCTGGAAGGGGGGCAAGACTTCCATGTGGGCGTAGAGGTGGTAGACCGACATTCCGGCAGTGTCCTTCGGTGATGTGAATGCTGGACACTCGCCCTGATAGACAATATTCTCCGGCAGCGGTTGATAAACTTCCCGGAGCCTGTCCTGAAGCGGTCCTGGCAGCGAATCCAGCGGCGTTTCGATCAATACCGTATAGCCATAGGGGATGACATCTTCAAGGGTCAGGACGGTTTGCCCTGAAAGGATGGCATAGATTTCAATTCCCTGAATGGACTCACGCTGACCCCGTTGGAAATAGGCGAAGTCGAGCCCATGATGTCCGTCGTCCCTGCCGATGGGTGGGATCACGAGCGGGTTGACCAAGATCAGGGGCAGGGACTCAAAGGTTTCCTCTTCCAGGGGACAGCAGACCTGGAATGGGGTGGGAGTGCTGGTGGGGGTTGGCGTGAATGGCTGCGGCGTGGATGAGGGCGGCAGGGTCGCTGTGGGGGTGGAGGTCCTGGTTGGCGCCAACGTGGGTGGAGAGGTTGGCAGGGTGTCGGGTGCGCCTTCACCCTGGCAGCTGCTGAGCAGCAGGGCAGCCAGCAGAAGCAGCAAGAGCTTCATGCGTCCTGGATCCGGCGGCATTCCATGTAGAAGCGCTTCTCCCGGGCTTCACCCATGGAAAAGGTCTTGCGGGGCAGGGCCCCGTCAAGGATGACCGTCTTGAATAACTCGGATTTATCCATCCCGGGGACGTAAAAGCCGGCATTGCCTTCCTGGAGGCCTTGTTCGAACAACACTTCGGCGCCATGGACATAATCCATCTTTTGGGCGCAGCCGTTTTCGACAAAGCTGTCTAGAAATTTCTGCAGCGTCCCGACCGGCAGGTTGTCCTCCGGGTCTTGTACCTCAATCAGATGGACGCCCTGTTTGCTGATCATACCGATTTGGTGCCAGGGTTCTGCAGCCTGATCAACGATTTCGATCATCGACTGATGGGAAGGCAGGGCCTTGATGGAGACCCTCTCCCCCCAGAATTTACGCATGCTTTCGATAATATCAGCGTCCATTTCAAAGAGCAGCCGGTGAATGGGCTCGAAGGTCAGGGCCGGGTCATGGACATTTTCAATCTCGACCAGGGCGTACCGAGCAGGATGGTCCATGCCGACTTCGGGCTTGCGCTTTTCCCAGATCGCTTTGGCGGTTGCCAGGGAGTGGTTGCCGTCGCCCATGGCGAAGAGCAGGGGTTCATAGCGGCCTGGTTTGAGGTTGTATTTTTCAGCGAAGGTTTCGGGATCCACCAGCCGGCTTAAAGCATCAAAGATGTGCGCCTGGAGCTGTTCACCAGCCAGCCGCAAACCGCTGAGATGGCCGCTGCCCAGCATCAGGTCAAAATCATACAGGGTTTCGAGGGATTCGAGCTGTTCATCAATGGGACCGAAGACCGAGTCGGTGGGGTCATCAAACAAAACCAGGATATGCGGCAGTTCCAAGGGCGCGCCTTGGCGAATGCGGATGCGCGGGGGCAGGCGGTCCAGGATGGTGCCCTCCGTGGCGCGGATCAGGGTTTGGGCGCCTTTATGGTAATCGTAGCGCTCCAAATCCAGACAGGCCATCAATCCACGGCGGGAATGACCTTCGACGGTGCGGATGACATAGATGAAATCATTGATCTCCCGAAAAATCTGTGATTTGAGATATTCCCCCATCGTCTCCTGGGTGGATTGTATGCGGGCAGCTTCTTCCGGTGTATCCAGGTAGACCTCGGGCAGGATCATGTGGTAGGTGGAGGGGGCATCTCCGACGATGGCTGCCACCTGCTGCCAGTATTCGGGCTGGGAAGTGAATTGATCGCAGGCGATCACGGCCCATCTGTGGTGATCGACTGAGGTTTTGGGGAGCAGGATCTGGGGGATTTTCAGGCCGATCTCTCTCTCAGAAGGCATAGGATCCTTTCGGTTGTCGGTGAATTAATCTGGAACCTATTTTAACTGAAATTTCGCGAGAAGGTACGAGAAGAACCAGGGCAATCGCAAGATCCTGAAGAAAAGTTATGATTGAAATTCTATTTATCTGAAGGATGATCGATGGTATCTCATCCCAACTTTCCGCTCTCGCCGACGTCCTCGTCGGCGAAAAAAGCCAGCTTTTAATGCAAATTTCTCTATTGAAATAATATTTACGCCTTTCTTAATCATTTCCCCGCAACGAGGACGTTGCGGGGAGCCATTTTTTTCAATACCTCTTAC
>CAZLEK010000123.1:0-3827 GCA_964558525.1 uncultured Candidatus Brevefilum sp.
CTTCAACGAGTGGCCGGAAAGCCTGATCGGCTACGGCAAAACGACCTTCACCCCTCAAGAGGACATCCGCAACCATTTGTACACATTGCACCTGGCCCTGGTGATGGTCACGGAGTGCTGTTTCCGCGATTATGACACGGATGCGGTGCAGCAGTTTGCCTTGCGCCTATTAGAGACCACCCTACACTGGCTGAAAACCCTTTGACAAAATCAATGCCTTTGATGGACATGTTGGTTGCTGTTCTGCCTAATAAACAGAAAAAACTGGTGTCTACTCAGGCATTAGGCGAAAACTTAACACAATACCCTTAGGGCACGATGAGGATACTAAGGAAGGATTGAGAGCGATTATTTTGGGCTTTTATTTGGATTTGACTGGATAAATGTGAAGAGGGGTTATTCTAATGGCTGATAAACCTTTGTGTTCCTTTGTATCCTTAGTGGTTAATGTTTTCCCACGATACCCTTCGGGCACGATGAGGACACAAAGAGAAAGAAAAGGATATTAACACGAAGGACACAAAGGTTAAACACGAAGGACACGAAGGAAGGATTGAGAGCGATTATTTTGAGCTTTTATTTTGGTTTTGACTGGATAAATGTGAAGAGGGGTTATTTTAATAGTTGATAAACCTTTGTGTTCCTTTGTGTCCTTAGTGGTTAATGTTTTCCCACGATACCCTTCGGGCACGATGAGTACACACGAACCCCCGAGGGTACGATGAGGACACAAAGAAAAAGAGTTTTCTACAAAAAATAATCCTCATCTTCATTATTCCGGTTAATTTGTTTCCTACGCAGGTTCCTCTTTCCTAAACCTAATCTGGACAAGCCAGAATCGAGAAGGAAAATGTTTCGTTTTCACTCGGTCCTGTCAGGAGGCTTTGCACTCAGGGCCTTCTATGGTTTGCTCCGGGGTTTCCGCTTCTCATCAGGGTAATAAAGACCGTTGAGAACGACTAAAATGAGCATTGGTTCATTGGTAAATACATTTGGAGACCTTTCGGTCAAACCCCTCGCTCGGTGAGGACACCGAGCGAGAACTACGCGAAAAGAAAAGGCGACTTTTTCCTACCGATGATAAAAACCTGTTCTCTGATTGTCTTCTCGCTGCCCAAAGAAGCGCTTTTCCATTGTGCGCCACCAAACAATCCATTGAATATTTGAAAAAAGACCCTATTCATAGATATAATAATGGGACGAAACATGGAACAAGACTGCTGATCATCCGCAATCCATTAACTAAATATTCAAGCACCTTTCGCCTGAAAGGTCATCTATACGTACACTACAATAGAGAAAGCAGCCCAAGATGAGCCCAAGCAACCACCAGCCCTTTGCCCCCTCTGACCTCCCCATCGGCCCGGACGGGCGGATCTATCACCTTCAGGTCAAACCGGAAGAGGTCGCCCCAAACATCCTGATCGTGGGGGACCCCGGCCGCGCCCGCTTCATCGCCGAGAAGTACTTCAGCGAGATCGAAGCCGCCAGCGACCACCGCGGGCTGGTGACCATCACCGGCGCCGCCAAAATCCCCGATCGCGATGGTTCTACACGCCCCTCCTTAAGGGTCAGCGTGGTGACCTCCGGCATGGGCACCCCCTCCTTCGAGATCGTGGCCAATGAGCTGGTCACATTAAACGAAATCGATTTTGAGACCCGGACCTGCAAAGACTCCTACCCGCGGATTCACATCATCCGGGTGGGCACCTCGGGCGGCCTCCAGGCCCAGACAGAACTCGGCACGCCCATCATCACCACCTATGGGATCGGCCTGGACAACGCCGGCAGCTTCTATGAAGTCCCCTACGCGGACGAGGCCTGCCAGCGCCTGGAATTGGAAACCGCCGCACTGATCCGTGAGAACATGCCCAGGGAGTCCCGCTTCTTCGGCCGGATCCAACCCTACGCGGCCCGCGCCACACCAGAGATGGTGGCTGCCCTGCAGGGGGCCTCAGAGCAGCTGGGTGTGCAGACCCAGCCTGGGCTGACCGTTTCCGCACCGGGCTTCTCCGCCGCCCAGGGCCGGGATATCAACCGGGTGCGCCCCAGCGTGCTGGACCTCGACCTGCTATTTTCCGAATATGACCCCGGCGTGGCAGGCCAGCGGGTGGAAAACATGGAGATGGAGGCCAGCTTCCTGCTGCACTACATGGGCGGCCTGGGCCACTGGGCCGGGGCGATCTGCACCGCCATCGCCAACCGCCGCCAGAACACGATCGACGTGAACTACCAGGAGTCCATCGCCAACGCCACCCAGGTGGCCCTGCTGGCCCTGGCAACGGCCAGGAGCCAGGACCCCCTAGAATAGCGTTTTGTCAGCAGGCAAATTGTCGGTGATTGGTTAAAATCCAGACTTTAATCTCCTGCCCATGAGCCTTGGATGGGCAGGTTGATTTAAGGCGGTGAATTCTCCAGATCTTTCAGCTTGCAGCATGGCGTTGCGGCCAAACCCTGCACACGTTTCTTAATTGGGACATTTACGCTGCTGACGACGGATGCAGTCTGCCTGGCTTGGTTATATCGATGACCCACCAATGGCGTACCCATTGTGCCGACAAACCTACCAAGAGAAGCCGCAGGTTTCAGCGCAATCGACTAGAATTGGGCTGACGATAACAACAACCAGCACCGCAGGAGCCTTACCAGCAGCCCATGAAACCCAACCACAAATCTAAATGGTTCATCCTGATCCTCGGCGGGTTCACCAACGCCCTGGTGGTCGCCATGCCGGGCATCAGCCTGTCCGTGCTGCTGCCGGCCATCACCGAGGAACTGAACCTGAGCGTGGTGCAGGCCGGCCTGGCCTGGGGGATCGCCTCCCTCCCCACGATCCTGTCCTTCCTCCTGGCGGGGATGGTGATCGACCGCTTCGGCCCCCGCCGGGTGCTGATCATCACCTGCATCCTGGCCGGCCTGCTGGGCGCTTCACGCGGGCTGGCGCCCAGTTATGGTCTCCTGCTGCTGACCATCGCGCTGACGGGCTTCATCAATCCCTTCATTAATCTCAGCAATATCAAAAACGCCAGCCTGTGGTTCACCTCGGAGCAAATGGGGCTGGCCAACGGCGTGTTCTCCCTGGGCTTTGCGGGCGGGTTCTTCGCCGGCTCCTTGGTCAGCGCCAGCTTCATTGCGCCCTGGCTGGGCGGCTGGCGCAACACCTTCTTCTTTTACGGCCTGATCAGCCTGCTGTTCTTCCTGCCGTGGGCGCTTTCTCCCCAACCGCCGGCCGTTGACTCGTCATCCGAACCGCATGTCAGGAAAGCGATCAACCTGGACAACCTCAAGCATGTGATCAAGATCCGGGACGTGTGGCTGCTGGGGTTGATTTTGTTCTGCTTCAACGGTTCCATCCAGGGTTTTCTCGGCTATCTCCCGCTCTACCTGCGGGATCTCGGCTGGCAAGCCGTCCGGGCCGACGGCCTGGCGGCGACCTTTCACCTGGCCAGCCTGGCCTTCACCATCCCGATCGCGATGCTTTCCGATCGGGCCCGGTCTCGGAAGGGGATTGCCATTGGGGCAGTGTCCCTCACATCTCTGGGTATTTTGTCCTTTTTCGTCTTGCGCGGCGAGGCCCTGTGGGGGGCGATCCTGGCCGCCGGCCTGGCGCGGGACGGGATCATGGCGATCCTGATCACCATGGCGGCGGAAACAAAGGGCGTGGGCCCGGCCTTTTCAGCCAGCGCCACCGGGTTTATCTTCATCTTCGCCAGCCTCGGCGCGCTGATCTCCCCGCCCCTGGGAAACCAGTTTTCACTTGTGAGCTCGAACCTGCCCTTTATCTTCTGGGGGCTGTTGTGCGCCGGCGCCATCCTGCTGCTGATCGG
>CAZLEK010000123.1:3927-7382 GCA_964558525.1 uncultured Candidatus Brevefilum sp.
GTAACGGGGAGATGAGGTAGGCCAGCTTCAGCCGGCTTTTTTGTGAATACGCAGGCTCAGCAGCATCAATCCGCCGCCCAGGAGCAGCGGAAAGCCGGAAGCCATCACGGCGATGAGGTGCATCCGCCCGGCAGTCACCAGGGCAAAGATGGTGAACAACACGCCCACCGCAAGGGTCATCCAGGCCCCAACGCCCAGCCACAACCAGCTGAGCACAGCCGCGAGGACCGCCAGCCCACTGAGGACGGCCATCCCCAGGGTCTCCCAATTCATAGGCGCTGTAGAACCCTCAAATAGGCTGCCGATTAAGATAAAACCATACAGAGCGGCCACCACGGTCACCAAAGCCAGGCCGGCATAACGCAGGATCTTCTTGATCACAAAACACCTCCCGCCCCGAAAAATCAGGGGTTGATCCGGTACCTTTCGGAGCCAAACACGATCGAATTTTCGCCGATCACCAGGATGTCATCCACCGGGTGTTCGGCCAGGAACACATTGAGGGAAAAATCCTTGTAATAACGCAGATCGATGTCGTAGGTGTGGTGGTAGTGTGAGGCCAGGAGCGGGACAAGCGCGTTGTCGTAGGAATTGCCGATCACCAAGAGGTTGCGATTGGGGTTGCCAGGAAAGACAAACTCGATCAGAGCCCAATCTCGACCAAATTCGCCCTCATAATGATTATAATACGGATCTTTTGGATAAGACCCGGCCAGGTAATCGGCGCTGTGGCTGTAGGTGGTCAGCTTGCCATTGTCGTAGACTTCATGATAGGGCAGGGCATAATCGACAATGTTGAAAGGCTCAGACTCCGGGAAAAAAGCTTTGCGGGCCAGGGACCCCCTGAAGTCAATCACCTTTTCTTTCAAGAAACCCTGATAGGGCAAAAGCTCGGGAATATCCGCATAATTTTGTGCCAGCAGGTCATGAATTTCCTCATAGGCATGGAAAACGCCCTGCATATTCCAGTGATGGTCTGTCCGGTAGAAATTGGCCTGGTAATCCTCAAAATTGTTGATGTTGATCTTTTCAACAATCAAAGCGGCCGGTTTATGCTCGATAAAGTAAGCGTAATATTGTCCCCGCTCCAGGTTCTCAAACATCCCGTCCATGGGATGGGCGCTCACGTTTTGGATCCGCTCGATGTAGTAGACGTAAAAATTCACCCCGGGATGGTCCTCCATCAACCTCTGGTAATTGGCGATGCGCTGGTCAATGACCGCGAAGGTGGATTCTCGCAAAGGCTCTGGGCCGGTCAGCAGGGCGGCATGATCACGGGTGATGTAGAGGTCCGAGGTGCGGTCAGCGGGGATGGCCGGGTCGGAGGTGAACCAATAAGCCAGGTGGATCAGGCCCCGGTCAACAGCCTTGGCGGCGCGGATCCAGGCCAGCCGCAGGGGGAACTGGTCGCTGAGGACGGCTTTTAAATCAGTTTGAAACTGACCTTGAATGAGTTGTTCTCGGATGACCGGCATCCCTTCGGCAATTTCACCCCTGGCGAAGGCCTTGAGGCTGAGGAAGAAGCCGCGATGCACCAGGTCAGTGAATTCCGCCAGGGGCCGGCCGTCCAGCCAGGACATGCCGTAAACCGACTCCGTTCGGAAGAGCCAGTAAAACGGCGCCGAGAGGAGAACGAGCAGAAAAAAGACCACGAATAAAAAAGATGTCGGCTTACCCTGCACTGCACCTCACTTAAAATTGGGCGTATAAAAAAGGTTGGAAATCATTGGCTAAAATGTAGGCGATCGAAAGCCCAAACAAACCAATCAGAACGAGATCAAGCAAGATCCTCGGCAGGCCCTGTTTCTCCTCAACCCATTGATTCAACCCGCGCAGGATCGGCGTGCTGAGCAGGGCGCCCACCGCCAGCAGGGGCAGATAGAGCAGGATGTTCAGCGAGCGCAGGGTGGCCTCCCCAACCCAGCCGTGCAGGCCAAACAATGCACCCAGGAAGGGCCCCCAGCTGCGGAGATCGGTGACCCGGAAGAAAACCCAGCCGATCAGGATCAGGAAGAGGGCATAGCCGTGCTGCAGGAAAACGGGCGCTTTTTTCAATCGCCGCCCCCAGCCGCTGGCCTCTACAGCGAGGATGACCCCAAAATACAGCCCCCACAGGATGAAGTTCCAACTGGCGCCGTGCCAGAAACCGGTCAGGAAGAACACGATCAAAATATGGGTTTGTACCCGGTAGAACTTCACTCGCCGGCGCTTGTATTCCAGGGGCATGAAGACATAGGTGCGGAACCAGTTATTGAGGGTGATGTGCCAGCGGCGCCAGAAATCGGAGATGCTGCGGCTGAGGTAAGGGAAGTTGAAGTTCTCAGGCAGCTGGATCCCAAACAGCGCGCCGATGCCCAGGGCCATGTCGGTGTAGCCGGAGAAATCAAAATAGATCACCAGGGCATAGGCCAGCAGTCCCACCCAGGCGGCGTTGGCGCCTAACTGCTCCGGCGGGCTGGAGAAGACCCGGTTGGCAGCCACGATCAACACGTCCGCCACCAGGACCTTTTTGCCCAACCCCAGGATAAAACGTCGAATGCCGCCGGCAGCCTGGTCGACATCAAATTTCGTCTCGCCCAGATCAGCCTGGGTATCCTTAAACAGCAGGATCGGCCCCTGGATCAGCTTGGGAAACATCAGCAGGTAGGCGCCTAATTTGAGGATATTTTTCTCGGCGGGCTTGCTCTGCCGATGCACGTCCAGCAGGTACGACATGCCTGAAAAGGTGAGATAGGAGATGCCGAAGAAGGCCGCCAGGGTGGGTGTTTCAATCCCACCCCGGCTGATCTGAGAGAGGAGCTCCCCAAAAAAGCCCAGGTACTTATAGGCGAGGAGGAAGGCCAGGTTAGACCCCACTCCCACCCACAGCACGGCCTTGCCCCAGCCCGGCTTTTCCTGTGCCTGGCGCCAGCCGATCAACCTGCCCAGCCCATAATTGATCAGGACAAAGCCCACCAGCAGGGGCAGGTGGCGCAGGTCGGCCCAGGCGAAAAAGGCCAGGGAGCTAAAAACCAGCAGGGCGCGCCGCCAGTTCCCCCGGGGAAGGAGGTAGAACAGCAGCCAAACTGTGGGAAGAAAGATAAAAATAAACGTCAGACTACCAAAAGACATAAGCGTTATTTCACGTTTCAATTCATTGAAGCCCCTAGGGGGCATTTGCAGACTAATGATATCAAAAAAACGCAAATCCGGGGACGGCAAGAGGCCCAGAACCAGGGAAATTGCAAAGTCGTAGGGTGCAGTCCGGTTTTGACTGCACCATTAATACAACGACCGGAGGATTACTTGGTCTAGTCATTTACGACTTAATTTGGGGGCCATTTGCACTTCACGCATTAAAAACGGGTCCTTTGGGACAATTTTTAAAGAATTCGGCGGGGTGAACCCTCACGTCTTTCATCCTCTGCACCTGAAGGTGTTCCGCTAAGCTCCAGGCTGGACCCGCACCCCGCCCT
>CAZLEK010000124.1:0-7236 GCA_964558525.1 uncultured Candidatus Brevefilum sp.
GTTGCGGGGAGCCAATTTTTTTCAATACCTCTAACTTTGCGATCGCCCTGTCCAGGTAGTGGACGCATTGATTGATTGCCGATTATCAGGTATTTCTTTGGTTCAAATGATTATAAAGTTTTCATACAGGGCGGCATCAAAATTCTGCCAATTGTTTATTCTGGTTTTGGATAAGATTGATCCACAAATCAAATCATAGACTGCCTCAACAGCGCTTCGCAATAAAAAGAACGTAAAAGAATCCCTACTGAGGATCGCCTTCCAGTGACAGTACTCACCCCTTAACCACTCGCAGGTGCAGCACCTGCTGTGTATCCGCCTTTAGCTTAAAGGCCTCCGAAGGCCGCAGCCCGGCCACCCAGGCGACCTGCCCCTCTGAACAAACCAACGGCCAGAGATCACGCAGGTGCGCGGGCGCCTTTGCATTGATGAAGAAATCCTGCAGGGACTGGCTGTGCCCGCCCATTCCCAGGGGCCGCCAGCGCTCGCCCGGTTTTCGCCCGCGGACAACCAACGGGCGCGCCAGCCGGTCTGCATCCAGCCAGGTCTCCAGCGGAGGCAACTCCCCCACTGCAGACAGAAGATCCCCCGGCAGATTTGAGAGCATCTCCGCCTCAATCCGCCAGCCGTGCCGCAACAGGACTGGCGCCCCCGGCGCCAGGGTTGATTCCTGGTCCGCCGAGATCAATAAAGGCTGGCCCCAATCTGGCAGTTCCGCCGACCAGGTCTTGACGATCAGCCGGTCTCCAACCACGGCCAGGTTCAGCCGCGCTGCCAGGTCAATCACCTTGCTTTCAGGCGGTTCAGCGACGAAAGCAAGCCCCCTTTCGACCGTCTCAAAACCGATATCGCGCAGGGCCGGCCGCAGCCGGTCGATCGCCCGGCGCAGCACCCGCCGCTGCAGGGCAATCGGCGCGCTGCGAAAAGCCTCAATATCCAGCTGCACGCTGCCGGGGGCCTCCATCACAAAACAATCCTTCCAGGCCTCAACCGCCAGGGCGTCCAGGAAGCGGTCCTCCTCGCCCAGCACCTCCGCCATACGCTGGATGACCTTACGAACTTGCGGGTTGTAGGTTGCCAGCTCTGGGAGCAGGGCGTGGCGCAGCCGGTTGCGAAAAAAAGTGCGGTCACGGTTGCTGGCGTCCACTCGGGGGTTCAGCCCGGTTCCGGCCAAAAAGGCTTCAATTTCCTCGCGCCAGACCCCCAGCAGGGGGCGCACCAGCGGGATTTCCGGGTCGTAGCTTGGCAGGATGCGTCGATAGGCCATTCCAGAAAGCCCGGGCAGGCCGGCCCCCCGCAGGAAATGCATCAACACTGTCTCCACCTGGTCGTCAGCATGGTGGGCGACGGCCACCGCCTGGGCCTGATGCCGACGCGCCTGGTCAAACAGGAACCGATAGCGCGCCTCCCGGGCAGCTTCTTCGATCGACTGGCCCTGTTCCTCGGCATGGCCGCGCACATCCACCCGCGTGCACACAAAAGGCAGCCTCCGCACCCCAGCCAGGGCTTCCACGAAAGCAGCATCTTCAGATGACTCGGGACGCAACCCATGATCCAGGTGAGCGACGATCAGGTCATAGTTTAATTTTTCCAGCCCGATCAGCAGCGCCAGGCTGTCCGCCCCGCCGGACACGCCCACCACAAGCGGGCCCTGGCGAGACAACCGACACTTTTCTTCCGCCGCCTGCGCCAACACATCCAAAAACATAGTTTCATTATAGCACCGGCAAATTTGGGGCATTTGAAATAAGGTATACTTCATCCAGGATTTGGAAGGCATGATGGAGACAAGCATCATCATCGGCATCACGGGGAACATCGCCACAGGCAAAAGCGTGGTGCGCCGCATGCTGGCCAACGCCGGAGCCCTGGGGTTGGACGCCGATCTGATCGCCCACCGCATGATCTACCCGCAGGGCCCGGCCTTCCAGGACGTGGTGAGCGCATTTGGGAAAAAGATCCTGGACCAAAAGGGCGAGATCGACCGCTCCCAACTGGGGGAGATCGTTTTTAAAGACCCTAAAAAACTGGAAACCCTCGAAGCTATCGTCCATCCCGCTGTCGCTGAAGCTGTTCAGAAGCGGCTGCAAGACTGCCACAGTCCCCTGGCTGCGCTGGAGGCGATCAAACTGCTCGAAGCCGGCCTGGGGGCGATCTGTGATGCGGTCTGGGTCAGCCATGCCCCGCGCCAGGTCCAAATGGAACGCCTTCGGGAAAACCGGGGGTTATCAGCCAAAGCAGCCCTCAGCCGGCTCGAGGCACAAACACCCCAAGAAGAAAAACTCGCCCGTGCGGATGTGGTCATCAATACCAACGGACCCTTCCAGCGCACCTGGGAACAGGTCTGCCAAGGGCTTAATGATACAATTCAATCCAAGGGCGCAAAATATCCAGGCTCCCTTGCGTTTTCCCGGGCGGCGGCAGGTCCCTCTGCCGCGCAGCTCCCGCCCAAAGAACTCCTGGGGTTCTGGCAATCCCAGACCGGGGAAAATGCTCCCAGCCTGTACGAGGCCCTGGGTGCGCAGATGCTGCAACCCCTGGTTTGGGAAGGGTCGCTCTCAGCCCTGCTCACCTGGGAAAACTGGAACTTCACCGCAACGCTGACCGGAGCGCTGCCTGCAGAAACCCTCCTGTCCGCCCCTCCAATTGCCCTGGATGCCTTCCAGGAGGCTGCCCGGAGACAAGACGCCGAGCTTTTGCTGCTGCCCAACGAACTGGCCAGGGAATACGACCTCAAACCCGCCTCCCTGGGGTTTAACCGCTGTCAACCGGATGAACTGCCTTATCCTGCCTGGCGGATCGCAGCCCAAAGGATCATAAAACCCAAAAAAGAGCCTGTTTGGGCCCGAATCCTGGCAAAACCACTGGAAGCAGAGCGTGATTATCAGTTAAAATAAAACCAGACAACCATGACCGAGATCATCAACGAAATTTTATTCCTGTTTCAAAGATTTGGATGGACCGACTTCCTCGATATCATCCTGGTGACGGCCGTCTTCTTCCTGCTGTTGATCTTCCTCAGGGACACTGAAGCCCTCGTGCTGCTGCGCGGGGTGTTCTTCATCATCGTGCTTCTGGGCTTGGTCACCACCCTGGTGGATCTGCCGGCCTTCTCCTGGCTGATCAGCACCGTTTTGCCGGCGCTGCTGTTTGCCATCCCAGTGATCTTCGCGCCTGAGATCCGGCGCGCCCTGGAGCGCGTTGGCCGGGCGGGCACAGTTCCCTTCCTGGCGCGGCGCGGTTTCCTGGATGAAGAGGAAATGCAAGACACCCTTGACGCCGTGGTGCGCGCCTCCGGCCGGCTTTCGGAACGTCATCACGGCGCGCTGATCGTGATCCAACGCGGCCAGGGCTTGATCGAGTACATTGAAACCGGTGTGCCCATGGAGGCCGAGGTGACCCCCGAGCTGCTCCTGCAAATCTTTTACCCCAACACCCCTCTCCACGATGGGGCGGTGATCATCGTTAAGAACAAGGTCATGGCTGCCTCCTGCGTGATGCCCCTCTCGGCCAGCGGTGTGCTCAACCGTTCCCCCGATCGCACCATGGGACTGCGCCACCGGGCTGCCCTGGGCATCTCTGAGGTCAGCGATGCGATCGCTGTGGTGGTCTCCGAAGAAACCGGCAGCATCTCCATCGCGCAAAACGGCAAGATGATCCGGCGGCTCAATTTAGAACGTTTCCAAAACACCCTGAACGCTTTCTTCCAGCCGGCGGAACTCCCCAACGGCAGAGGCCTGTTCGAGCGCCTGCGCGCGTTTTTTGGCCTGGAGTCTGACGACCAGGGAGGAGGCGGCGCATGAAGTACCTCAGAAGATTCCTCCGAAACCTCCCCTCCCTGCTGACAGCCCTGGCTCTGGCCATCGCCGTGTGGATCTTCGCGGTTACCCAGACAGACCCCACCGAAACCCGCGCCTACCCGCGCCCCCTGGCTATGGAAGTGATCGGCCTGGCCCCCGAGCTGACCATCGTCAATGAGATCCCGCGCGAGGTGTCCCTGACCCTGCGCGCCCCCGCTTCGATCCTGAACCGCCTGGAAAACGACAGCAACCTGATCGAAGTGACCCTCGACCTTTCGGGACTCGAAACAGGGGTGCATAACCTCACCCCGCAGGTGAACATCAACCTTTCGCCGGTGGAAGTGGTCAGCCTCAGCCCATCCTCGGTGTTTGTGAACCTGGACGCCATCATTTCCAAGGAACTGCCGATCAAGGTCGTCACCCTCGGCAACCCGGCCATCGGTTTTGAGACCGGCGCCCCCGAATTGAGCGCAGAGAACGTCACCGTCGCCGGCCCGCAGTCATTGGTGGACTCCATCGAAGAGGTCGTGGGCGAGATCAGCATCGTGGACGCCTCGGAAAACGTCCAGCGGACTGTCAACCTGGACGCCTTCAATGCCGACGGCGCCGAGGTGACGGGGGTCACCCTCAACCCGGCCAATATCCAGGTTAACGTCCCGATCAACCAGCGCGGGGGCTACCGAACCGTAGTGGTCAAGATCAATACCACCGGCCAGATCGCCGCCGGCTACCGGCTGACGAACATCTTCGCCATGCCGCCCACCGTCACAGTTTTTGCGTCTGAACCAACGCTGGTCGAAAGCCTGGGCGGTTTCATCGAAACCGCGCCCATTAACCTGAACGGCGCCACCGAGAGCATGGAGATCCGCGTCTCCCTCCAGCTTCCCGAAGGGGTTAACGTGGTCGGCAGCCAGAACGTGACCGTTCAGGTGGGAATCGAACCGGTCGAGAGCAGCATCAGCTTCAACAACCTGCCGGTAGAGGTGCGGGGCCTGGATGAGGGGCTGCAGGCGATCATCTCACCCCAGCTGGTGGACGTGTTCCTCTCGGGGCCGCTCAGCCTGCTGGAACAGCTCAGCCCCAGCACCCTGACGGTGACCATCGACCTGACCGACCGCGGTTTGGGCACCTACCAGCTTGCGCCGGAGGTGATTTTGGACCAGGAGGAGATCAGCGTGGACGCCATCCTGCCCAACACCCTGGAAGTGACCGTGGTGGAGGAGAACGGCGCCCCCGAGGCTGAAGCCACATCCACGCCCACGCCAACCCCGACCGCTGAGCCGTAAATCTATCTAGAGCTTTCATGATGGTTGAAAATTCTGGCTGCCACAGGGAGACTTCCAATCCCCCTTGATCCCTCCCACCTAAGAGGCCAGTCTATCGTTATCCCTGCAAGACCAGCACCCTGACCACCGGCCCTTCTTCAAAAGGCCAAACCACGGGCAGCCCCAGGGTATTTGCCGCGTACAGCTCCGCTGGGACGCTGATATCCCCCAGGTACAATTCGCCCACACAGCCCCGGGCTTCCGGCGCCAGCAGCCCAACCTTGGGCATCGCCAGGGTCAGGGTGGCATCGGCCTGGATACAGGGGCCTGCTGTTTTCCCGGCGGTGGTGTCCAGCCCGGAGGGCGCGTCCAGAGCCAAGATGGGAGTCCCGCTGGCGTTGGCGCGCCCGATCCAGTCTGAGATCGGGGGCCGGGGGGCGCCCTGCAGGCCGTAACCGATCATCGCATCCAATATCAGATCGGCCGGGGGCCAGACATCCGAGGCCGCGGCCAGCCCCAACTTTTCAATAGGCTGCCACTGCTGTGCTGGGACCGGTTTGAGTTCCTTCACCTCACCTGCCAGGCGAACGGCCACTTTTGCGCCCCGGTTGTGCAGGTGCCGGGCGGCCGCCATCCCCCCGCCGCCGTTGTTGCCTTTCCCGCACAGCACCAGAATGCGCATGCCGGCAGCCGAACCGCCCAGCATGTGGACGGCCAGGTCCGCCAGGTTCCGCCCAGCGTTCTCCATCATCTGTAAGAGGGAAATGTGGTACGCCTCGACCATCAGGCGGTCTACCTCGCGCATTTGATCGGTGGTCAATTGAAACAGGGTTGAGATTGGGATTGTTTTCATACGGTGAATATCCTGGGATTGGTTTTTTCTTGCGGGGTCTGAATTGTCAATCAGGACTCATCCAAATAGACCGGATCCAAAGGCGCATCCTTTTCCAACAGGGCCAATGTCGCTGACAAAACCCGGTCCTGCTGGGCGCGATCATTGGGACGCCCCATACTCATCCCCCGCTCCAGTTTCGTAAAGGTTGCCCTTGGCGGAGCGGTGCGCCGGGTGATCCCCGCGTGCCAGCTTGTCAGCGCGGCTGCCACGCCAGCCATTTCCAATGCTCTTGCAATCAGTCCCACGGACTGAGCGCAAAGCGGTCAGGCAGGGACCAGCAGCGCCGCCTGCGCATTTTCTGCTGCCGCCAGGTCAAGGATCGGCGGGATCGTCTCATGCACCACCCGCGTCAGGTCGGGCTGGTAGCCCATAAAGCTCACCCAATGATCCGTCAGCGCGCCAACTGTGCCTTGGGCCTTTTTTTGGCGCAGCAGCCTGACCGGCAGCAAGGTTTGGGGGTCTTCCCGCACGGCAGCCTGATCGTAATGCGCATGGGCGTAATCAAGTTCTGCCAGGGGTGTTTCTGCCGGGATTCTCCGCAGGCTGTAATCGCCTAATGGATCTTCTGCGGCGAAGGGCGCCTGTTCTCCGGGGATGAAAGCGCCGCTGGAGGAGATGAACAACAACCTTACTGAGGCGAGGTCCACCCCGGTCCCCTGGGGAGCGCAGCGGTTGTGGGCAAAAGCATAGCCATCAAAACGATAAACGCCCGTGTCAAGAAACGGTTTGATCACCGCCTTTTGATAGTTTTGGGCCCATTCGTTTTCATGCTCAAGGATCTGCATGCGGGTTTCCTTTTTTTGGGATTGTGGGTCTTCAACGCCCTGCAAAGGGGTCCAACCCACGCCCAGGCGCTGAAATCCAATGGTTTCTTCAATTCGATGATACCACAGGGGAAAAATCAAAAGTGACGCCCCTGTAATCAAACTGGCGTGGTTTCCCCGAGGGCGCCGTGATGCCCCCTATCTGAAGAGCATCTGCCGCAGGGTAATCACAAGATCGCCACGTAAAGTTATGATTGAAATTCTTTTTATCCGAAGGCGGATCGATGGGATCTCATCCCAACTTTCCGCTCTCGCCGACGTCCTCGTCGGCGAAAAAACGCCAGCTTTTAATGCAAATTTCTCTATTGAAAGAATATTTACGCCTTCTTTACCCATTTCCCCGCAACGAGGACGTTGCGGGGAGCCATTTTTTCCAATACCTCTTACTTTACGATCGCCCTGGCATCTGCCGTCTTTGCGCTGCATTCCGGAGGGAGCGGGCTGAGGTGAGG
>CAZLEK010000125.1:0-7043 GCA_964558525.1 uncultured Candidatus Brevefilum sp.
CCTTGACCCAACGCACCAGGGTCCCCTCGGCCATATCAAAGCCCAATTTGGGCATCGTTACCAGCTCAGCCATAAACCATCTCCTTTGCAGCCTGATAAATATCTTCAGTTTGGGGCAGCGCCAGCTGTTCCAGGTCGGCGTTATAGGGCAAAGGCACTTCCGCCTGGGCCACACGCTTGACCGGCGCATCCACGTAATCAAAAGCCAGTTCGTAAATCCGGGCGGAAACCTCCGCGCCAACCCCATACCCGCGCCAACCCTCCTCAGCTACCACCGCTCGATGGGTGCGCTTGAAGGAGGCGATGATGGGGTCCATATCCAGGGGCCGCAGGGAACGCAGGTCAACCACTTCGGCTTCAATGCCATCCTCGGCCAGCATCTCGGCGGCTTCCAGCGCCGGCTGGACCATCTTAGAATAGGCCACGATGGTCACATCCTCACCCTCACGCTGGACCTTGGACTTGCCCAATTCCTCCAGGACATCCTCGCCCTCGGGCACCTCACCCTTGGACTGGTAGAGGGTGGCGTTTTCAATGAACAGCACCGGGTCATCCGAGCGGATGGCGCTCTTCAACAGGCCCTTGGCGTCCGCCGGGGTACCGGGTGAGACCACCTTGAGCCCGGGGAAATGCGCAAAGATCACGTCCGGGGTCTGAGAGTGGGTGGCCGCCAGCTGGCGCCCGCCGCCGCTGGTGGCGCGGATCACGAGGGGGAGTTTAAACTGGCCGCCGAACATATAGTGCAGCTTGGCCGCCTCGTTGACGATATGGTCCATGGCCACAAAGGCGAAGTTGATGGTCATCAATTCGGCCACGGGCCGCAGGCCCGTCAGGGCAGCCCCGATGGCGCTGCCAACGATGGCCGCTTCGGCGATGGGGGTGTCCCGGACGCGTTTCTCACCGAAATGGTCCAGAAAACCCTTGGTGACAGCGTAAGTGCCGCCCCACACACCGACCTCCTCGCCCTGGATGAAGACGCGTTCATCGCGTTCCATCTCTTCCCAGAGCGCTTTCGATATGGCTTCTCGCATCGTCATTCGTGCCATCTTAGTTATCCTCACTTTCCTGTGCCATTTCATAGCCCTGGTATTCAATTGGGGTTGGTTCTGCGTAAATGTCTTCAAAGAGCGCTTCCGGTTCCGGGTTCGGGCTGGATTCAGCAAATTGGACCGCTTCTTCGATGATCTCTTCGGCTTGATCATCCTGCGCGTCGAGCTCTTTTTCCGTGGCGACCTTTTCCTTCAACAGGTATTTACGGAAGACGCCAATGGGGTCTTCGTCCTCCCACTTCTTAACCTCGTCCTTTTGGCGATATTTCTCCGGATCGCCCATGGAGTGGCCGCGGTAGCGGTAGGTCATGACCTCGAGCAAGAAGGGGCCCTCCCCGCCCCGCACCTTCTCGAGGACTTCAGAAGCCTTTTCACGGACGTTCATCAGATCCATGCCGTCAATCTGCTGATTGGCCATTCCGTAGCCCTCGGCTTTTTGGCGGATGTCGGAGACCGCGGAAGCCCGTTTGACCGCTGTGCCCATGCCATACTGGTTGTTCTCGCAGACCCACAACACGGGCAGGTTCCAGACCTTGCTCAGGTTGAGGCCCTCATGAAAAAAGCCGATGTTGGTGGCGCCGTCGCCGAACATGCAGATCGTGACGGCGTCGTCATTTCCCTGGTAGACGTCGCCCAAAGCCATGCCGGCTGCGATGGGGATGTGGGCGCCGACGATGGCGTGCCCGCCCCAGAAGTTCAGTTCCGTATCGGCCATGTGCATCGAGCCGCCCTTGCCCTTTGAGCAGCCGTCCACCTTGCCGAGCAGTTCGGCCATGACGATCTTGGGGTCAATCCCCACGCTGATCGCCCAACCGTGGTCGCGATAGGCGGTGATGATGCGGTCCTGCGGCTGACGGACCGAGGTGATCCCCGTGCTGACGGCTTCCTGCCCGATGTATAAGTGCAAAAATCCACCGACCTTGCCCTGCTGATAGAGTTCAGCAGCGCGTTCTTCCAAGCGGCGGATCACGACCATTTCTTGATAAAGTTCAAGATAGTCCTTTTTTTCCATGCGCGTTGTTCCTTCCATTCTAAGAATATACCCAGTGCATTAATTAATTGTGCTTTATTTTTTAGTTAATGACAACAATTATAAATTGTACCAGAATTATCCAGTATTTTTAAACCGGCAATTGTACAAAACAGGGCGATCGCAAAGTAAGAGGTATTGAAAAAAATTGGCTCCCCCCAAACGTCCTCGTTGCGGGGAAATGAGTAAGGAAGGCATAAATTCTATTTCAATAGAGAAATTTACATTTAAGGATGGCGTTTTTTCGCCGACGAGGACGTCGGCGAGAGCGGAAAGCTGGGATGAGAACCCACCGCTCACCCTTCGGAAAGAGAATTTCAATCATAACTTTACGTGGGGATCTTGCGATTCCCCTGTCGTCCAAAACCAAAGGATGGCCGACGGAAGGTGCATTATTGGGGAAGCGTCATGGTTTTTAGGCGCCTGAAGGTGGATTTTCGCTCGAAAAAGGATTATAATTCCTGCGTTTGAACAATCACCACCCGTTCGTAAAGGATTGATCGCGTTAATGAGCAAAAGAAAATTAAGGCGGCAGTTAAATCTGATCCAGGTGATCATGTTGGGGACAGCCGGCACCATCGCAGCGGAAATCTTCGTCCTGACAGGCCATGCAGCAGGTATCGCCGGCCCCAATACGGTGATCGCCATGATCATCGGCGGGTTATTGACCCTGTCCGTGGCGTTAAACTATTGTGAGTTGGCCACAGCCTACCCGGTCACTGGCGGGGCGATGACCTATGTGCGAAAAGGTTTTGGAAACAACCTGATCATGTTCCTGGTGGGGTCGTTGGATGGTTTCTCGAGCACCTTCTACGCAGCGCTATCGGCAGTCGGTTTCGCTTATTCTTTGCAAATCTTTCTACCGTTCATACCGATCATCCCCACCAGCCTGGCGATCATCGTAGTGGTTGGGTTTCTCCACATCCGGGGGGTATCCAAAGCAGGCAACCTGCAAATTCTCCTGGGGGTCATTTTACTGGTCGTCTTTCTCACTTTTACCATCCTGGGATTGACCAGAGAAACAGGTTTCAGCTGGGAAACCTTTTATTCGGGCAGCATTCTATTTGAAAATAAATCCATCGGGGCTGTGATTGGCAGAATGCTGACAACCATCGCCCTGATCTATAATGCTTTTGTGGGGTTTGAAGTCATTGCAGACGATGCCGAAGAGGTCATCAACCCGAGCCGCAATCTCCCCAGGGGCATCCTGATCAGCCTGGGAATTACCACAGTGATCTATACGCTGATCACCTTTGTTGTGATCGGTGTAGTGCCGTACACACAATTGGCGGGGTCAGAAACTGCGCTCACAGACGCGGCCAGGATCTTCTGGCCAAGAGTCGGCATACCCTTGATGGGTTTAACCGGCTTGATCGCAACGCTGACCTCCATCAACACGGCCATGTTGTCGGCAACCCGGGAGTTCTTTTCCCTGGGGCGTGAAAGGATTTGGCCAATCGCATTCACCCGCCTGAGCCATTGGCGCACACCGTATGTTGCGATCCTTTTCGTGCTCTTTTCCAGCGGCGTGATCGCGATCATCGGGCTGGTTGATTTCCTGAGCTTTATCTCCAGCGCAGGCTATATGTTCGTGCTGTTTTGGGGATCCTTAGCGCTCATCCGTCTGCGCAAGAGATTTCCAAACCTTGAGCGTCCCTTTAAAGTGCCCTTTTACCCCCTGACCGTATATCTGGCCGTCGCGGGATCGGTTTTGATCATCGCCTTTGCTGACCCGCAGGCATTGCTCTTTTTAGGGCTCTTGCTGCTGACGCTGACCATGATTTATTATCTGATGCGGTATTTCCATCACCGCAGCGTCCTACGCTTGCAGATCGAACAGAAATTGGGCGGCGGCAGAATTTTGGTCGCCGCAATAGAACCAAAAACTGCCGTGGAACTGGTTTCACTTGCCACCCGGATGGCTGAACCCCAAGAGGATACCAGTGTGTGTGTCCTTTCCGTCGGCAAGATACCTGCGGCGCTGTCAAATAAAAGTTCAGAAGCGCTGCTCGAAAAAGCAGAGAAATTCCAGAAGAACATCCTCAAGCTGACGGCCCCGATTGCCCAAAAGAGAAATGTGCCCATCTACACAAAGTATAAACTTCAACCAAATGTTGAGTCTGCAATTGCAAATGAGATCGAGTCACCGACCCCAGTACGAATGGTCCTGCTTGGCTGGCCGAGCCAAACCAGGAAAGTCAGGCTGCCAAATAATATCATCAAACAGGTGATGATGAGCACGCCAGTGGACGTGGGCGTCTTGCGAGACCGAGGCCTCAACGGCCTTAAGCGGATCCTGGTTCCGGTTGGAACAGGGCCGCACGCCCGGCTTGCTTTGAAAATCGCAGGGAACCTGGCCGCAGCTGAGTCCGTTGAGGTGATGGCGATGCGGTTGATGCCGGAAAACCTCGATCAAGAAGCACAGGAAGATCACCTGCTGCATTTGCAAGAGATCATCGAAGAGGAATTGGGCCAGATGCCGAACAACTTCAGAACTAAAACCGTCGCTTCGGATTCCATCGCTTACGGCATTCTGGACGAGGTCAACCAAAACCCCTACGACCTGCTGATCATTGGCGCATCTGAAAATGTCTATTCACCCAAATTTGTTTTCGGCGCTTTGAATGATACTTTGATCGAAAAAGTCACCTGCTCGATGTTGATCGTCAGGGAATACCAGTCTGAACCGGTGCACTGGCTGCGTCAACGGATCAGAACGATTGAGTAAGTCACCCCATAAGGAAGGACGCCAGGCGCCAACCGGTTGTTCAAGATACCCTTTCCCCGCCAGCTTGTGGGTCAGACCCAGCGCGGATGCTTCCGACTTGGCGCGCTGCGTGCGGGGCCGGAGATGGCTTCCACCGGTTGAAACCAAAGCCTAGGTTTAGGCGTTGAGCAAATGGATTGGCAGGACTACACCCCCCCAACACCACGCAGATAGAGCAGCAGCATGCCCAGGGCATACCCCAGTATCAGCAAAAAGGCGTCGATTTCAACAATCCAGATGCGCCGCTCAACCTGGGCCAGGTTGCCGATCAGACCGAGAATGGTGAGCAGCATGGCCAGCAATCCCGCCAGCGCGAAGGCCGGGTTGATCGCTTCAAAAAAGTTTCCCTCGATATAAAACACGTCCGCCAGCGCCAGAGCAAACATATTAAAAACATTGCTGCCAAACAAGTTGCCCACAGCAATATCATAGGCCTTTAAGCGCATCGCCGAGATAACGGCCACCAGCTCTGGCAAAGAGGTCACGGTGGCGATGAGCAGCATGCCCACAAAACCATCTCCCAGGCCGCTCTGCTCCGCAATCTGTGCAGCGCTGCGCACCATCCAGGGGACAACCAGCATGAGCACGGCGGTGGCGGCCACAAAGCCAATGATCGCACGGCGCAGCGTGGGAATGGAGCGCGGCGTTTCATCCAAGGTCGCCGCCTTCGGCTCACCCGTGACCGGATTGGTGCGCAGCAACCATACCCCGATGATATAGATGGCAATCATGACCAGGCTGTCCACATTGATCCAGCCGATCATCCACTTGATGTCTGCAAGAATGAAGAAAACTGCCAGGCCGGTCAGCAGTGTGCCCAGGCTGGCTGTCAGGGCGTGGCGCAGGGCAACCCGGCGGAGGATGCGCGTTTTATGAAAGGCGATATCCAGCACGCCCAGCAGCAGCATGTTGAACATACTGCTGCCAAACAGATCACCAGCGGTCAGGTTAAGATGCCCCTGGCGGATCGAGGAGATCATCGTCAGAAGTTCCGGCGCTGAGGTGGCGCCAGCCAACAGCAGCGCGCCGATAAAGAGCTGGCCCAACCCGGTGCGGTAAGCAATCGCATCGCCGTACTCGGCCAGTTTGATGGCCGCAGCGATGATCAGGACCCCGGTCAGGGAAAAAATAAGCCAAGGCATCCAACCCCACCCTTAAGGTTTGGGAAACCCCTTGACAAAATGCAGCGGCCAGGCCGCAAACATCGCCGTCGGGTCTGAATCCAGATCCCCGATGACAGATTCTGTGGCATCCAGGCAGGCTTGCACCCTCGCTTCGTCGGCGACGACAGCTAACAGGGTGAGCGTGGTCGCTTCGCGCTCCCCACTAATATTTTCAAACATAAATCGAATGGGAATGTGTGCTTTAGGCTGGGCGTGGAGATGCGCCTGTGTACTTTCTACATAGGAAATCTCGTCCACGCCCAGCGCTTGCCAGCTGTCCAATACAGGCTTGAGCTGTTCACTTTGTTCTAATATCAGCATGAGCATGTATGCCATCAACTCAAACTCCGGACAGCTGTACTAAGGGTCTGGTCTAATTAATCGTTCCTGATCTTTGCCTGCGCCGCAGCCAAACGGGCCACCGGCACACGGAAGGGTGAGCAGCTGACGTAGTTATTGCCAACCAGGTGGCAGAACTCGATCGAACTGGGTTCGCCACCGTGCTCACCGCAGATGCCAACCTCAAGGTCGGGTCGGACCTTGCGGCCTTCGCTGACGGCGATTTCCATCAGGCGTCCGACACCCTTGCGGTCCAGCACCTGGAACGGGTTCTCTGGCAGAATGCCTTCGTCCACATAGTTGATCAGGAAGTTGCGCTCGGCGTCGTCCCGGCTGTAGCCAAAGGTCATCTGGGTCAGGTCATTGGTCCCGAAGGAGAAAAACTCAGCCACTTCGGCGATCTCAGCAGCGGTCAGGGCTGCCCGCGGGATTTCAATCATCGTGCCGAATTTGTAATCAAACTGCACGCCCTTCTCTTGCATGACCTGCTTGCCGATCTCCTCGAGCTCGGGCTGAACGTGCTTGAGCTCGTTGATATGGCCCGTCAGGGGGATCATGATCTCAGCATGGACATCGAAACCTTCCTTGGTGGCGTCGCTGGCGGCCTCAAAGATCGCCCGCACCTGCATGCGCATGATGTCGGGATAGACAATGCCCAGGCGGATGCCGCGCAGCCCCATCATGGGGTTGCTCTC
>CAZLEK010000126.1:0-7018 GCA_964558525.1 uncultured Candidatus Brevefilum sp.
GCGGGTGTAGTTCAATGGTAGAACGTCTCCTTGCCAAGGAGAAGGTTGAGAGTTCGAGTCTCTTCGCCCGCTCTGAGAAAGCTCGATGGGCTGGTATCCAAAGGCCGTATCGGCCGTCGGTATCAGCTTTTCTTTTTCTGGCGACGTAGCCAAGTTGGTAAGGCAAGGGTCTGCAAAACCCCGATCACGGGTTCGAGTCCCGTCGTCGCCTCTCGATTTGCAAAACACCCCTGAAATATGGGGTGTTTTTTGATCACGGATTCGTGCTCGAAGAAGGCTTAGCCTGAAGTGCCCACACGGCGCATCAGGCGTATGCACGTTTCAAGAGAAACGTGCTCGCATTCCCGTCGTCGCCTCTCGATTTGCAAAACACCCCTGAAAACTGGGGTGTTTTTTTGATCACCGGTTCGTGCTCACTGAGTGCCGCGTGATCTCTTCGTCACCAGTATTGGAAAATCATTCTAGGGATTGAAATTCCTATCGGGTCAAGACGATGAAAAAGTCGACAGAGTACACAAACTGATGATTGTAAAATCATCAAGTTAAGCATGATTGGATAAAGTATCTTTTGTATAATGAAGAAAAGTTTAAAATTTGGAGGAGATTATGAAATCCATAGGGACACTCGTCAGCTTCTTGCTGGTAATGTTATTTCTTCTAACAGCCTGTAGAGGACAAGATTTGGAAAAGTTACAAGAAAACCTGTGGCAGCTGGAAGCTTATCGTGATCAATCAGGCAACTGGATGGACGTGATCGAAGGGACCAAAATAACTGCACGCTTTGATGCCCCAAACATGTATGGCAGCGGTGGATGTAACCGTTACAACGCGACTTTTTCTCTTAACCGCGCTGAACTTTCAATTGAGATGGGGGGATCCACTTTGATGTTCTGCATGCCAGATGAGGTCATGGCACAGGAACAGGACTATTTCTCTGCTTTGGAGCGTACGGCTAGATTTCAAATTAAAGCTGATCAGCTTTTCTTATTGGATGAAGATGACGAAGAAATCCTAAGGTTCGTCAAGGTTGAGCCCTTGCCTTTAACCGGCGCATGGGATTTAACCTGGTATGCCAACCGGAATGGCGGGTTGGTGACCGTAATGGGGAGCAGTCAAATTACACTTGATGTCAATCAGGATGGCACTCTCTCAGGGTCTGCTGGGTGCAACACATACAATGCAAGCTATGATCAAGACCAAGACCAAATTTCACTGGGACCGATCGCGACAACCAAGATGTTTTGCGCCGAACCTGAAGGAATCATGGAGCAAGAGGCGGATTATCTCGCCGCATTGGCAAGCGCCTCAGCTTTCGTTATCTCTGATGCGGAATTGTTTTTTTTGGATTCGCAGGGCAACAGGCTTTTGATCTTTTCCCCTCAATAGAAAAGAAAAGCGTTTTTAGCCGTCTATAAATATTCAACATTGGCCTAATCAATAAAGGAGAAAAAATGTCTGAAAATAAGATCGAGTATGAAGGCGAAATTAATATAGTTCCTTGGTGGATTGTTTTTTTGGAAGGAATCGCTGCCGTGTTGCTGGCTTTGCTCCTTTTCGCTGCACCTGGAACAACGCTTCAAGTAATTGTCAGTATCACAGGCTTTTTCTGGGTCGTTCGAGGATTCTTTGATCTTGTTAGCATTTTTATCGACAAGACTGCCTGGGTTTGGAAGCTGCTTGGGGGTGTCTTAGGAATTTTCGCCGGCTTGGTGGTTCTTCAGCATCCCCTATGGGCCTCTGTTCTCTTTCCGGCTACAGCTGCGATCATTATTGGCGTTCAGGCAGTTTTGAGCGGAATTTTTGGCTTGGTGGTTGCCTTCAAAGGGGGTGGATTGGGTGCAGGAGTATTGGCAGTTCTCAGTATCATCCTGGGTGTGGTTTTGATTGGTAATCCTTTAGTCAGCGGCGCTGTGCTTGTTTTTGTGGCTGGCGGCCTGGCGCTCGTTGGTGGTATCGCTTCCATCATAATCGCACTTCGGGCGAGAAAATCTTAAGGGTCTCTACTTAATGTGGTACTAGGTATGGCCTAACGGATGGAAAAATTGGGTCCCTGGCTTCTTCATCGCTCCTCCGACAGGTTGGAGCCAGGGTCATGTTATGATAATTATCGAAATTAGGTGTTAATCAGGTTCTCCAGGCAGGGAGCGCCCTGGAGGAATAGAACTCGCTAGCCGGGTCAAGGGGAGTCGTGTTGGCTGGCGAGTTTTTTCTATGCCTTAACCCCTTGCTTTTTTGTCTGTTTATGGTATCCTTTATTGCAGACCGACCGGTCGGTTTTTTATTATTTTTTTACCATTTATTCCCAAAGGTTTTATCATGAACAATTCAACCAGAGGTGTGGAGACACGCCAGCTTATCCTTGCTGCATCCTTGGATTTGTTTGCTCAGAACGGCTATGATGCCACCAGCGTGGCGGAGATCTGCGAGAGGGCTCAGGTCAGCAAAGGCGCCTTTTATCACCACTTTCCGTCTAAGCAGGCCCTGTTCCTGGACCTGATGAACGCCTGGCTTCAAGGTGTAGGAAGCACGTTTCAGAGAGCAAAAGATGCTGCCGGGGACGTGCCAGAAGCCTTTGAGGCCATGGCGGGGCTCACTGGGCAGGTGTTTGAGGCCCTGAAGGGTGGTGGTTTCCCCATCCTGCTGGAGTTTTGGCGGCAGGCGAGCTGCCAGCCGGATATTTGGGAGGAAGCCGTGGCCCCGTACCACCAGTACCTGGGATTGTTTGCGAGGTTGGTGGGTCAGGGCATCGCAGATGGCGATTTCAACCCGGAGGTTGACCCAGATACCGCTGCCCGGATCTTGATGGCGGTGGCCATGGGGCTGCTGCTGCAGGCCTCCTTTGACCCGGCTGGGGCTGATTGGCAGGCCGTCACCCGTTCTGGCATCCGAATGATCCTGGATGGTTTGAGGAGTTAACAAATGAATTTGGTTACAGGCGCCGCAGGGCACCTTGGAAATGTATTGGTACGCGAGCTTCTGGCTCAAGGAGAGGACGTGCGGGTGTTGATCCTGCCTGGTGAAGACACGCGCTCATTGAAAGGTTTACCAGTGGATTGCGTCATCGGGAATGTGCTTGACCCCGACTCACTCACCTGGGCGATGCGTGATGTCGACACGGTCTTTCACCTGGCAGCCCTGGTTTCCATCACAGAGGACAAAGCCCATTTATTGAAGGCGGTCAATGTGGATGGCACTCGCAACGTGATCCAGGCAGCCAAAACTGCCCAGGTGCAAAAATTGGTTTACACGAGTTCGATCCATGCATTGGAACGCCCCCCCAAGGGTGTCAGGATCTCTGAACAGTTAAATTTTGACCCGGAGAATCCAGCTGGCGCCTACGACCGGACCAAGGCCCAGGCGTCGCTGCTGGTGAAATCAGCTGCTGGGGAAGGCCTGGACACCCGCATTCTTTGCCCGACCGGGGTGGTAGGCCCCTATGACTACCGGCGTTCTGAGATGGGCGACTTGATCCTGGATTGGATGCAGCGGCCGCTCAATTTCATGGTTGAGGGCGCCTTTGATTTTGTTGATGTGCGCGATGTGGCCAAAGGTCAAATCCTGGCGCGCGATCAAGGTAAGCCTGGTGAAACTTACATTCTGGGTGGGGAGCGGATCGAGTTGAAGCTGCTGCACACTTTGGTGCAGAAGGTCACCGGCAAGGAAACACCGCTGATCACTTTCCCTTTGCCAATCGCTATGATTGTTGCGCCGATGGCGGAGCTGTATTATAAGCTCACCAAAACCAAACCCCGCCTCACTAAATATTCCATTGAAACGGTCTTCAGCAACTCAGAGATCAGTTCTGATAAAGCGAAAGAAGAGCTGGGATATCAGTCCACCCCTTTAGTGAAGAGCATTACCGACACCGTCCGCTGGTGGTGGGATAACTTGGGGATCACCAAACGATCATTACGGCTTTAAACAGCCAATGAACCATTTTCATCTCAAGGCGCTTTCACAGCGCCTTGTTTCGGCTTAAGCATTGGATATAATTAGGAAAAGCCAAATATGGAGGAGACGATGCAATTGAAGGCGTTCATCTTTGACCTGGACGGGGTATTAACGGATACTGCCAAGTTCCATTATCAAGCCTGGAAGCGGCTGGCAGATGAAATGGGGGCGGATTTCAACTGGGAGCTCAACCACCAGCTGCGCGGGGTTTCTCGTCGGCAGTCCATGGAGATCATCTTCAAAGGTCATGATTTAAGCGAGGAAGAAATGACCGCCGGGATGGCGCGCAAGAACGACTACTATCAATCCTTGATCATGCGCATGTCCCCTGCGGATCTGCTGCCCGGTGTGATGGAGCTGCTCCAGGAATTACGCGAGCAAGAACTCAAGATCGGATTGGGTTCGGCCAGTAAAAATGCCCGCACAGTTCTGGATGCCATCGGACTGACGCCGTTGATGGATGTGATCGGCGACGGGTACAGCGTTGAGCGCGGGAAACCCGAACCGGATCTTTTCCTGCATGTGGCGCATGAGCTGGGGGTCAAACCGGAGGTTTGCGTGGTCTTTGAAGATGCAGAAGCAGGCATTGAGGCCGCCAACCGGGCTGGCATGTATGCTGTGGGTATCGGCGATCCAGACCGGCTGCCTGGCTCGGATGTGGTTTATCCGCACCTTGAGGGCTTGACGCTTGAGAAAATAACAAGCGATCTCGAATCTGCCAGAGCTTATTAATTCACTTTCTCATTTTGCCAGGCCCTGATGGGGGTCTCTGGCAGTTGGGACAGAAGTGCGTCCCACGCTGCCCAACGGTGATCTTCCTGATCTTTGTCCCGCAGACCGGGCAGGGCTGATCATTTCGCTGGTAGACCTTGAAATAGTTCTGGAATGCTCCGCCGCGATAAATCCAATCCAAACTAGCGCCAAAATTCAATATGCCCTCTGTAAGGGTGTGCCGGATGGCGGTATAAAGCATCTCAGTCTCGATTTCTGAAAGCGAATTGGATTTTCGCAAGGGGTGAATCTGTGCCAGGAACAAGCTTTCATCGGTATAGATATTGCCCAGTCCGGCGATGAACCGCTGGTCCAGCAGAAGCGGTTTAATTTGTCGGCTGTGGGCCTGGGTCATTTCGTATAGATTATCAGCAGTAAACTTATCAGAAAGGGGCTCCGGCCCCAGGTTTCCAAAGATTGAATCCAGATCATCGATGTACCACATCCGGCCAAACTTGCGGATGCTGCTGAAGGTCATCCGCCAGTTGGATTCAAAATTGATGATCACTTGATCGTAGGCCTCTTTAGGGAGGGGGCTGCCTTTCGGATCCAGCCGGTGCAGCATGCGCATGTCCCCACTCATCCGAAGGTGGCCGACCAGGTGGCCCTCGTCCAGCGGGAAGTGGAGGAACTTGGCCCGGCGGCGGGCGTGGGTGATTGTTTTGCCAATCAACGCCTGTTTGAATGCGTCTGGGTCTGGTTCTGCGATAATCCGATTCCAGGCAACCTCCACGGATTGGATCTTTTGATCCAGGACAGGAGGATGCTCGTGGGTCCCATCCCGCAGCCTGCGAATGATGGTTTCAACTTCTGGTAGTTCTGGCATAATGGCATTGTCCGTATTGGCATCGAATGATGATCAGGCGGGTTTTGAGGAAGTGATCCTGACAGGCAGTCCCCAATTCATGACCTGTTTCTCTTCCAGGATCCGGAAACCGTTTTGAGCCAAGATCTGGTTTAACGGGATGGGCCGGCAGTCTACGGCCACCGGGAAAAGTTTGTGAAACCCTGCATACACTCGAACAGCCAGGTTATTGGGTTCTGAAGATAGGGCAACCACCACCAGGCGGCCGTTGGATGCAAGCGCCCGGCGAATTTCACCCAGTACCCTTGGAATTTCCTCCTCAGCAAAAAGCTCTAATGTAAACGAACAAAAGACACCGTCAAATTCTTTGTCCTCAAATGGCAGGTCCACTCCATCACCCTGGACCAAAAATGCACTGGTTTTCTTATGGCTTTCACGGAGCATTTGGTGAGCGATGTCCAGGCCGGTCAGCTGGCAGGATCCCCTGACAGCGCGCTGGATTAACTTCAGCCCTGTCCCTGAACCGCAGCCGATCACCAGGAGGGTTTCACCCGGTTGGGGCGAGAGCAGTTGAACCCCTTTTTTGATCAGCGGTTTTTCACTGGCTGTCAGCCAGTCGTAGACACCGCTGATGCGGTTATAATACTGCCGGGCCTGATCTTTGGACCGTTCAATGGGGGCGATCGGTTTCATGGTTCAACGGCCAGGGTGATCTCGCTGCCCAGGCTGGGGCCGATCACTGCTTCATCATCAGCATCGATGATCTTGACCCGCATGGTTTGATCGTAGGGTGTACGGGAGATCAGCTTGATGCGCACCCCGGGCCGCAATCCGCACTTTCCCAGGTAGCGCAGCACCCGGGGATCTTCATGCGGCACACGCAGGATACGCCCTCTTTTGCCGATCTTAAGGCTGCTGAGGGACGTTTGCTCAATTTCCGGCAGATTCAGATTGGCATCAGGGATTGGATCGCCGTGGGGGTCATATTCTGGGTAACCCAGGGCGGCGTCAATTCGGGTCTCGAGCAGGGGTGACATGGCATGCTCCAGGATCTCGGCCTCTTCATGCACCTCATCCCAGCTGTAGCCCAGTTTTTGCACCAGGAATTGCTCGATCAGGCGATGGCGGCGGAGGATCTTGAGGGCAGCCAGGCGGCCGGCTTCAGTCAGGGCTACGCCTTGATGTTTCTGGTACACCACGTAGGGCGGATTGGTTTTTGAGAGTTTCTGCAGCATGTTGGTCACAGAGGCCGCTGAAATTTTTAGGACCACCGCCAGCTGGCTCGTAGCGGCTTTTCCGCCTGTACGGGTGAGTTCGAAGATGTGTTTGAGATAGTCCTCGATATTTGGGCTCAAATCCTGGGTCATGGTTTCCCTTGGGATGATCTGAATTAGGTAAGGCTAAATCATCATAGCATATCCCAATCCAACCGTCAACAGGATCGGGCTGTGGATCAGGGCGATCGCAAAGTAAGAGGTATTGAAAAAAATT
>CAZLEK010000127.1:0-6890 GCA_964558525.1 uncultured Candidatus Brevefilum sp.
TGATCCTGCTGACCCTCCTGGCGCCCTTCTTCAGTCTGGCGCGTTGGACCCTGGCAGGATTGATCAGCGTCTACCTCTTTGGACTGCTTTTGGCCGGCCTCCAGCTTGCAATCCGGCATCATTCTGCCGCGCTCCTGCTGGGTGCGCCTTTAGCGATCGCCTGCATGCATTTCTCCTGGGGCGCAGGCTTTCTTTGGAGCATGCTCCACCCGAAAAAGCAAAATAAAGGTTAAAATAAGACCTATGGAAAGTAAACCAAGACCAAAACGATGGCATCTGCGCTCATCGGAGAGGGTGGTCATCCTGCTGTTTGGGGACATCCTCATGGCAGGCGCAGCGCTGTTCCTCGCCCTGTATTTTTGGGCAGCTGGGGATGCCTGGATGCAGTTCTCACTCCAGTTTATCATCGAGCGCCCCCCTCTCTGGTATTTCTTGCTGCCTATTTTCTGGGTCATTTTACTGGTGGAACTGTACGATATACATCGGGCCAGCAAGCCGCTGGAAACACTAAAAGGCATTGGTCTGGCGGTTTTTATTAACTCGCTGGTCTACCTTCTGATCTACTTCACCTCAGAACCGAACTCTCTTCCCCGCCGCGGGGTCTCCTTTTTTATTGTCTTTGCCGCAGTTTTAACCCTCCTGTGGCGTTTTCTGTACATCCGCTTGTTCACCTCACCACACCTGCTCCGCCGTGTCTTGATCGTTGGCGCAGGCAATGCCGGGCAAACCCTGGTGGAGATCATCCAGGATCAATCCCCGCCGCCCTTTCATCTCATTGGCCTGATCGATGACGATCCCAGCAAGCAAGGCCACGAAATCGGCGCATTTACAGTCCTTGGCGACAGCCAAAACCTCAACGAGATCGTCCAGGATCAGCAGATCACCGATCTGGTGCTGGCGATCAGCGGTGAGATGAAAGGGGACATGTTCCGGGCCCTGCTCGCCGCGCAGGAACGGGGCGTCACCCTTTCGCCCATGCCCCAGGTGTATGAAGAGATCCTAGCGCGCGTGCCGATCTTCCTGTTGGAGGCGGAATGGATCGTGCGTTCCTTTGTTGAAAAGACCCACACCAGCACCCTTTATAACCTCGCAAAAAACCTGATCGATTTCACCGGCGGACTGGTGGGTTTTTTGATCATGGCCGGCTTTTTCCCCTTTATCAGCCTGGCGATCCTCCTCGAATCGGGATTCCCCATTTTCTTCACCCAGGATCGGCTGGGGCGCGGGGGGCAGCCCTACAAGATCATCAAATTCCGCACGATGGAACGAGACGCTCAACAAGATGGCATCGCTCGCATGACCGAGGAAAATGATGAACGCGTGACCAAAGTTGGCTGGTTCCTGCGCCGGACACATCTCGATGAACTCCCCCAATTCATCAACGTGCTGCGGGGTGAGATGAGCCTGGCTGGCCCCCGGGCTGAGCAGCCCCAGCTGGTGGAGCACTTTCAACAAGAAATCCCCTTCTACCGGGCCCGGCTGCTGGTCAAACCTGGGATCACCGGATGGGCACAGATCAACTACGGTTACGCCGGGTCTGTTGAGGCGACCGCCGTAAAGCTCGAATACGACCTTTATTACATCGAACACCGCAACTTCTTCATGGATATCGCCATCATCCTCAGAACCGTCGGACAGGTTCTCGGCTTCAAAGGACAATAACCCCCGGACAGTACACCCATGATCATCTTTGGTAAAGAAATTAGAAATCGCTACCTGCTGTTAGGGGATATCTTCCTGAGCCTGGTCTCAGTTCTGGCAAGTTACCTGATCCGGCTGGAATTGATCGCCATCTTTCCGACCTATCAATTTTCTCTCATCTGGATGCTCGCGATTGTGGTAGTGGTCAAGCCCCTGGTTTACTACCTGTTCGGAATTTACCGAAGGCTCTGGCGCTATGCCAGCATCCGGGAACTGGTGCTGATCCTCTCCGCCGTCACTGCAGCTTCAATGGTCGTTTCCGGCGCGATGATCGGTTTATTTGCCGCTGGGATGTTCTACGGCTTTCCCCGGTCGGTGCTGGTGATCGACTGGCTCCTGTCAATGGCCTTCGTTGGCGGGCTGAGGTTCATCTTCCGCATTATGGCCGAGACATCCTCATCCGCCGCTGACAAAGCCAAGTTCATTCCCAGGCGCAAAAAATGGGTTCTGGTGGTAGGCGCGGGCGATGCCGGCGCCATGGTTGTGCGGGAGCTGCAAAAAAACCCCCAGCTCAACATCAAACCCATCGGTTTCCTTGACGACAACCCCGCCAAACAAGATAGTAAGATCCACGGCGTACCCGTCCTGGCGCCCCTGGACCAGATCGGGCACATCCTCGACACCCGCCATGTGGACGAGGTCATCATCGCCATTCCCAGCGCGGCCGGCAGGGTGCTGCGCAGGGTCACAGAGGTTTGCCGCCGGCGCGGGGTCGCTTTTCGCACCATGCCGGGTATTTACGAACTGCTGGGCGGGGATGTCAGCGTCAGCCGCCTGCGTGAGGTGGAAATTGCCGACCTCCTCCGCCGGGAACCGGTGAAGATGGATACGGACGCGCTGGGTGAAGTCCTTGAGGGACGGGTGGTGATGGTCACCGGGGCGGGTGGGTCGATCGGCAGCGAGCTCTGCCGGCAGATCGCCCGGCTCAATCCCAGTAAATTGATCATGCTGGGGCATGGTGAAAACAGCATCTTCAGCGCCTTACTATCCCTCAAAGAGCGCTTTCCTGTCCTGGAGATCATCCCGGTGATCGCCGACGTGCGAGATAAGCCGCGCATCGCTGTGGTCTTCCAACGCTGGGCGCCTGAGGTGATCTTCCACGCCGCCGCCCATAAGCATGTCCCCCTGATGCAAAGCAATATCGAGGAAGCCGTAACCAACAATATTCTGGGGACCCAAAACCTCGTCCAGGCCGCGCTCGACTTCGATGTCAAGCAGCTGGTCATGATCTCGACAGATAAAGCAATCCGCCCTGTCAACATCATGGGCGCCACCAAGCGCATCGCCGAGATGCTGGTGTTGAATGCCGCCCGGAAGAACAAAAAATCTTTCACTGTCGTCCGCTTTGGCAATGTATTGGGCAGCCGCGGCAGTGTGGTTCCCCGCTTCAAACGGCAAATTGCCGCTGGCGGCCCGCTGACCGTCACCCATCCCGAGATGAAGCGCTATTTCATGACCATCCCGGAAGCAGTCCATTTGGTCCTGCAGGCCTCCACCCTCAGTGAAGGCGGCGAGAACTTCATCCTGGATATGGGTCAGCCGGTCAAGATCCTCGACCTGGCGGAAGACCTGATCCGTCTTTCCGGCCTGGAGCCTGGCAGAGACATTGAGATCATCTTCTCCGGGATCCGCCCGGGTGAAAAGCTCAGCGAAGATCTCTGGGATCACGGCTTCGCTTACTCTCCCACGGCCCACCCCGACATTCACCGCGTGGACAGCGAAGGCGTCATGTCCTCGGAAGCCTTGAAAGCCGTGGTGGCGGAACTGATCGATCTTGCTCGTGCAGGCCGCCAGGAAGAGATCATCACCCGGTTAAGCGAAACCATCCCAGGGGCCTCAATCCATACCCATGAACCGGATTTGAATATGGTAGAATAACTCCTCAAGGGCGCTTAAGGGGATTAACCAAAGATGATATTGCCGATCGATTGGCAATGTCATGTGTTTTAAGGAGCTTATGAACTCTCTGACACCTGAGAAGTGGGCTGCGTTTCTAAACAACCATCCCAATGCTCACATCTTGCAAACCCCCCAATGGGGTCATCTTAAAGATCCCTTTGGGTGGACGCCGCGCTTCATTCAGCAAGGCCAACTCGGCGCCATGGTTTTATTTCGCAATCTTCCCCTGGGGCTGAGCGTGGCCTACATCCCCCGCGGCCCCGTGGGTGATGGGGACTGGGCCGACTTCTGGCCGGCCGTGGACGCCCTGTGCCAACAAGAACAGGCCGTCTTCCTGCGGGTCGAACCGGAGGTCTGGGAGCCAATCCCCAATCTGTTCGTCGAGAACAACCTGCCCGGGTTCAAACCTGCCAGCCAGACCATCCAGCCCCCACGCACCATTTTGATTGACCTGACCCCTTCTGAAGAAGACATCCTGAAGGCGATGAAATCCAAAACCCGCTACAATATCCGCCTGGCGAGGCGCAAGGATGTGGTGGTGCAGCCCAGTACAGACCTTGGGCTTTTCCACCAGATGAGCCTGACCACCTCTGAGCGGGATGCCTTCGGCATCCACAGCCTGGACTATTATCAACGCGCCTATGACCTGTTTGCGCCTCAGGGAGCCTGCATCTTGCTGATCGCGGAATACCAGCGCCAGCCCCTGGCGGGATTAATGGCCTTTGCCCGGGGCCACACCGCCTGGTATTTTTACGGCGCCTCCACCAGCCAGGAACGCAACCGTATGCCCACCTACCTGCTCCAATGGGAGGCGATCCGCTGGGCCAAGCACAAGGGCTGCCAGACCTATGACCTGTGGGGCGTTCCCGACCATCCTGAGCCCTATCTCGAAGACCATTTCCTGGACCGGTCAGAGGGCTTATGGGGCGTCTACCGCTTCAAGCGCGGCTTCGGCGGCGAAGTCCGGCGGACCATCGGAAGCTATGACCGGGTTTACCGTCCACTCTTTTATAACCTGTACCGCTTTTGGGCTGGTCGGAGCGGAACGCCCACCACCTGAGCAAAGGAGAGATCACTCTTGAAAAAATTGAGCATTCAGACCCCTGCAGAATGGAATACCATGATCCAGGATCTGCCGGGCGCTCATGCTTTGCAAACCTGGCAGTGGGGGCATGTCAAGTCCCAATTTGGGTGGGACCCGCACCCCCTGATCTGGCGCGCTGAGACCGGAGAGGTTGAAGCCGCCGCCCTGGTCTTGCAGCGCAGGCTGATGAATCAGGTCTTTGCCATGCGCTTGAGCGTGATGTATGCTCCCCGCGGCCCCTTGCTGGATTGGTCAGATGCAAAACTGGCCGAAAGGGTGCTCAAAGACCTGCAAACCTTCGCCAGACAGCAAGGCGCGATCTTTATTAAGATCGACCCCGACCTTCCCTTGGGCTTCGGCGTGCCGGATCAAGAAGATGCCGCGGACAACCCGGTCGGTGAGGATATTCGCCTTATGCTGCAATCCTTTGGCTGGCTGTTCTCCGAAGAGCAGATCCAATTTCGAAATACGGTGGCAGTGGACCTGGACCCCGATGAGGAAGACCTGCTGCTGCGAATGAAATCCAAAACCCGCTACAACATTCGGTTAGCCGCGCGGCGCGGTGTGACGGTGCGGTCGGGGAGCGCAGCGGATATTGACCTGCTTTACCAGATGTATGCCCATACCGCTGTCCGGGATGACTTCCTGATCCGGGAACAGGCATATTACAAAACCGTCTGGCAGACATTTTTCAATGCAGGCCTGGCCGAGCCTTTGATCGCCGAAGTGGACGGCCAGGCGGTGGGCGCCGTGGTCATCTTCCGGTTTGCCAGGCGCGCCTGGTACTTCCACGGCATGTCCCTGGACGAACACCGCGAGAAGATGTTCAACTACCGTCTGCAGTGGGAGGCCATGCTGCGCGCCAAGGCAGCCGGCTGTCAGACCTATGATATGTGGGGCGCGCCAGACACCTTCAACCAGGAAGATCCTCTATGGGGGGTTTATCGATTCAAGGAGGGTTTTGGCGGGCGTGTCGTCCGCACACTGGGCGCCTGGGATTTCCCCACCCGGCCGTTGATCTACCGGCTGTACAATCACATCCTGCCCGGCATCCTGCGCTGGATGCGCACACGCGGGAAATCCAAGACCAAAAGGAGCATGAACACATGAAACCCAGACTGCACTTCGCCCACACACCCACCCCAGTCGAAGACCTTCCTCGGCTTTCTGCCGTCTTGCAGGGGCCCAGGCTGCTGGTCAAACGCGATGATCAAACCGGGCTGGCTTTTGGCGGCAACAAAACGCGTAAGCTGGAATACCTGCTGGCGGATGCCCAAGCAAAAGGCGCCCAGACACTGATCTCCGCTGGCGCGGTCCAATCCAACCACTGCCGCCAAACCGTGGCCGCGGCCTCTCGCTTTGGCCTGGATTGCATCCTGGTGCTGTTCGGCGATCCGCCCGATCCGCCCGATGGCAACCACCTCCTGCACCACCTCCTGGGCGCAGAGGTGATCTACACCGAACGTGCGCAAATGGAAACAAAGCTGGAAGAGGTGTTCCAAAAGGCCCAGTCTGCCGGCCGAGAGCCCTATTTGATCCCTTACGGCGGATCCAACCCCATCGGCGCGTTGGGTTATGTCACAGCCATGCAAGAATTGGCCGACCAGGACGTCCATCCCGATTGGATCGTCTTTCCCAGTTCCTCCGGCGGCACCCAGGCGGGGATGCTGGTGGGGGCGCGCCTGAGCGGTTTTCAAGGAAAGATCCTCGGGATCAGTGTGGATGAACCCGGTGAGGTTTTATCCCAACGGGTTGCCAGCCTGGCAGCGGAGACAGCCAACTTGATTGGCAAAGATTTTCAGTTCCAGCTGGAAGATGTGCTGGTGGAGGATGCCTACACCGGCGGGGGCTATGCCGTGATGGGCGATCCGGAGGTCGAAGCCATTCGCCTGTTTGCCCAACAAGAAGCCCTGCTGCTGGATCCGGTCTACACCGGGCGGGCCGCGGCAGGCCTGATCGACCTGATCCGCCGGGCAAAGTTCTCAGTTGAGGAAAGCGTCCTCTTCTGGCATACAGGCGGCGGCCCGGCCCTCTTTGCCAGCCGCTACCAGGGGCGTTTGCTGGTGGATTAACTCAGTAGAGGCACGGCACGAAGCGTTGAGGAACGAAGCCGAGCCGTGCCCTTTTTTTGACAGCCTTTAAGGTTTAATTTCGCCTCTCAGGAACCGATCAATTGGCCATTATCCGTAGCGGCGCTGCCTGCAAC
>CAZLEK010000128.1:0-6887 GCA_964558525.1 uncultured Candidatus Brevefilum sp.
GGTCGGCATCCTGGATGATGCCCAGGTCGCCGCTGGCGGCCTGGATGGCCGTGCGGATGGCGTTGCCTTTGCCCTGGTTTTCTGCTAACAGGATTGGGTGGACCGTTTCGGGATGGTCCTGGTGCAGCTGCCGGATGATCTCGGCCGAGCCGTCGGTGGAGGCGTCGTCGACAATCACGATTTCCATCGCGTCCACGCCCGGGACGGTGACGGCCAGGACGCGCTGGACGATCTCGCGGATCGTGCGCTGTTCATTGTATACGGGGATCAGGACCGATAATTTCATGCGTTCTCCAACCAGGTGGTGTTCAGGTTTTGATTATATCATTCTAAAGGATTCAGCTGAAGTCAGGCGCTGTCCCCCACAGGGCAGTCGCAAGACCCTCACGAAATGGTATGCTTGAAACTCTTTTTATCCGAAGGGTGATCGATGGGTTCTCATCCCAACTTTCCGCTCTCGCCGACGTCCTCGTCGGCCAAAAAAGCCATTTCAAATGCAAATTTCTCTAATGAAATCATATTGATGCCTTCCTTACTCATTTCCCCGCTACGCGGACGTTGCGGGGAACCATTTTTTTAATACCGCTAACTTTGTGATTGCCCTGCTGCCTCCCAGTCTTATTGGTTTAGTGCTTATGATCAGCTTCTCGAAAGGAGATCCATAAGATAGATAGATCTCAAAAAATTCTTTTCCCTGGTAAATTTTTCAGTAGAGAAAGGCGCGGCGGCATTGCGGGCAGCGCTGTTACGAGAAGGGATTTTAAATTGTATGGTTAAGGGATTAGGGGGGGTGATGCTGTGGCTTGCCCGGAGAAGCAGGGCATCTTGATGGTTTACCGCTATAATGATTGCAGGTCTGAACGGCTGAATGCAGTACGGCATTTGATTTTTGGCGGTCGATAAAAGTCATTTCAACCCTATGGATGGATCAAGGTTCTGTATTGACATGGTTCGAAAAGTTGAGATTCTCCCACATGACCCTGCCTGGAAGATTGTGTATCAACGCGAGGCAGCATGCCTGCGGCCGCTGTTTGGCGATAACCTGATTGCCCTGCACCACATCGGCTCCACCGCCGTGCCCGGCCTGGCAGCCAAACCGACCATCGACCTGCTGGCGGTGGTGCGGTCCCAGGCGCGGCTGGAGAGGTGCCGTCCGGATTTACAGGCCCTGGGCTACCAGGCCAAGGGAGAGAACGGGATTCCCGGCCGGCGCTACTTCCAAAAGCTGCAGGGTGAAGTGCACCTAACCCACATCCACGCCTACGAGGCAGGTCATCCGGATATCCAGCGTCACTTGAATTTCAGAGATTTCCTGCGAACCCACCCGCAAGACGCCCAGGCTTACGCTGCCTTGAAACAGGCGCTGGCGGAACAATTCACCTACGAACCAAAACGCTATACCGAAGGAAAGTCAGAATTTATCCAGGCGGCTGACCGCCGGGCAGCAGCCTGGCGGAAAGCCCAGGCGGAACCCTCAAACCAAGGAGCGACCTAAATGTCCATTTTCCTGATCGCTGGCCTCATCCTGCTGGCCCTTCTTCTGGCCTGGTTGGTGTATGCCCTGGTGTGGGGCAGGCCGCCCTTCATCCACTGGGCGGTGGAACGTCTGTCCCTGCGGATGGTGTTGAAGGATCCCGAAACCCTGACGGTCTTGGGCCTGCTGGACAACACCCCTCTGGACTTCCACAGCGGCGACCTGACCGACGCTTCCCCGCGCAGGACGTCTCGCCTGCAGGCGCTGGACCGGGAGGGGATGGCCCTGATCCAAAGCTATGACCCTGACCGCCTGCCGGGCCAGAAACGGATCACCTATCAGCTGATGCGTTGGTATTATGGCCAGAATCTGCAGGGGCACCGCTTTGGATACCATTGGGGCGGCAATCCGGTCTTCATGGGCCCCTACCCGGTCAACCACATTTACGGGCCGCAGATGGACCTGATCCAGTTCCTGACCGCCTATCACAAGATCCAAGGCCGCCGCAGTGCACGACGCTACCTGGCCCGCCTGGAAAAGATCGGTTGGAAATTTGCCGGCCTGCAAGAAACCCTGGCCCAGACTGTCGAAGCCGGGGCGACCCCGCCGCGCTTTGTGATCCAAAAGTGCCTGGATCAGATTGAGGCCTTTCTCAGCAAGCCAGCGGATAAAAACCCCCTCTATACGAGCTTCATGGAGAAAGCCAGCGCCTCCCGCCGGTTTACTGAACGGGCAGCTGCCCGGTGGGGGCAGAAGGTGCTGCGGGCAATTGACGCCGAAGTCATCCCTGCCTATCGCGGCTTGCGGCAGGCGCTGGAAGATTTGCAGCAGAGCGCTTCGGATGAAGACGGTGTCTGGAAGCTCCCGGACGGCGAGGCCTATTACGCCTTCCTGCTGCGGGGCCACACCACCACGGACCTGAGCCCCGAAGAAGTTCACCAGCTGGGCCTGGCCGAAGTGGGACGGCTGACAGCTGAGATCAAAGCGGTTCTAAGCGAGATTGGCCTGCCGGCGGAGGATCCCGGAGCCCAGCTGCAGGCTTTGATGGCCGACCCGCAGCATCATTTCCAGGGCGACTCCCCCCGGGAAGCGATCATCGAAGCCTATCAGGCGATCCTCGATGAGGTTAATGCGCGCCTTCCAGAGCTGTTCACCCATGGTGCATTGCAGGAGATCGCGGTGCAGCGCCTCCCCGATTACAAAGAACCCGATTCGCCGATCGCCTACGCCCAGCCGCCTTCCATGGACGGCAGCCGGCCCGGCACCCTATGGCTCAACCTGCGCGACCCGGCCAACGTATATTCCTGGGGCATGCGCACCCTGGCCTACCATGAAGGTATCCCGGGCCATGTCTACCAGATGGCGCAGGCGCAGCAGATCAAGGGTCTGCCGACCTTCCGCCGGGCGTATTTCTTCAACGCCTATGTGGAGGGCTGGGCCCTGTATGCAGAACGGCTGGGCTGGGAGCTGGGACTGGAGGACTCCCTCAGCAGCCTCGGCCGACTGCAGGCCCTGATCTGGCGGGCGGCTCGGCTGGTGGTGGATACGGGCATTCACGTCAAACAATGGACCCGCCAGGAGGCGATTGATTACATGCTCGCGGTCACCGGCCTGCCAGAGCGGGACGTGATCACCGAAGTAGAACGCTACATTGTGATGCCCGGGCAGGCCTGCGCCTATTACATCGGCTACCTCAAGCTGCTGGCGCTGCGGCAAAAGGCCCAGGCTACCCTGGGTCCGGATTTTCGGCTTAAAGATTTCCATGACGTGGTGATCGACAACGGCGGCTTGCCGCTGCCCCTGCTGGAGCAGGTGGTCAATGATTACGTCGACCGCCAGGCAGGGCTCAAGGCGCAGGAATTTCGGGGATAGGTTTGATCTTTCAATCCATAGGGGGATGGTTTTGGTAGCTGTGGGCCCCGATCAGCCCGGTTGGTTCCGGTTTTTGCGTATCAAAACGATCACCACCGCGAGGATCCCACCCACAACCAGGATGCCAAGGCAGGGGAGGATTACCATCCCAGCGATCACCAGGATCTCAGTGAATCCAATTGGGCTCATTGACTTACTCCTTGATTAATGGATTGAGCGCAGTCCTTGCATATTTGGCCGATACCTGAAGCATGGGGCCTTTAGTCGATGCCGGTCGCCTTGCGAGCCGCCTGGAGGTAGGGTTTGCCCATCGCGCGCGCCTTCTCAGCGCCTTCCAGTAAAACCTTATCAAGATAGGCTTGATCGTCGATCAATTCAGTGAAACGCGCCCGCGCCTCCTTAAAATGGTCCAGGATCAGCCCGGCCAGCTCTTTTTTGAGGGCGCCGTAGGCCGCACCGCCGTGCAGGTAGAGCGTCCGGATCTCTTCCAAACGCTCGCGGCTGGCAAAAAAGCTCAGCAGGGTGAAGAGCGTGTCGCCTTCGGGATTTTTGGGGTCTTCGGGGCGTTTGCTGTCGGTGACGATCCGCATGACCTGCTTGCGGAGTTTATTCTCCGGGGCGAAGATCGGGAGGGTGTTGTCGTAGCTCTTGCTCATCTTGCGGCCGTCGATCCCCGGCACCTTCATGACCGATTCCTGGATCACGCCCTCAGGGACCTTGAGCGTCTCCCCATAGGTACGGTTGAAGGCTTCGGCGATGTCCCGGGTGATCTCAATGTGCTGCTTTTGATCCAGCCCAACCGGCACCACATCCGAGCCGTAGAGCAGGATGTCGGCTGCCATCAGCACGGGGTAATAGAACAGGCCGGCGTTGATGCCCTCATCGGGGTCACGGCCCATTTGGATATTCTCGTCCATGGCGGCCTTATAGGCGTGGGCCCGGTTGAGGAGCCCCTTGGAGGTGAAGCAGGACAGGATCCAGGTGAACTCAGGGATCTCGGCGATATCCGATTGACGGAAGAAGATCGCTTCATTGGGGTCCAGACCCAGCGCCAGCCAGCTGGCGGCGACCTCGTAGACCAGCTCCCTGAGCGCTTCTGCGTCGTGCATGCTGGTCAGGGCATGGTAGTCGGCCACGAAGTACATCCCCAGGTAGTCTTCCATCAGGTCCAGGGCGGGGCGGTACATCCCCAGGTAGTTGCCAATGTGGGGGCGACCGGTGGGCTTAATGCCGGTTAATGCGATCGGTTTCATGCTGCTTCCTTCCAAAATTAAATTAAAACAAGGCTTAATTTGCGGTTTCTATTATAGTTGATTTTCATGGATGGATGCCGGTCGGGGTGGTCTAGGCGAGAACTTCACCTTCCCGGTTGATGCGCAGTTCTTTTTTCTGCAGCAGGCTCCCGAAGTAAAGGTCCAGGAACTGCGGCAGCCCCTCGTCAAAGAAATACAGGCCGAATTCCCGACGCGCTTCTTCTGATTCGTAAATGCCGCCGTGAAATTCCCAGTAGACCCGCATGTGGGGCAGGCGGTAGAAGGCCTTGTCATTTTTTAGCGTTTCATAAAAGGCGACTTCATCCCCCACCCGGTCCGGGTGATGCAGCCGGCCGGCCGCGCCGTAGCCGTTGTGGTTGATCTCGCCGGTGATGCTGAAGACCTTCAGCAGAAGGTCCGGCGCTTTGAGCTGATGGGTGGGCCGGAAGCTCAACAGGTTGATCGCCGGCCGCCAGGCGTTTCGGCCTTGTTCTTCGTCCGCCGCCTGCACGTCAAAGCGCAGCCAGACGTAGTTCATGTCATAGAGTTCGCTGGAAGTGTGGACTTCCAGGGTCAGCGGCGTGTTCCACAGGGAGGCCAGCCACTTTACCAGGTTGGGCGTTTCCGTCAGGGGAGCGGCGGCCTTGACCAGGCCTTTGAGGCTGTGGGGATAATTTTCTAAAAACGCAATTTGACCCGGCTCCAGCAGGATCGAAGCGCGTGGGTCCAGCTGGTCGATATCCGCCGGATCCGTGATATAGTACGAGAAGCCGTCAAAATGATTGGGGCGTTTTTCCAAAATCTCCTCCATGAGTGTGGTTTTAATCATTATATGTCATGGATGCATGGTTTGCCAAAGGACAGGCGGTTTTTTGTGGTGAGCGGCCAGGGCAATCACATAGTTAGCGGTTTAAAAAAATTTGGCTCCCCGCAACGTCCTCGTTGCGGGGAAATGCGTAAGGAAGGCATAAATATTTATTCATTAGAGAAATTTGCATTTGAAGATGGCGTTTTTTCGCCGATGTCCTCGTCGGCGAGCGCGGAAAGTTGAGATGAGAACCCATCGATCACCCTTCTGAGAAGAATATTCATTCATAACTTTTCGTGGGGATCTTGCGACTGCCCTGGGTGAGCAGCCTGGTTCAAGGCTGAAAAGTTACGGTATGATTGGTAGAAAACAAAGTGAGGAAACTGCCTTGATGAATGATCTCGAAGTCTTACGCAGCATCCAATGCTTCCTGATGGACATGGACGGCACCATCTACCTGGGGAACCAGCTCCTCCCGGGCGCCCGGGATTGGCTGAGGTTGCTTGAGGAAAAGCAGCTCTCTTTTTATTTCCTGACGAACAACTCCTCTCGCTCCCGGGTGGAATATGCCCAGAAATTGAGCGGGTTGGGGTTGGCGGTGCCAGAAGAGAAGATCTTCACTTCCGGCGAGGCCGCTGCGATCTACTTGAGTGACGCCTATCCAGGCGCCAGCCTGTATGTGGTTGGTACGCCGGCCCTGCGTGAAGAATTCAGCCGGCACGGCTTCGAGCACAGCGATGAGGACCCGGATGTGGCCGTTCTGGGCTTTGATACCACCCTGACCTATGAAAAACTATGGAAACTCTGCGACCTGGTAGCGGCTGGAAAACCCTACATCGCCACCCACCCGGACATTAACTGCCCGACTCCGACTGGTTTCAAACCCGATATCGGCGCCATGATTGAATTGGTGGCGGCCTCCACCGGTCGGCGGCCTGACGTGATCGTGGGCAAACCCCATGCCCCCATCGTGGAGGCGCTGGCCTGCAAGACGGGTTACCCGTTGGAAGCGCATTGTATGGTGGGTGACCGCCTCTACACCGACATCGCCCTGGGGCGTTGGGGGATCACCACCGCCCTGGTGCTGAGCGGGGAGACGCAGAAAGCAGACCTGGCGGGGTCAGAATTTCAACCGGATATCCTTGTGCGGGATATCGCAGAGATGGCCGGGCTGCTGCGAAACGTGCTGGCATAAGGCTTTAGAGTTCTCATTGGGTTCCCTAACCTGGACAAATCAGAATCAAAAAGGTAAGGGTTTTATTTCCACTTAATCAGACCCTTCTCGGTTTTTATTTGGGGTTCCGCTTTGCTTCTGCCCCCTTCGCTTTGCTCCGGGGGTTCCGCTTCGCTTCAGGATAATTAAGACCGGCGAGAATCATTTAATTTAACAATGGTTGTGTCTACTCAGGCATTGGGCAAAAAATAAACACAAAGGACACGAAGTACACACGATACCCCAAGGGCACGATGAGGACACAAA
>CAZLEK010000129.1:0-6762 GCA_964558525.1 uncultured Candidatus Brevefilum sp.
TGTCAGGTAGGCGCCTGAAAGGCGGACAAAATAACACCCACAGGGATGAGTAAACCAGCTGATGTTATTTATCATCTGCCAAACCGGCGCCATACCTGAGCTACTTTTTTATCGCAAACAGCCCCAGATTTTCTTCCTTACTCAACAAAATTGTGTTATAATCATCGAGGTTTTGAGGCAGTACAATCCAATAAAACGAGCTAATTTCTTCGACCCCTGGTTTACGCCGGCCGGGGGTTTTTTTGTTTCCCGCTCATCTTGATTGACTTTATCAGTACAACAAGGTAAATTCCTTATTGAAAATTATTTTCAATAAGGGACGCCGATGGATTTACAACAAAAACTCAACCAGCAGGGACTGCGCTTTACCGAACCGCGCCGGGCCGTCCTGGCCGCGCTTGCGGAAGCCCAGGCGCCCCTCTCCCCCCAAAGCATCCATGAACGCACAGCAGAAAACCAGGCGGAGATCAGCCTGGTCAGCGTCTATCGTACGCTGGACCTGCTGGCGGAATTTGACCTGGTGCGCCGGGTGCACGGCCCAAACGGCTGCCATGGGTATGTTCTCGCCTCCCCCGGGCACCACCACAGCCTGGTGTGTGAACAATGCGGCCAAGCCGTTGAATTCAGCGGCACCGGTGACTTGAATGCTTTATTGGAAAGCATTGAAAACCAAACCGGGTTTCAGATCAAAGACCATCTGCTGCAATTGAGTGGGCTCTGCCCCAACTGTCAAAAAGGAAACCAATGAATAATAAAAAAATATTTTTTTTGCTGACCGTCATAGCAGTACTCAGCCTGGGCTTGATCCTATCAGGCTGCCAATCCATCCCTCAAAACCAAGCTCCCGATGAAGAGCCGCTGGTGACCGTCAGCATTTTGCCGCAAGCCTATTTTGTTGAGCGGATCGCAGGTGAGGCAGTGCGGGTCAACGTGATGGTTGGACCGGGTGACGAGCCCCACACCTATGAACCCACCCCAGAACAAATGCGGCAGCTCAGCGAGTCACAGCTCTTCTTCAGCATTGGCGTGGAATATGAACAAAACTGGATCCCGCGCTTTGAAGACGCCAACCCCAACCTGACAGTTGTAGACAGCGCCAGCGGCATCCAGCGCATTCCCATGTTGGATCACCCTCATGATGAGGAAGAAGCGCATGGTCATGAAACAAACGGGGGTGACCAGGATCAAGATGAAGAAGGCGAAGACCATCATCATGAAGAAGAGGGTGAAAACCTCGACCCTCACGTCTGGCTTTCACCGGAAAACGGCAAAATCATTGCGGCGAATATTTTGGATTCGCTGCTCGCCTTGGCGCCTGAAAATGGAACCGACTTCCAAAAAAACTATGCGGATCTGATTGCCGAGATTGACATCCTGGATGCAGCCATTCAGGCAACGCTTTCCGGCCTGCCCCAACGCACCTTCATGGTATTCCATCCCGCCTGGGGTTATTTTGCAGCGCAGTACGGGCTCGAACAAATCCCGGTCCAGGTCGGCGGCCAGGATCCCAGCCCCAGCGAATTAACCGCACTGGTTGACCTGGCCCGCCAAGAAGAAATCCCTGTGATCTTCATTCAACCCAGTTTTAATTCGGCCAGTGCAGAAGCCCTTGCAGAGGAGATCGATGCTGAAATCGCCATGATGGACCCCCTGGCTCGCAACTGGCTGGAGAATCTCTACACCGCAGCGGATGCCTTTGCGTCCGCATTAAGTGAATAGGCAGGCAAAATATGGGCAAAGCGCCAGCCGCCGTGACCTCAATGCAACCTGAACCAAATTCTGATTTGCAGGTAGAAATCAGAGGCCTATTCACTGGCTATAATGGTGAGGCGGTCATCCGGAACATCAATTTACAGATTTTCCAGGGGGATTTCATCGGCCTGATCGGCCCCAACGGCGGCGGCAAGACCACCCTGTTGAAAACCATCCTGGGTCTGCTCGAACCACAGCAAGGCCAGATCCGTGTGTTGGGTAAGGCGCCCAAATCGGGCCGCCGCCATATTGGCTATGTGCCCCAATTTTCAGCCTTCGATTCAGACTTTCCCATAAGCGTTAAAGACGTCGTTCGCATGGGGCGGCTTTCCGACAAACGGCTTTTCAAACCCTTCAACCAACAAGACGATCAAATCGTTGCTGAGAAACTGGCCTGGGTGGATCTGCCAGACCATCAACACCGGTCCTTACGTGAGCTTTCAGGTGGGCAACGCCAGCGAGTCTACATCGCCCGCGCCCTGGCTGCTGAACCAGAAATACTCCTGCTGGACGAACCAACGATCAGCGTGGATTTCGACTCCCGCAGGAAAATTTATGAGCTGCTGTATGAAATCAATCAACAGGGTGTCACGATCTTACTGGTCTCGCACGATTTAAATGTGATCTCCAGTTATGTCAAATCGATTGGCTGCCTGAACCGGGATCTTTATTATCACGGCGAAAAAGAGATCACTTCTGAAATGCTCAAGGTGGGATACAAGAACTGCCCGGTGGATCTGATCGCCCACGGCCTGCCCCACCGGGTGCTGGCGGAGCACGGGGAGGAACACGAATGGCAGAATTGATCAGTTATGGTTTTATGCGCAACGCGCTGATGGCTGGTGTGCTGGTCAGCCTGGCCTGCGGCATGATTGGCACCCTGGTTGTGCTTAAAAGGATGGTCTTCATCACCGGCGGTGTGGCCCATACCGCCTACGGCGGGGTTGGGCTGGCATTTTTCCTGGGGGTCAACCCGGTCTTGGGCGCAGTGGCCTTCAGCCTGATCGCTTCCTTTACGATGGGCGCAGTCCAACGCAGAACCCGCCAACGCCCAGATACGCTAATTGGCGTCATGTGGGCCATGGGGATGGCCATTGGGATCATCTTCACAGATCTGACCCCCGGATACAAGGCGGATCTGATGAGCTATTTGTTTGGGAGCATCCTGGCGGTGACAACCAGCGATTTATGGTTAATGTTTGGCATCAACCTCCTGGTGTTCGGGCTGGTGATCGCCTTCTACAAGGAGTTCCAGGCGGCGGCATTTGATGAAACCTTCGCACGGGTGCGCAACCTGCCCGTTGACCTGCTGTATCTGATCCTGATCACCCTGATCGGCCTGGTGGTGGTGATGTTGATGCGCGTGGTCGGCCTGATCATGATCATTGCCCTCCTGACCGTTCCGGCGGCGATCGGTTCACTGTTCTTGATCAATATGAAGCAAATCATGGTCCTGGCAACAGGAATAAGCCTGATCCTGACCACAGGCGGCCTGCTCCTGTCTTATTTCCTGAACCTGACCTCGGGCGCGACCATCATCCTGCTCTCCGGTACAGTTTACCTGGCTGCCATGGTGATCCACCGCTTCTGTCGGCGCTGCCAATCCTGAGAAAGTGTTTCCAGCCCAGTTTTCGGGCAGATTTCTCATCCAAAGGATTCTCGGATTATAATCAAAGCATAACTTCTGTGATTTGCTCAAGGAGGCAGAGATGTCCAAGCGTTGGTTGCTCGTTTCTTTGACCGGGATCGCCCTACTGCTGCTGATTGCAGCCTGTGCCCAATCTGCTGAAGAACCCGAGATCGCCCCTTCCGAAGCGGAGGCCTTAATTGAAGCACGCTGCAGCGAGTGTCATACCGCTGACCGGGTCTTCAACGCCGAGTATGACCGGGAAGGCTGGGTGGACGTGTTTGACGATATGATCGACAAAGGCGCGGACGTCAACCCCGAAGAAAAAGAGGCCATGATCGACTGGCTGGTGGCACGCGACCAATAAAAGGTCACCAGGCAGATCATATTTTCAATCAATTCGCCTGTCTTTTTTACAATCTGAAGCCGTCCCCACCGAGTATGGACGGAGAATGTTTTATGCTGTATGCTTAAACCCTCGGAAAAGCCCAACAAAGGAGGATCAACATGATCAAAGACACATTGCGAGAAGCGGTAGAACGGATGCAATCAGCCCTGGATTCACTGGAAGAAGACCTGGCGAGCATTCGCACGGGCCGGGCCTCACCTGGCCTGGTAGAACGCATGCCCGTGGACTACTACGGCACCAACACCCCCATGATCCAGCTGGCTTCGATCAGCGTGCCCGAGCCGCGCCAGCTGCTGATCCGCCCCTTCGACCCGGCCTCGCTCAAGGATATTGAACGCGCCATCCTGGCCTCCGACCTGGGCCTGACGCCGAACAGCGACGGCAAGGTCATCCGCCTGTCCATGCCCCAGCTCACGGAAGAGCGCCGGCATGAGCTGGCGCGGGTGGTGCATAACCGCATGGAAGAAACCCGGGTCAAGATCCGCAACGTCCGCCGGGATTTGATCAAAGATCTGCGCGAATTCGAAAAAGAAGGTTTGATCTCCGAGGACGATGAAGAACGCGGTGAGAAGGAACTCCAGGATCTGACCGACAAGATGAATGAAAAAGTTGAGGAGATCGGCGCGCGCAAAGAAAAAGAAATCATGGAAGTCTAAGCCCTGATGTCAGCTGATAAAAGCGCAAAGACCCCACAAATAAACAAGGTCCCCCGGCACGTGGCCATCATCATGGACGGCAACGGCCGCTGGGCCAGGGCGCGCGGCCTACCGCGGGTGGCCGGCCATCGCGCCGGCACGGAAAACCTGCGCACGATCATCCGGGCCAGCGCAGAGTTTGGCATTGAATACCTGACCCTGTACGCCTTCTCCACCGAAAACTGGTCCCGCCCCCGGGCGGAGATCACCGGACTGATGCACATCCTCTCAGATGTCATCGACCGCGAACTGGACGAACTCAATGAAGAAGGCGCCCGTCTGGTGCACATCGGCCATCTGGACGGGCTTTCCAAAGCTTTGCAGAAAAAGGTCCGGCACGCCATCGACCTGACCCAAAACAACCAGCGCATCACCATCGTCCTGGCCTTCAATTACGGCGGCCGCGATGAGATCATCTGCGCCATCCAACGCATGCTGCGGGATGGGGTGGACCCGCAGGAGGTCGATGAGAAGCTGGTCAGCGAGTACATGTTCACCAGCGAGATCCCCGACCCTGACCTGGTGATCCGCACTTCTGGCGAGCAGCGCACGAGCAACTTCCTGACCTGGCAGACCGTTTATTCAGAATGGACCTTCCCGGAGGTCTACTGGCCCGATTTTGACAAAGAAGCCCTGCGCAAAGCGCTGGAGGAATACGCCAGCCGCGACCGGCGTTTTGGCAAAATTGATCCCAAAGATCTCAATGAACCCAAACCGGAGGAGACGACCAAAACCTGATGCTGTCCCAGCGCGTAAAAGCCGCATTGGTCTTTGTGCCCCTGGTTGTGTTGATGATTTATTTCGGCGGCTGGGTCTTCAACGGGTTCATCACCCTGGTGATGCTGCTGGCAGCGCTTGAATTTTCCCGCGTGTTTGACAAACTCGGATACCGCCCTTTCACACCCCTGCTGCTGGCAGGGGTGCTGCTGTTCTTGCTCCAACGCTGGTTCTTCCCGGGCGAGGGTTTGGGCATCCTGCTTTCCGGGCTGATCGCCCTGGCAGCGCTCACCGCCCTGGTCCAGTTTGAATCCGGGGTCAAGGAGGCCGCTGCCGGGTTCGCTGTCAACCTGGCCGGGATGCTCACCCTGGGCTGGCTGGGCGCGTTCTTCATCAGCCTGAGGGCCCTGCCGGATGGGTTGGGTTGGACGCTGACCGCCCTGCCGGCCATCTGGCTGGCAGACTGCGGCGCGTATTTCATCGGGCGCTGGCTGGGCAAGAAGAAACTGTCCCCAAAGCTGAGCCCCAACAAGACCTGGGCCGGATTGGCCGGCGGCGTCCTGGCTGGCATCCTCAGCGGCGCTCTGCTGGTGCTGCTGTGGCGCGCCCTTGGCTGGCTGCCCCCCCAAACCGCGCCCTGGCAGGGCGCGCTGATGGGCGCTGTCCTGGCCCTTCTGACCCCGATCGGCGACCTGCTGATCAGCCTCTTCAAGCGCTCGGCCAGCCTGAAGGACACCGGCAGCCTGATCCCGGGCCACGGCGGCGTCCTCGACCGGATCGACACCTGGATCTGGGGGGCCATGCTGGGCTATTACATCATTCAGCTGTTTTAGGATTTTCTCCCTGCCTGAGATTTCTCACAATCCATCATTGTATTGACTGCCTAATTGACAAAAAATCATCCAAAAGGTCTTTCCATGAAACCCTATGTCTCCCCTGAAAATATGGTCACCAAAACGCAATCCTGGTTAAAAAAGGTTTCCCCCTATAACACCCATACCATGGAAATCGAGCTGGATAAGTGTGCATTGATGATCGTCGATATGCAGCATTTCTTCCTTGAACCCAGTTCGCCCACCTTCACCATTGGCGGGCCGGCCATCCTGCCCAATGCCAAGCGCCTGCTGGGCGCTTTTCGCCAGGCCAACCGCCCGGTGCTCTTCACACGCCACGTCCATCACCCCGCAGACCTGGATGTGGGCATCATGGGTTGGTGGTGGGAGGGCAAATGCATTGAAGGTTCACCGGAAAGTGAGATCGTTCCAGACCTGATGCCCCTGCCAGATGAAAAGGTCGTGCTGAAACATCGCTATTCAGCTTTCTATAACACCGACCTCGAAACTGTATTACGCTGCCTGAAAATCCAGGATATTGTGATCTCGGGCGTCATGACCAATATGTGTGTTGAGTCAACCGCCCGGGATGCATATTTTCGGGACTACCGGGTCTGGATCCCGGCTGACGGTACGGGATCCATCAATGAGGAAATGCACCTGGCGAGCCTGATGAACCTGGCCCTCGGCTTCGCCCAGGTCACCACGACGGAGTCGATCTTGTCACAG
>CAZLEK010000130.1:0-6708 GCA_964558525.1 uncultured Candidatus Brevefilum sp.
ACACAAAAAATATTTTTACTCATTGCCAAAATATTTATCAGGCTGAGCAGTTACAAAACCCCATACAATGGGCTCTGCCGTCGTATCAATCTCAAGCCGGCGCCTTCCCTGACCACACCAATAAAATATGATTAAAGCTGGTTGTCATCACCAGATGATGCTCTTATCTGATCATTGGCTCTGTATCGAAACGCTCAGCTGAGAATTTTGCTTTATAAATGAAGGTTGCGGCATGATGACAAAATTCCTGCGGCAGCTTTCGTGAGCAAATGGAGGGGTGCATGGGGTTCACAATCCGGTGTGAAGGGATTTTATGGAGAAGAGTCAGCCGTTGAAAGCTTGGGTTGTTTGCTTTAGATCATGAACCTTCCCAAATTAGTCATAATCCATGAAAAGACGATACCCATGATTCAGAGGACACCTTGTTAAAATACATTTTTATCAGACATAAATTATGGGATTGAAGAATCATTTCTTAAGCATTGATTGATGCCAACCATTTTTTCCCAGAAAAATTTTATTGAGGAACATGGACTTTAAATCCGATCCCAGGATCAGAGGTCATACATTTGATTTCTGTAACAACACAACTGTGCCATGCTGCACATTCTTTAGGTCAGATATATCCCCCTCAATCTTTCCCAGGAGGTTGACCGGGCTGTAGGCGCGGGGCTTGTTTCCCTGGCTGATCGGGGTGGTACCGAAGAAGATACAGAAGGCGCTGCCAACGGGCCAGTAAGCGATGGTCCCGACTTCCACTTCTTCCCTGGCGTCGGGCTCCTGCGGGGCGGAGACGGGGATCTCAAAGTAGATCTCCTCCCCCCATAAGTTGGCCGTGCCCTCAACCGGTAGGGCCTCCCACAGCTTTTGGGCAGTGGGAGTCTCGGCTAATGGGACCTGGTAGGTATGATCCTTCACGGTGATCTGGATTTTACGCATAAAATCTCCTTTCGCTGGCATATTTTTGATTCCAGGGTTTCGTTTTTCTAACTGGCTGCGTGGGGTTTTACGCTCCGTCCCCGGTCTTCCGTCCTCAGTCCTTGGTCAAAATTTTCAATATCCAATCCCGCGTCTGCCGGGCCGTCTCCTGGGGGTTGGCTGCTGTGGTGTCCAGGAGTTGGATGGGGGGCTGGCCGGCGTAATCCTGGAACCACTGGTTAAACCGGACCTGCTCATCAATAAAGGCCGGGTCGCGGCTCTGCCGCCAGGCGGGGCGGATTTCCAGCCGTCGGCGCAGTTCGGCCTCCGAGCAGACCAGGGCCAGGAAGTGAAAGCTGGTAAAGTAGCGCGCTTCAATGCAGTTCAGCAGGTTTTCCGGGACGCCCAGGCCGGCCCCGAACAATACCACGGGCCGCCCGGACTGGTGGATGTTCTTGCACAGCCGCAGCCAGGTTTCGAAGAAAGTTCGGTAGCCTTCTTCGGGCTGGTCAAAGACCGGCATCCACAGGATGTCGCTGTCAAGGGGCACGACTTCGGGCAGGGCTATCGCCGTCACCAACCGGCAAACGGCCGACTTACCTGCGCCGCTGGCGCCCGTCACCAACAGCAGGGGCAGGCGTTTGAAAGGTTGGCGCGCCCCGCATACCGGGCAGATCGCATAGGGGCCTTTCGGGTCGATGGTCTTGTCGGCGCGGTACTGGCCGCATTGGGGGCAGACGTTGAGCATATTGGCTATCCTTTGCGTAGAGAATGGTGTTTACCATAGATTATAACGACAGTCAGCAGGTCCACAGGAGGGTGCTGATCACAGGTTTGTTTTCCACATCTTCTCCTCAATTTCCTGTGAATTGCTTTTATAATGGTCCTATGCCGTTTGGATGGCTGAGATAATGAGGTTTACTTGAATATTTATATACTCAAACCCAACCCGAATGTCTACCGCATTCTCGTCCCAGCTCAAACGCAGTCACTGTCGGATTACCGCCAATTTAATGGATGCGAAATCAAGGACTGGGCCGGATTTAAGGTTGAGCTATTACTATTAAATGAAAGACAAGATATGCTCCCCGGGGACTTCCCGGGTCTCACGAGTCATATTCCCGTCTTCAGCCCGCGCGCCAAAGATGCCTTGATGGATGACTTGGCGGCAGCCGGCCAGCTGCTCCCGCTGGATGTTGTGAATGCTGAGCAGCGGTTTGACGCGCTGAACATCACCACCCTGGTGGACGCCCTGGATCTAGAGCAGGCTGAGGTCAAACGCTTCTCCAGCGGTCGGATCATGCGGATCCAACGCCATGCCTTCCTGCCGGAGAAAGTCGCCGGGCTGAACCTGTTTAAGATCCCTGAGACCCCTCTCCAGGATGTCTACGCCGGGCAGGCTTTCCTGGAAGCGGTCAGGGACTCTGGACTGGAAGGCTTCGTCTTCAAGCTGGTCTGGACCGATGAGGACTACCTGATCTTGTGTCCGTACTGTTCGGGGGTGATTGAGGAGTCAACTGATGTTTGCCCGACCTGCGGGTTGGATACCCGGAACGACGCCCCCTGGGAACTCACCCTGGCCGAAGCGGCGGAGATGAAGCGTGCGGCCTGCCAAGGCTGCGGGACGCGCATCCTACCCTGGGCGGATCCCTGTCCTTACTGCCGGCAGGGCGCGCGACGCGAGGGCCAACGATGCGGGGTGACGGTGGTTGTTTAAGGAAGGGCTGCGCCAGGAACTGAGAGGGAATTGACCAGGCAAGTACCCCCTTATCGGGTTGCCAGGCGAAGTATAGGGTAGAAAGCGGATGGATCGCCGTTCGAAGTTGGTTTCTTGATTCAGCGTCCAGATCCAAAATTATCTGATAAACTTAGTAGAGCCAATTTTTTTAGAGAATTGAATTAATTATCAATCAAATTTAAGATTTCGACACCCATTTACCCGACGTAAAGGAGAAACGCGATTATGGCGCAAAGCCGGGCAAACGAGAGCCGATCTGCTGAACATCGTAAGACCAACATCGGTGTGGTCCTGACGATTGTTTATGCACTTGTTTATGGGGGATTTGTGTTTTTGAGCATTTTTTATCCATCTTTGATGAGCGCACAGACGATATTGGGGATGAACCTGGCCATCACCTATGGCCTGGGTCTGATCGTTATCGCCATCATCCTGGCGATGATCTACAACCAGATGGTTCGTATGCCCAAAGGCAGGAAAGCACCGAACAATCAACTGACCTCCGAACAGGGTGAAGGGGAGAAATAAAATGACGGTCCTTGTATTTGTCCTCTTTGTCGGTATTGTTCTGGCTATTTCAGCCTACACCAGCCGCAAATCCAGCGGTGTGGGCGGCTTTTTTGTCGCCAACAACTCCATTAAATGGGGGGTCAACGGCATTGCCTTTGCCGGAAGCTATCTTTCGGTGGCGAGCTTTTTGGGGATCTGCGGGCTGATCGCCTTCTTTGGGTTTGACGGCTTTCTGTATTCGATCGGCTTTTTGGCTGGTTGGATCATTGCCTTGTTCGTCATCGCCGAACCCATGAAGCGCATGGGGACCTTTGTGTTCTCCGATGCCCTTGACCAGCGCTTCAAGCACCGCGGCATCCGCCTTGCAGCTGGCCTCAGCGTGCTGGTCGTTTCATTGTTTTACCTGGTGCCGCAAATGGTTGGCGCGGGGGTGCTGATTGAACCCCTGTTGGGGATCTCACATTTCTGGGGCGTGATCATCGTAGGTTCGGCCGTGATCCTGATCGTCGCGATTGGCGGGATGACCTCCACCACCTACGTCCAATTCTTCAACGGCGGCCTTTTGCTCTTGTTCGCGGCCATCCTGACCGGGTTGGTCCTGTGGCGGGGGGTCAATGTCAACCAGCAGATGGCGGAAGAGGGCGACAGCGCCCTGGCAAGTTACCAATTCAAGGAGGTTTCTGCATATCTTCAAGGGGACGAGCTTGCGGTTGATCTGCCAGGGGCGCAGGTGGTCTCCCGGCAGGCCGTTCTCGATCCTAACACCTCGGAGGAAACCCAGGTCTTTTATCAAATCTCACGCCTGGTCCCGGCGGATCAAACGGGGGAAAGCTTTGTGGCAACGCTCAAGGGGCGCGCCCTTGAGCTTGAACCCGGCGCGATTGAAACTTCCAATTTTTCTCTTGAGGAGATCGGAGGCGAAACTTATTTACGCATCCAGGATTGGTGGCGATTTGTGCCTGGAGAGGACGGCTCAGCCCGCCTGATTGAAACCCAATTTCGAGCGGTTCATCCAGAGGGCAATGTGATCCTGAACGGGCTGCCAGAGACCCAGGAAAACCGGATCCGGCAGGTGGGGGGCATCGCCCAACTTCCTGACCAATACGGCGCCAGCACCGGGGCCATGGGTCCCCTGCGACTGCTGGGGGTCATGGCAGATCCCAAAACTGTGATCCAACAGCCTAAAAATACGTCTTTTACGGCCGATGACGGCCGCGAAGTCACCATTTATTTTGAGCAGCCCATTGAGGGTTCGCTCTTTATGCGGCCCGGGCAGATGTTCCCCCTGGAGGCCAAACCGGGAGAAGCGCCAGCCACAACCGCCCTTAACCGGGTCAATTTCCTCTCACTGATGCTGGCTTTGTTCCTCGGAACCGCCGCCCTGCCCCATATCCTGATCCGCTACTTTACGGTGCCGGATCCAGATTCAGCCCGGAAGTCCACCATCATCGCCATCATCGGGATCGGTTTATTCTATATCATGACCATGTACCTGGGCGTTGGCGCCATCAACAGCGGCGCATTGAACCCGGAGACGAGCAACATGAGCGCGCCCTTGCTGGCGCGCAGTTTTGGCGAAATCCTGTTTGCGATGATCTCCGGCATCGCCTTCACCACCGTGCTGGCAACGGTTTCCGGCCTGATCATGGCTGCCTCAGGCGCGGTTGCCCATGACCTCATGGGCAGCATCCGCCGCAGGCAGTATTCGGATGAGGTCAAAGTGCGGGTGGGGCGCCTGGTTTCGATTGTGGTGGGCGTGATCGGCATTGTGTTGGGGATCTTCTTCAGAGAGATGAACGTGTCCTTTTTGGTCGGCTGGGCCTTTGCGGTGGCCGCCTCCGCCAATTTACCCTCCCTGGTGATGATGCTCTTCTGGAAGAAGACCACCGCGCCAGGCATTATCAGTTCGATCCTGGTGGGTATTTTTGCCTCGGTTTCATTGATCCTGCTCAGCCCGGATATGTGGGCGCGGTATGGCTTAAACCCGGCCAATGCCCCCATGCCGATCAACCAGCCCGGGATCGTCTCGATCCCTTTGAGCTTCATCGTCCTGGTGGTCGTTTCCTTGTTGACCGCTAAGAAAAGTGCCCAGCCGGATCTGGCGGAGTGAGCTTTCAAGGCACGCACCATTGAAGACCCAGGTTCGATCCATTCAATGAAGCCATTATCCATGGAATTTGAGTGCGGGCTGGCCTTTCAGCTGCACGAGATGCTGGGCGTGCCGGAGTCAACGCCCCTCAGGGTTGAAAATGTTTCCGGCCCCACCACCTCCCTCACCCTGCGGGTGGCCGTCCCTGGGGAACCCGATGCCAGCTATTTTGTTAAAACCCTCAAAGCGGGGTCGGGTCCCGGTGCGCACCTCAACCTGGGCCTGCGCGAGGTCCGCTTCTACGCCTTGATCGAGTCTCTGGCGCCGGCGCTCTACCCCAACATCCCCCGGTGCGTTCGGCGGCATATCGGTGAGGATGAAGCCAATTATTATCTCGTCCTGAGAGATTACGCCGCCACCCATCAAAGTTATGAAAATGTGAATTTTAAAAGCCTTCAGCCCTGGAGAACGGCGCTGGCCTCCCTGGCGGATTTTCACCGAGGTTTCACCCAAAAGCTCAGCGCCGATCTAATCCGCGCCCTGGGGGATGACCGACAGCAGGTTGAAAGCTACCTCAGCAAGCTCACTCAGGCCTATGAGGCCTTCCGGCGCGACCATCAGGGTGTCCTGGATGGGGAAGTTTTCGATCTGCTTGAACGCTCGATCCCCCTGATCAGGGATTTTGAGCTCGAAAAAGCGGCGCGGGTCCACCAAAACGAGCTGACGACCCTCCTGCATCGCGATGCGCACTTAAAGAACTTTCTCTACCCCCGAAGGGCGGGCGGTTCAGCATTGATCGTGGACTGGCAGTTCTGGGGATTGGGGATGGGGGTTTTTGACCTGCGGCACCTGCTGGGGTCTGCCCTGCCCCCGGCCTTGCGTAAGCATCAAAAGGATCTGGTCCGTTTTTATTATCAGTCTGCCCTGGACGGCCTCGGGGTGGATTATTCCTGGGCCGACTGCTGGGACGATTACCGCAAGGGCGTGATTGACAACCTGTTCATGCCGGTCTGGCAGTATACGGGGTTTGGCTGGGGGATGGAACGTTGGCAGGGGACGCTGGACGCCGCGGTGGAGAATGTTTTTGAGTTGGGCTGCAACCAGATGGCGGGGTAGCAAACGGGGATGCGCTTCAAGCCTGAAATCCGTGAAAGCTCCTGATGATCTCTAGGGCAACCGCAAGATCCCCAAGAAAAGATATGATTGAAATTCTCTGTATCTGATGGCTAATCGATGGTATCCCTTCCCAGCTTTCCGCTCTCGCCGACGGGGACGTCGGCGAAAAAACACTTTTAAATGTGACTTTCTGTATTGGAAGAATAGTTTCGCCTTCTTTACGCCTATCCCCGCAGAGAGGACGTTGCGGGGAGCCAAATTTTTTTCAATACCACTAACTTAGCAATTGCGCTGTGATGATCTCTAGGGCATTCGCTAGATCCCCAAGAAAAGATAT
>CAZLEK010000131.1:0-296 GCA_964558525.1 uncultured Candidatus Brevefilum sp.
CTTTCACTTCGTTTCAGGGGTTCCAATTCTTTCCAGGGTTCCGCTTCGCTTCAGGAGTAATCAAGACCGGGCGAGAACTAGGGCCGGCGAGAACTAGGGCCGGCGAGAACTAGGACTGGCGAGAACTAGGACCGGCGAGAGTTAGGACCGGCGAGAGCTAGGCCGGAAGTGAGCCAAAGTGGGCCGGGCAGGGGGACGCCAACGGAGAGCCTGATCCCCCCTCACCTCAATCCTCTCCCCCCACCCGCGGGGCCAGAGGAAGTATGGGCTGAGGCAGATTCTAAAAATTCATTCTA
>CAZLEK010000131.1:306-6699 GCA_964558525.1 uncultured Candidatus Brevefilum sp.
CAATCCTCTCCCCCCGCCCGCGGGGGGAGAGGAAGCCGGGGCGACGCTAAGCATTCTGGGATCAAGGGGAATATTTATTAAAGGATCAAGGAGGATTTTTGGGATGTTTCTTTTTGAATACCCAGGGGCTGAGGCAGATTCTAAAAATTCATTCTATCCAGATAAACATGGGTGGGATTTGTTCATCCAAACCGGTCGCTATCGGATCCGGATTCAGGCCGGGGAAGGCGAACTGAACCAGGGCGCCTTCAGTCAAAAGGAAGAACCCACGCGAATCTGGCTGCCAGAGCGCCTCCTGCACTGGCGACTCCCAGATCGTCTGGAGGGGATCGCTGACCGGTGGCTGGTACAGGCGAGCGCCAACCAGGGTTTCCTCGCCCCAGGCGATCATCCAGTTTTTGCTGGGCGAGAGGCTGGCCCAGGCCTCTTCAGCCAAAAAGAAGCTGGCGCCATCCGGTGGGAAGGCAAATACACCGCGCGGGCCAGCGGCGATGAAGACCCCGCCTTGGTCCCAGGATAATCGGTTGAAGTCTCCGGCGCGGATCAACCGGGGGCGGGTGGTCCCGGGGTCGATAACGTAGATCCCAGCTGGGTCCCCCTGGCTCAGGGCAACTCCCTGGTCCTGGATCAATGCCAGCAGTTTTGTTTCCGGATCAAAGGCTGCCTGAAGGAAAGGGCTGTCAAACACAAGATTGGTTTTCAGGGATTCCAGGTTCACCTGGCGGATCTTTTGCGGGCCTTCGGCAGTTTGAGAATAGCAAAGAAAGCTCTGGGCATTGATCCAACCGAGATAAACCTCCCCCAGGCTGCCCTCGGGTGGTTGGTAGAGGGCGTTCTGATCGTCGTAGCCCGGAACGCGCAGCGCGGTGAAGTTGACCGCGTTCCAGGAACCTTCCTCAGGGAGGCGGTCGAATTCCTGTGAAACCAACCAGTTCCCACCCGGTGACCAAAAGGGGCGGCCGTTGTGGGTATACAGGCCGTTAAGCCGCCGAATTTCCTGGCGCAAAGAATCGTATACATATAGATCGCTGGAGTCGTTGTCCAGGGCGGCTGAGAAGGCCAGGTAGCGCCCATCGGGAGACCAGGCCAGGTTTTGCTCGCGGGTCAGGGCCTGGAGGGTCTCCGCGGCCCGGCTGCCTTCCTGATTGACGATCTGCCGCTGCAGCCTGAGGGACAGCAGGGGTGTAATTTTGGTGACCTCCGCCTCAGGGAGCTTCACCTGGTAGAGGGCCAGCTCATCCAGGTTTTCAGGAGAACCTGCCCGGATGACCAAAATGCCATCTTGTGGGGAGCGGCCGTCCAACAGGTCAGTAAAATAAATCGGCTGGGGCAGGTCAATTTCCAGGTTCTGCTTCGCTTCCAGATCAAAGGCCGCCAGCCCTCCGCCGCCAGGCTGGGGAAACACCAGCCAGGGCCCATTGAGCATGCGCGTTGGGGTTTGTGTTGGCGGGGGTTCGGTTTGAGTGGGCGGTTGGGGAAGGGGCGTCTTGGTGGGGTCTTCAGCAAACACGGCCTGGGCTGTTTGGGCGGCGGCGGTTTCCGTCCTGGCCTCGGCCTGTGCGGTGGGTGTGCGTGCCCAGGAGGCCGGCGTGGGTGAGGTCAGGGTGCAGGCCAGGCCGGAGAGTAAGCACACCAGGATCAGGCCAATTTTCAGGCGCTTCATGGATCAATCTTGTCCTGTTCGGGGCTCAATCATCGAGGATTTCCAGCCGGGACATGGAGGCCACCAGGGCCTTTAACCCCAGACCTTCAAAATAGACTTCCACGGTCTCATCGCCGTACTCTAAACGGCTGGCCCGAACGGTCCCCTCGCCGTAGACGGGATGCTCCACCCGCATTTCGGGGAAGAAGCGTTGTTCCTGTACGGGTTCGGGCTGCTGGGTAGTGCGGCGGGCGGCAGCGCCGTAGGCCTGGTCCCATTGGTAGGCGTGGATATCATAGCTCTCGCGATGCTCATAACTGCTGCTGATCTTCCCGTGCGCCAGTCCCTCGGGGATGGCTTCTAAAAAGCGAGAGGGCTGCATGGTTTCATAACTGCCGTAGGGGCTGCGGCGCCGGCGAGCCCTGAGGAGGAACAGGCGGTCTTTGGCGCGTGTGAGGCCGACATAAAACAGGCGGCGTTCTTCCGCCATCGCCTCCGGGTCATCCCGGGAGCGGCTGTGGGGCAGGTAGTGTTCGTCCAGGCCGATGATGAAAACCTGGGAGAACTCAAGGCCCTTGGCGGCGTGCAGGGTGAGCAAGGTGGGGGCGTCCAGGGTCTCCGGCAGGGTGTCCTGATCGGCCACCAGGGCCATGGCTTCCAGGAATTCCGCCAGACCGCGCTGCTCATATTCCAGCAGCACCTGGCGCAGTTCCAGCACGTTGGCCCAGCGATCCTGTTCTTCGTCGGCTTCGCTTTTGATGTAGCTTTCGTAGCCTGTGTCCAGGAGGATCTGGTCGAACAGGGCCGTCAGGGAGAGCATGTGCAGGCTCTCGCGCCAGTCCGCCAGCAGCTGGGCAAAGGGCGCCAACCGGGCTGCAGCCCGGTCAAGGTGGTCTCGATGGGCTTGTCCGGCTTCACCGGCGACGAGGGCCAGCAAGACCTCGCCGCTGCTCAGGCCGGTTTGGCGGGCGCGGGCCTGCAGCTTCTCCAGGGTCACTGAACCGATCCCACGTGAGGGCAGGTTGATCGTGCGGGCCAGGCTGACCTCATCCTGGGGGTTGTAGACCACCTTGAGGAAGGCGATCATATCTTTGACCTCACGGCGGCCGTAGAAGCGCTGCGCACCGACCAGCCGGTAGCTCATGTTGGCCCGGCGAAAGGCTTCTTCTAAAAGCCGGGATTGGGCATTGGTGCGGTACATGACCGCAAAATCAGACTCACGAGCCTGACCCAGATTCACCTGGCGGGAAATGGCATCAACCACATAATCAGCTTCTTCATGATCGTCGCCTGCTTCGTAGATGAGAATGGCTTCCCCCTCGCCGCGGTCTGAAAACAGGTTTTTCGGGGTGCGGTTGGGGTTTTCATCGATGACAGCCACCGCCGCATCCAGGATGGTCTGGGTGGAGCGGTAATTTTGCTCCAGAAGGATCTTCTGGGCCTGGTCAAAATCTTGGGTGAAGCGCTGCACGTTGCGATAGTCTGCGCCGCGCCAGCGGTAGATGGATTGGTCTTCATCGCCAACGACAAAAATGTTCTTGTGGTGAGAGGCCAGGTGATAGAGCAGGTAGTACTGGGCCTGGTTGGTATCCTGGAATTCGTCCACCAGGATGTGCTGGAAGCGCTGGGCATATTTTTCACGCACGACCGGGTTGCTTTCGAGCAATTGGGCGGTATAGAGCAGCATGTCGTCAAAGTCCAGGGCATTGCTGGCCACCAGATAGGCCTGGTAAGCCGTAAAGATGTGTTGAATGACTTCATCCCGGTGGTTGGCTATCGGGTAATCTTCCGCACCGATCAGGTCGTTTTTTGCTTTGCTGATGCTGGCGTGGACCTGCCTGGGGCGGTAATCTTTCTCATTCAAGCGTTGTTCTTTGATCACCCGTTTAACCAGGGACAGCTGGTCGTCGGCGTCAAAGATCACGTAGTTGTGGTCGATGGGCAGGTGTTCAGCTTCCCTGCGCAGGATACGGCCGCAAATGGCGTGGAAGGTGCCCAGCCAGAGGCCGTTGGTCTTTCCGCCCAACAAGCCTTCCACGCGGCCTTCCATCTCCCGAGCGGCTTTATTGGTGAAGGTAACCGCCAGAATTTGATAAGCCGGCGCTCCCAGGGCGGCGATCAGGTAGGCGATGCGGTAAGTCAGCACCCGGGTCTTGCCTGAGCCGGGGCCGGCCAGGACGAGGACAGGCCCTGGCGGCGCCGCCACGGCCTGCTGCTGCTGCGGATTTAATGCGCTTAAAAGTTTTGCCATGATGGGTTGGATTCTACCGTTGCGCTGGATGCCCGTCAACGAAATTGCCGCTCAGATCGAATTTGAGGCGTTTGGGATTGGGAATCAAGGCGGGCGGGCAATTTGTTTTCAGAACCTTTAAGGGTTCTTAAACCATTGCCCTCAAAACCTTAACTTGGAGTCTATAGAATCAAGCTAGATGAAAATCGGCAGCCCCTGGGAGAAGAAATGAACCATTCGTTGATGACCCAAAAGTCGTTTAAAGTTCTCGTCCGGTTGGTTTTGGGGCTGATCATTTCCCTGGGATGGTGGTCTCTGGCTGCTGCAGGAAGCCGCCCTGACCGGACGAATTTATGGGTGAGTCTCTTAATTGTATTGGGCGGTTTCCTGCCGGCCTTGATCGCCATTGGTCTGATCAAATTAACCAGGGGGATCCAGCCAACCCGATTGGCAGTTAATTTCTGGGGGGTGATGGGATTTGCTGCCTACCCGGTCTTGATCACGAGCTTTTATTTTCACCAGTTACTGACCGGCCAACTGCCTAGCCGTCTGGTGGGGTTATTTCACCCTGCAGTCCTGGTGTTTAACCTGATGGCAGCGCTGTTGATTGGACCGATTGGCGATTATTTGGGGTTCAAGGACCGGGCGACAGAATACTTACGGGCAAAATTTCCCCAAAAACAAGGCAAATTGATTGCGCTCCTAACCTGGTGGGCCTGGCATTGGCCCTTTATCTTTCTGAATGGTTCCGCCCTGAGCGCGCTGGGTTTGTCCGATGGTTTGCTGGCCGCTTACCTGGCGACCATTCTTGTGCTCAGTTATTTCCTGAGCTGGGGGTATGACCGAAAACGGCGGCTGGTTCTACTGACTGCATTCAAACATTATTGAACTTAAATATTGAACCGGATGATGATGTAATCCCCATCCTGAACGATGTAGCTCTTGCCTTCCAGCCGCAGTTTGCCCTCCGCCCGGGCTTCCGCCAATCCACCCAGGGAGACCAGTTCTTCACAGCTGATCACCTCAGCCCGAATGAAGCCTTTTTCCATATCCGAATGGATCGTTCCGGCGGCTTCCCGTGCGGTGGCGCCCTGGGAGACCGTCCAGGCATGGACGTCTTTTTCAGAGCCGGTGAAAAAAGAGATTTGCCCCAACAATTCATAGGACAGGCGAATGAAGCGGTTCAGGCTGGGCTCCTGAATGCCGTATTCCTCGAGAAAGACCTGGGCTTCTTCGGGCGGCAGCTGGCCAATATCCATTTCCAATTTGGCCGGCATGCAGATGACCTTTGTACTGGCATAAGGTGTGTCAACCTGGATTGGTTCCTGGTCTTCGGATTGGTTGATGACGATCAGCTGCGGTTTGCGGCTTAATAAGCCGTAGCTCGAGAGCTGCTTGTGTTCCTCTTCTGTAAAGGACTCGTTTCGCAGGGGGACTTCATCCGACAGGATCTCCTGGAGTTTCTCAAACAAAGCCATTTCCCGGGCCACCACAGCCTTGTCTCGGCCCACGCCGCCGCGTTGTTTCTCCTCCTTCAGCCGGCCCAATTTGCGTTCGACGATGATCAGGTCGTTGAGCATCAACTCCGTCTCCATGGCGGCGATATCCCGCAGCGGGTCCACGCTGCCTTCCGCATGCGGCACGCTGGGGTTGGTGAAATGGCGGACGACATGGATAAAACCATCCATTTGGGCCAGGGTGTTCAGCAAGGGCCCTGAGATGTTCCCGGAGGAAGCTTTCCCGGCCAGGCCGGCAATGTCGGCGTAGGTTACCTTGGCATGGACGATCTTTTTGGGTTTGAAGATGGCGGCCAACTGCCCCACCCGTTGGTCCGGCACGTCAACCACGGCTGTGTGGACTTCAATTTTGCCGCCGCTGATCCCGGTGGGGACGTTCCCTTGGGTCAGCGCGTTGAAGAGGGTGGTCTTCCCTGATTGCGGCAGTCCGATGATTCCTAATTGCATTTTCTCTCCGCTGTAAGCGATCCGGCAGCATTTTGCAGCAGGACTGATGACTAATGACAAACCAAATCATACCCGAGATTTCCAGGAAAGGATGACGCCAGCGGTGGGAAGTTTAAGGGCTTTTTGTGTTTGACCAAGACTCATCAAACTGTTGAAAGCTGAGTTTTCAGATCAGACCCTCAAAAGGATGGTTTTTAATAATATTTTTGTGTCTGCTCAGGCATTGGGTAAAAATTAACACAATACCCTTCGGGCACGATGAGGACACAATACCCCGAGGGCACGATGAGTACACACAATACCCCGAGGGCACGCTGAGGGCACGAAGAAAAAGTGTTTTCTACGTGTCTACTCAGGCATTGGGCAAAAAATAAACACAATACCCTTTGGGCACGATGAGGACACGAAGTACACACGAAGGACACAAAGAAAAAGAGTTTTCTGCTAAAAATAATCGTCATCTTCACTATGCCGGCTAATTTGTTTCCTGCGCAGGTTCCTTTTTCATAAACCTCAGGCTCAGTGAATGGCATTTGAGCGCATCCGCAATATTACAT
>CAZLEK010000132.1:0-6658 GCA_964558525.1 uncultured Candidatus Brevefilum sp.
GTTCATTCCCAGCGAAAAAACCGGGCCAGGCGGCTTAATCACGGGAGTGTTCAGCCCAATTCTCAAGCAGCATCGTTTCAAATCAGAACGCATGGAACACCATCAGGGTTTTCGAGCGGCGAACCAAACCCTTGGGGATGTCTGCTGAAGCTCGGAGCGCTTTTTTAAGCTGCCGTACATGCCGGTAATTTCGAAGCCAATTTCATGAAGCAAAAATTGGAGATCCGCAATGGGATAGCCGCGCTCCCGGTGCACCTCGTCAACCCGCTCCCACAGCGTATCACGCTGCTTAAAAATGGTGATCGCCATGGTCGCTACCTGGTTTTCATAATCAAAAGATTGGCGGTGGATCTCAATAAAGTCCTCCCCTTCATTCTGAATGTAAGTTTCCTGGCGCATCCAATCCACAGCCAACCCATACAAGGTGTTCATATCAAAGATATAATGCCCGCCCGACCGCAGCGCATGATAGGCATTCTGAAAGGCTTCCTGGAGGTCTTTAATCGTGAGCATATAATTCAGGCTGTCAAAAAAGCAGGTCACCAGGTCAAAATCATCTTCATATGGCAGAGAGCGCATGTCCTCGACGTAGAAGTTGACCGGTTGGTTTTCCTCCCTGGCGCGTTCCACCGCCAGGTCGATCATTTGATGAGATTGATCAACCCCGGTCACGTTGTATCCCAGCTTGGACATCGCGACCGCAAAGCTGCCCTCCCCACAGGCAACGTCGAGCACATCCGTTGGCTTTAGGCCCAGGTCGGTCAGAAAATCTGGCAGAACAGATTCAGCCAGAGCCTGAGAGAAGCGCAGATAAGGCCCGCGCTGGTAAATGGCGGCAAATTGATCGTAAAGCGTCATGAGCAGCTCCTTATGCTGAGTGTGGGTTAATTATATCCGCCGTCGGTTCGAGTCCAAAATTTGAGAAGCTTATTTCGGGGCAGCCGCAAAATTAAAGTTTATGCTGTGACTGATGGTTTTCGGATCCAATTGTCGCCCTTTTCATCCAATCAATGCCCGATCACACTGATGTGCTTGCCGGCTTGGCCGCAGTGAGGCGGTTGCGGCGATCAAGCTGCGATGCAGGCGAACGCCAGGCCTCTATCACACCAGAAGCTTAGGACGGCTCCCGATTGAATCCAAAAAAAACACCCCCTATCTTGAGGGGGTGATTGATCTAGCTAAGCAAACACCAGGAGGAATAATTATCCGACAAGTGGTTCACGTGCATACTTCTCATCCAGTTTGGCCAGGCCGTAGGAAACCGCCGCGCCCGCCAGGAACATGCCGGCGCTGATGGCCACCCCCCACCCACGAACGCCCTCTGGGATGATCACAATGGTGGAGCCCACCACGACACCCAGGATCAAGTGATACATCAGCGTGTAATATTTCTTGAACAACCAGGCGATCAGCCGGGCCAGCAGCAAAACGCAGCCCAGGCCGCCCAATAACAATGGGACGATCACACCCAGGTCCAGGCTCCGAATGCCAGCAGCCATCGGTTGATATAAGCCCAGGTAAATTAAGAAATTGGAAGGACTCATGCCTGGCACCACCACCCCCAGGCCGATCAACGCGCCGCTCATCAGCCAATTGGTAAAAGAAGGCGCCAGCTGAACGCCCTGGACATTATCCAGCCACCGCATTAAGAACAAGGTCCCAACAGCAACCCCAACCAGCAAAAGCCAGTGCCAGTTCTTCCTTCCCTGCTCGCCTGAAGTTTTCAACAGGGAGGGGAAGGTCCCGGCGATAAAGCCGATGAACAACCAGGTGAACTGGGCCGGATAATTGCTAAAAGCAAAATCCACCACGGCGGAGAAGGCCACCACGCCAATGATCCCTCCCAACCCCACCGGCAGGAAATACACCACATTCTTGACAAATTTTTCTCTCAGGTTTCCCAGAAAGCGCATCAGGGGTTCATAAATACCAAACACCACTGCCAGCACCCCGCCTGACAATCCCGGGGTAATGAAACCAATCCCAACAAGGATGCCCTCCAAAAACCGGATCATCCAATCCAATAGAATGTTTTTCTTTTGTTCTTGTTCAAAATTTGTCATGTTTTAACCAACTTCTGCTGCATTGTAAAAACTCGCTTACCACAAAAAGGGTGCTTATCTTACCAAATTTTTACAAAATTGGCAGTGTATCCGGCCTGTCACTGGCTGCCAAAACCCAAACCCGGATCCGCTCTACACCCGGCCTAATAAGATCCCATTCCCGCCAGGATCCGGGCAAAGTGTTTGGCGCCTTTGATATACAGATCCAGGCTGATCGATTCATTGGGCGCGTGCGCCCGGCTCTCCGAATCGCCCGCCCCGGATGAGATAATCGGCACCCCCAGATACTTTTGGAACATGAAGTTCGGCCCAGAACCACCGATCATGGGGATCACCCGGGCTGGCTTTTCATAGACGCCCCTGGCCGCCTCCACTGCGATCAACACGGCGGGATGGTCTGGATCGGTTTTCGCCGGGGGATTGCCGCCCAGGTCAATGATCTCAATATCTGTAAACCCGTGCGCATCCAGGTGCGATCGCAGCTGTGTCAGCACTTTTTCCGGTGTTTGATTCGGCGCCAGCCTGAAATCCACCTTGGCCATCGCTTCCGCCGGCAGGACGGTTTTCGATCCCGAGCCCTCGTAGCCCGAGGAAAGCCCGCAAATCGTGCAGGTCGGCTTATAGACCGCCTCAATGGCCAGCTCCAGTTCGTCATCAATATCTTTAAGGAAGCGCTGGATGCCATACTTCTCCCGGTAATATGCCAACATCGCCGGCGCCTGCGCCAGGAGTTCCTTTTCCCGGTCCGTCGGCGCGAGCACATCTTCATAAAAACCCGGCAGCAGGATATTTTCATCCTTATCCTTCAAACTGGCCAGCGCCCACACGAGACGCCAGGCCGCGTTGGGAAAGATCGACCCGCCGGTGCCAGAATGCACATCCTGGTTGGCCGTGCGGGCGCGCAGTTCGACATAGCAAATGCCCCGCAGCCCCACCATTTGGATCGGGACGTTCTCATGGTCCACACCGCCCACTTCCCATACACACACATCCCCTGCAAGCAGATCCCTGTGCTCTTTGAGGAAAGCTTCCAGGTGAACGGATCCGATCTCTTCTTCTCCTTCGACAATGAACTTAACATTGCAGGGCAGCTCCCCCGCTGCCTCAAGAACAGCGTCAATGGCATGCAGGCGCTCAACAAAATTACCTTTGTTATCGGCCACCCCGCGCGCATACAGCCTGCCATCCCGAAGGGTCGGTTCAAAGGCGGGTGTCTCCCAGAGTTCCAGCGGTTCGGGCGGCTGCACGTCATAATGATCGTAGGCGATCAGGGTTTTATCATGACGGCCTTTGCGCTCACCAAATACCACCGGTGAGCCAGCGGTTGGCATTACCCGGACTTCAAACCCGCGTTGCTTCAGGCTCTCTGCCACCATTGCCGCGCAGTCCTCAATCCCCAGGTTTTGGGCCGCCACACTGGGTTGAGCGCACAGCCTTGAGAGTTCCTCCACGCTCTGGTCGAGGTGGTCCTCAATATAAGCATCAATTTTGTTCAGATCCATGGTCTCCTCACCCTTCACGTCATCAATTCCAGCCATCAAACCAATCTAAAAAATATTTTCAATCACCTGCATGACCCAATTTCCGGCGTAGGCAAACATCATCATCTTCAAGATCTTGCCGATCACACAAAAGATCAAAAATTTCCAGACCGGCATCTTTAAAATACCGGCCACCATGCCGGCCAGGTCAAACAGGGGGTTGGGGATAAAAGCCAGAACCAGAATGGTGATATCCCCGTACTTTTCCATCCAGCGCACCACACGCTGGTAGCGCGGCGAATCCTCCACCACTGCCTGCCCGCTGAAGCCGGCCATATAACCCGAGAGCTCCCCCAAAGCCGCGCCAGCGCCCGCCGCAAAAGCCACAAACAAGGGATTGAAAACTGCCCCCATGGCGGAAGTGAACACCACCCCAGGTACCGGGATCAAAATTGTGGCATTTGCCAGGATGGAAAACAAAAAGATCCCCGGGTAGCCAAAGGCCTGCAGCCTTTGGATCTCCTCCCGGTAAATGACCAGCACCACCGTCAGCGCGATCACGGCCAGCAGGACGACCGCACGCAATATGTTTAATTTTCGCTTAGATTTGGCATCCTTGGGCTGGGAAACCTCTGGCTGTTGGTTTTTATTAGGAAGCGGCATGTTTTCGCTTGGCGTCAACGGGGCGTTCTCCATTCAATAATGAAAGCAGACGAGCAATCACCATATCCAGGGCAACGGTATTCAACCCCCCTTCCGGGACGATGATATCAGCGTATCGTTTTGAGGATTCAACAAATTCCAGATGCATTGGACGGACGGTGTCAAGATACTGTTTGATCACTGACTGCACGGTCCGACCTCGCTCTTCAATATCGCGGGTCAACCGCCGGATGAAGCGGATATCGGCATCCGTATCCACATAGATTTTCATATCAAACAGGTTCCGCAATTCCTTCTCCACAAAGATCAAGATCCCTTCCACCATGATGACCGGCTGCGGTTCAACGATCTTCGTTTCATCTTTCCGGCTGTGCCTGGTGAAATCATAAACGGGCATAGCCACCGGCTGGCCTGCTTTAAGCTGGTGAATGTGGTCGATCAGCAATTCCGTTTCCAAAGAATCAGGGTGATCATAATTGACTTTGGCCCGTTCTTCCAAGGAGCGGTTCTTTTGATCCCGGTAATAGGCGTCATGCGGCAGATAAGCGATTCGTTCTCGACCAATGTTCTCAAGGATCAGATCAGCCAGGGTTGTTTTTCCCGAGCCGGTCCCGCCGGCAATCCCCACCACCATTTTTTTTGCTGCTTTGTTCTCGCTCATAATTAGAAATTATAACCCCTGATTCGGGTATAATCCTTAAAATTCTAACTAATTTTGGAGGTTCTATGACAGCAAAGATCATCGATGGGAAAGCAATCGCTGAATCCCTGCGGGAGAAAGTGAAACAAGAAGTCAGCGAGCGAGTGGCAGCCGGGCGTTCCGCCCCTGGGCTGGCCACCGTGATCATCGGTGACAACCCCGCCTCCAAGGTTTATGTACGGATGAAACACAAAGCCTGCCAGGAAGCGGGAATCAAATCCATCGGCCACGAACTGCCCGCGAACGCCAACCAGGAAGATGTGGAAGTGCTGGTCCGCAAGCTGAACGCCGACCCTGAAATTCACGGCATCCTGGTGCAGCTGCCCCTGCCCGCTGGTCTGGACGAGGAAAGCGTATTAAACAGCATCAGCCTGAAAAAGGATGTGGACGGCTTTCATCCGATCAATATCGGCCGGCTGGCTCAGAAAGGACGCGACCCACTGTTTGTCCCGGCCACCCCATCCGGTGTGATGTATTTATTGGAAGAAGCAGGCGCTGAACTGGACGGCGCCAACGCGGTGGTGCTCGGCCGTTCAAACATCGTGGGGATGCCCGTCAGCCTGCTGTTGGTGAGCGCCAACAGCACCGTCACGATCTGCCATTCCCACACCCAGGATATCCCCGCCGTCACCCGCGCCGCCGATGTGCTGATCGCCGCCGTAGGCATCCCGGAATATGTCAAAGGGGATTGGATCAAGCCCGGCGCCACGGTCATTGATGTGGGCGTGAACCGCGTGGAAGACGGCTCAAGCAAGCGCGGCTACCGCCTGGTGGGCGATGTGGCCTTTGAAGAAGCCAAGCAAGTCGCCGGCGCGATCACCCCCGTCCCCGGCGGTGTGGGGCCGATGACCATCGCCATGCTCCTGCAAAACACCCTGCGCGCCGCCCGTTTGGCGGACGGAATGGATGCGTAAAATCAAGTCTCTTATTTTGCCTTAAGGACCCACAACAAAACCTACAAACCAAGGGCCGCCCGGCAAGGCGGCTCGATAATTGGTCTCTGCTGTTTTCTCAATCAACAACCTGGTTCGGTCGCGCTGGTCCGCGCCATGCGGACCTTCTTCAATCATCAATAATCCATGACAATGGTCACCGGCCCAGCGTTGACCAGCGCCACATCCATGTGAGCGCCAAACACACCCGCTTGCGTTGGTATGCCGCGCGCCGCCAGCAGCTTGACAAACGACCCCACCAGGGGTTCCGCTGTGTCGGGTTTGGCTGCGCCGATAAACGAAGGCCTGCGCCCCCGGCTGGTATCTGCAAATAGGGTGAATTGAGAAACAACAATGGCCGCCCCGCCCACATCACGCAGGGAAAGGTTCATTTTCTCTTCATCATCCTCGAAGATCCTCAGGTGGGCGATCTTATCAGCCAATTGTTCCGCGTTCCCCATCGAATCCTCCGGGGCAATCCCCAGCAAAATCAACAGGCCGGTCCCAATCTCGGCGACCACCTTTCCCTCAACCGTCACGCTCGCCTGGGTCACTCTTTGGATGACTGCTCTCATATTAATTCCGCTCTAGGTATCATGGTTTGGTATTTTCTTTATTATAACATTCAGCCCTTAAGGCGCGCAGGACTGCCATGAAAAACAGAAAGTTATTTCCTTCATGCCTGCCCCCCATTCACCCTCCCCCATTCATCCTGCCTATTGACCTTGCCCCATTGCCCCTACCCCATTCACTCCGCCCAATTGCTCCTGCCCCATTCATCCAGCCCCATTGCCCCTGCCCCATTCACCCTGCCCCATT
>CAZLEK010000133.1:0-6650 GCA_964558525.1 uncultured Candidatus Brevefilum sp.
CTCAAATGCCATTCACTGAGCCTGAGGTTTATGAAAGAGGAACCTGCGCAGGAAAGAAATTAGCCGGCTTAGTGAAGATGATGATGATTTTTAGTAGAAAAAGCTTTTTCTTTGTGCCCTCATCGTACCCTCGGGGTATCGTGTGTACGCATCGTGCCCAAAGGGTATTGTGTTAAGTTTTTGCCTAATGCCTGAGCAGACACTAAAATGGTTATGAAACTGAAATTACGCATCAAGAGATTATCTAAGAAACACTTCCCACAACGAAATCCACTCCATAAATCGTAAATAATTTCATGAGGTTTAGCTGCTTGAGCTGAGTGAGAATCATTATTAAACAATTAAGAAACGGTTTTCTTATCAAAATGATTTTGCGATTTCCTTAGGGGAGGTACGGTGTTTATGACCAGAGGTAAATCTGATGTAAAATTCAAAGAGGATTCTACCGAAATGGAAATTGATTTTTCGAGGATAGAAAATGAAGACAATTGCTCAAAGAATGACTCCCCCTGAACTCATCGCTCATGTTGGCAGGCTGATTTTTGACAGAAACCTGACAGATCTCCCGGGTGGGAATATCAGTATAAAAGAAGGTGACCAGGTATATTTCTCTCCCACCGGCGCTGGGCCGTTTTTTCATTGGTCTTTAGAGGCTGAGAATATCGTCCAGGGAAATCTGCGTGAGGTAGAAAGCCTGCTCGGTGACCCCCACTTCACAAAAGAGGGCTTTTCCCACCTGGCCATTTATGGAGCCTTTCCATTTGTTAACGGCATCATTCACGCCCATCCGAAATATCTGAACCCCTTTCTGGCGAAAGAGATCAGCCCGCCTCCCGTTTTGAGATCCAACGATTCCTATGGGGTTCTGCGCTATCATGAACCGGCAGCGCCTTATTCCAAGGATCAGGCCAATAAGATCGTCAAAGCATTTCGAGGTCAAGAGGCGCGATTGCAAACCAAGGGCGCAGCCGTATTGATGCCGCGGCACGGTATCATCGTCGCAGCCAAAGACCTGCTGGTGGCCCTGGACTGCCTGGATCGAATCCATAACAATGCCTTTGCTGTTTTGTTTGGAAAGTTGATCTAAAGCAAGATGATACTCACGGTCTGCCCGAATACGGCTGTTGATAACGTGATCCTGTTGGATGAATGGTTTCTCGGGACCACAAATCGGGTTGATCGGCTCATCCCATGCGTGGGCGGGAAGGGATTGAATGCAGCGGTGGCGCTTCATCATCTCAAGGTTGAATCCAATAATCTCGGCTTCTTTGCTGGGGAAAATGGGAAAGAACTGCTCTCAATTATCGATTCTTATGGATTTCAGGCGGCGCCGATCTGGGTGGGGGGAGAAACAAGGGTGTCTTATGTCATCGTGGAGCGCAAGCACCAGCGGCACAGCCATCTCACGGTTGGAAACCTTGTTGTCAGAGAGGATGATGAAAAGCAACTTCTGGATTGCATCAAAGAGAATCTGGTAACGTCAAAATTTGTCATTTTCGGCGGTTCGCTTCCGCCAGGCTTGAGCAGTGATTTTTATTATCAGGCGGTAGCCATCTGCAATCAAGCTGGCATTCCCTGCCTGGTGGACGTTGCGGGTGAACCGATGCTTCACGCCATCAAAGCCGGGCCTGAAATCGTGAAGATGAACCAGGGAGAATTTGTTCGGACCTTTAACTGCAGCAGTCCGACTTTGGCTGAAATACCTTCCATAGCAAGGCGAATCTACGCGGCCTGTGAGCTCAAGACCCTGGTGATCACATTAGGAGCGCAGGGGATCCTCGCAATCAATGATAATGTGTTGTACCATGCCCGCTGTCCTGCTCAAGAAACGGTCAATGCCGCTGGCGCGGGAGATGCGGTTTCTGCAGCCCTGGCCTGGGTTCTATCGGAGCAGCAGGATCTGCGTGCTGCTTTGAAAATGGCCGCAGCTGTGAGTGCGGCTTCTGTTGGGACCGTGAGGACGGCGGATGTCGATGTGAGCAAAATAGGCAACCTCTTGGACCAGGTGGAAGTGGCGGTCCTTGAGAATGGATCACGACCAGCCTTTGAAAAGGAGTGCTAAGGTTTAGATTCAACCTTTTTCGCGATATAAACGCCATAGCTGAAAAAGGTTTTGAATTGCTCATAAAGTTCGATCTCCTTCTGTTCCGCAGCCACGATGGCCTGGGCTTCCGCGCTGTGACCATGCCGGTCGAGGAACCCCTCAAAGCGGCCCTGCATCGGGCGGTAGTAATTCTCCAGCCAGCAGTGCTCTGGCAAAACAAAGTACCCGATGGGCGCGTAGTCGTACTGCTCCAGGAGGCGGATTTTTGAGGAAGCCAGGTCAATTTCGGGGTACGCCTCGGCCCAATACCGCGCCAGTCCGGCCGGGCGGGAGTCCGTCATCCAGGTGATTTCTGAAGCCACCAGGACCCCGCCTGGCTTGAGAAAACGCCGCCAGTCCCGGATGCCCTTCTCAAAGCCGATATTATAAATCGCCCCTTCCGACCAGATCAGGTCCAGTTCCGCCTCCCCAAAGGGCAGCGCGTCCATGGAACCGGCCAGGGTGGTGATCTTCTCAGACACGCCCATGCTTATTGCTCGGTTATGAAGCTCGTCCAGAAATTCCTGGAGGAAGTCCACAGCTGTGATCTGCGCATTTTTTAGGCTTTGAGCCAGGACCAGGGTGGAAGCCCCCGTGCCGCAGCCAATGTCGGCGACTTTTAGGGGCACATCTCGATCCACCCTGGCGAGATCGAGCGCAAGCATTGTTTCCGTGTCGTCGCCGGGACCCTGCCGGTGGGCAGTTTTGTGAAGGTCGATCAGCAGTTCGAATTCGTCCATTTGATGTTCCACGCTTATCCGACTTAATCTCACTTGTGCGTAAATTATAAATCAGTGGATAAAAGCTCACAACTAAGGTCACAAGGGGCACAGGGTGATCGCAAAGTCTTAATAATCTTGGTTAGAGATTTTATAAAAAATGTGACCCAATACACAACCTCGAAGGGTATGCGAATCTATTGGCTTGTGGGGCGGGGTGCGGGTTTCACCCCGCCGAATTCATTTAATAATTGTCCCAAAGGACCCGTTTTTAATGAGTGAAGTGCATATGGCCCCCAAATTAACTCGTAATTGACTAGACCAAGTAATCCTCAGGTCATTGTATTAATGGTGCAGTCAAAACCGGACTGCACCCTATGACTTTGCAATTGTCCTGACCAAGGGCATGAAGGTGTTAAAGAAAAGGATTTTTTATTGGTATCAATCCCAAAGCAGCTGCTTTTTGGGTGTCATTCTTTAAAACATTGACCTGTCGGGTTATTGGTCAAAAGCGATGACCTTCTGTCTAATGGATCAGATTATTCAACGCCAGGCAGGTTCATTTCCAGGATGTCTGATATGATAGCTGTAGCCACACCTTGAAAGCTTCAGGAGGTAAGATGGTCACCCAAGTGTCACAAAATGGATTGAATTGGTTCCAGGACGCCCGGTTTGGGATGTTTGTCCACTGGGGGTTGTATTCTCTGCTGGGGCGGGGCGAATGGGTCATGCATTGGGAGAAAATCTCCCCAGCGGATTACGAGCAGCTGGCTTCGCAATTCAACCCACAGAAGTTCAATGCGCAGGAGTGGGTGCGGCTGGCAGCCGATGCCGGGCAAAAATACATGGTCGTCACCAGCCGGCACCATGATGGCTTCAGCATGTTTGACACCCAGCTGAGCGAGTATAAAATCACCCACACTCCCTTCGGGCGTGATCCCCTGGCTGAACTGGCGGAAGCTTGCGCGCAGAACGGCGACCTCAAACTGGGTTTTTATGTCTCTCTGCTGGACTGGCGCCACCCCGCCTACCGCTTCCGGGAAGAGAGCGGCCTGGCCTGGGACGATTACCTCGGCTTCCTGCACGGGCAGGTGCGCGAGCTTTGCACCCAATATGGGGAGCTGGGCTGCCTCTGGTTCGACGGCGACTGGCCGCGCCAGGACATTACCGAAGAAAACGCATATTTTCAGCCTGGCGGGTGCTTCGAGTACGAGCGGCTTTACGGTCTCATTCGGGAGCTGCAGCCGGATGCCGTCATTCACAACAACCGCCACGCCCAACCGCTGCCCGGGGAAGATGTGCAGGGCTTCGAGCAGGACCTGCCTGGGGAGAACACGGCTGGGTTCAACACAGATGAAATCTACGGCCTGCCCATTGAAGTCTGTATGACGATCAACGATCACTGGGGGATCCATTTTGAGGATCACAACCACAAATCTACCCGCCACCTGGTTCACACCCTGGTGCGCACTGCCAGCCTGGGGGCTAACTTCTTGCTCAATGTCGGGCCGGATGCCCAGGGCCAGATCCTGCCGGTACATGCCCAAAGATTACGCGAGGTGGGGGCCTGGTTGTTGTCAAATGGTGAGAGCATCTACGGCACCCAGGCGGGGGCAATCCCTCTGACTCAGCAATCCGTCAGCACGCGCAAGGGAAGCTGCCATTATGTTCACGTTTTGGACTACCTCTCGGATTGTGTGCGACTGCAGGGGCTTCCTGAAGCCATTACAAAGGCGCACCTGCTCAGGGATGGAACTCACCTGCCAATCCGGTGGCAGAATGATGAACTGGAAGTCTGTCTTCCCCCTGCATTCAGAGATCCGATGGATACAGTGTTGATCCTGACATAAATCGTTTAAGTGGTTTGCTTAATAAATGTCCCATTTTTCAAGTCTGTAAACGCCTGGCGCAGTTCAGCATCGGTGTTCATCACGATCGGCCCATACCAGGCGATCGGTTCCTTGAGCGGCTGACCTGAGGCCAGCAGGAACCGTACCGGATCCCCTTGAGTTTTTACCTGGATCTGGTCGCCGTCCTCATACAGGATCAGGGTACGGTTCCCCAGCCAGCGTTCGTGTTGCATGTCGAAGTAATTGCTGCCTTCCCTCTGGAAGGCGAAGGGGTCCGATTCCTGGCAGAATAGCCCTTTGCCCTCGAATACATAGGCAAGAACCGTGTGACCCGGGGGGGTGGGAAATGTAAAGCTCGTCTCCGGGGGGATGCTGATATCCAGCAGCTGCGGGTTGATGACGATGTTTTCGGCAGGCCCGCGCACGCCGTTCACTTCACCGCAGATGACCTTCACACGCACATCATTTGCCAGGTTTACGGTGGGGATATCTGTACTCTGGATCTCCTGGTAGCGTGGGGCCATCATCTTATTCGCGCGGGGGAGATTGGCCCACAGTTGAAAGCCGTACATGCGGCCCCGGTCATCCCCTTTGGGCATCTCTTCATGGCGGATGCCGCTGCCGGCCGTCATCCATTGGACGTCTCCAGCCTGGATCTCGCCGCCGTTGCCCAGGCTGTCGCCATGCCGGACGGTCCCTGCCAGGACGTAGGTAATGGTTTCAATGCCGCGGTGGGGGTGCTCCGGGAAGCCCAGGGCATAATTCGCGGGATCATCTCCCCTGAAATCATCCAGGAGCAGAAAGGGGTCAAACAGGCGCGCCTCACGGGCGCTGCCAAAGGCGCGGTGCAGGTGCACGCCAGCCCCTTCCAGGGTGGGCTTGCTGCGGATTGTCTGTTGGATTTTGCGTGTCTTGGACATCAGGGTGCCTCCAAAGGATTGCTTATAAAAGAAGATCGTGGTGATCGTATGTGGATTTTAACTGGCTGGATTGGGCTGTGCAAGCCTGGCTGGGTCTGGCGCTGAAAGCCGCGTCATGCGGGAACCCGGCACATCACCGAAACGGCGGTGCGCTTCCCAGTCTTCCCGTGCCTGGCGGATCTCTTCTGGCGTACGCGCGACGAAATTCCACCACATGAGGATCTCTTCCGGGAAGGGCGGCCCACCGATCAGCAAGAACCGGCCGCCGCCCTGGCTCTTGATCGCTAGCTCTGCGCGGCTGGCGCCTAAATAATAGAGGGTTTTCTCAGCAAACGGCTGGCCTTCAAGAGAGCCATCACCATGCAGCATTAAAAAGGCATGCTCAAATTGGGGATTGAGTTTCAAGCCTATCCTCTGGTCTGGTTCAACCTGCACATCCATCCCAATGATCTTGTAATAATAGCTCGCAGGGCAGGCGCTGTCGCCATAAGCGCCGGCGAACAGCTGGATGGATCCGCCTGGCAGCTCAATCTTCGGAACCGATCCCAGATGGGTGAAGGCGGGTTCAATTTGTCGGTGAGCCTCGGGCAAAGCTGCCCAGAGCTGCACGCCGCGCAATCTCCCGCTGTGCTGTTTTGGGGATTCTTCCGCATGGGCGATTCCCCTGCCAGCGGTCATCAGGTTGACCCCGCCGGGGGAAACGATGGCCCGGGAACCGAGACTGTCGTGGTGCAGGATTTCACCTTCCAACAGCCAGGTGACCGTCTGTAGCCCAATATGGGGGTGCGGCGGCACCCGCATGGGTCCTTTGCCCTTAAAGGAGAGCGGGCCAAAAGTGTCGAGAAAACACCAGGGTCCCACCATGCGCCGCCCGCGGGTCGGCAGCGCCCGCATAATGGGGAGTTGTCCCAGGTGGGTCTCTCGATTGGGGTGGGGTGTGAGCATGGGCGCTTGTGAATCCGCTGCGCCGCATTCCATACCTGTTGATTGATTTGAGGGCATCGGCAAGCCTCCGGTGTCTGGGTGGTTTAATTATAATCCGATCAGCGCATTGAGGGTCACCAACCCATGGTATGTC
>CAZLEK010000134.1:0-6515 GCA_964558525.1 uncultured Candidatus Brevefilum sp.
AGCCAGGGCGTCTTTCATTTTGCTGAGGGACAGCAAGGCTTAGAACAGGCTGCGGATGACCAGCATGAACCCGAAGATGATCAGGGGGATCCCAACCAGGGCGCCTATCAGGGTCACCGTGAGGATCACGCCCACGATCATCAAGACCAGGCCGAGGATGGCGCCGATCAGACGGCCGGTGGCTTCGATGATCCACACGACCAGGCGCCAGATCAGCCAGAAGGGATACAGCAGCCAGTGCACGCGTTTTTTATTGTGTTGTGTCATATTGACCTCCACTTAACTATACGACGAAGGCCGAAAAAAGTTGCAGTCATTGAGGGTGAAATTTGCCCAGAAAAATTACCCTGGGAAGGCTTAACAAGTCTGATCGAGTCTGGTATAATTTCCGTCGCTTGAAATCCAGGCGAGATGGAGAGGTAGCATAGTCCGGCCTAATGCGCGCGCTTGGAGTGCGTGTGTACCGCGAGGTACCGTGGGTTCGAATCCCACCCTCTCCGCTAGAATTATTAAAGAGGATGTTCATATTATATGGATATCCTCTTTGGTTTTTAATCCGCCGTAAAGTAATTTGGGTTCGAATCTGCACGCTTGGTTATGTTATTTAGTCATCCAGAAAATATATTAAGTGCCTTTTTCTCAAAGCTAATCGAATATGTTCACCTTGGGATTTGTTAAGCTTGAAATAGATTTTGATGCTGTAGGGGCCACAGCCTGCTGGCAGGAAAGGCAGTCATTTGAAAGAGGATTGCTCATGTTGGTTTCAAGAATGCGACAGATGATGAGTTTCGCGCGGGTGATGGAGAGCTTCTTGATGAGAAAGCCTTTACCAGTTGTGGTTAGGTAGACAATGGTCATGTTCCATTATACGATCTCCAAAGGGCTTGTGTAATGGACTGCAATTCTGAAAAAACGGTTTCCAACGTCACCGGTTCTGGAATAAAGGGAATGAGTAGCTTTTTCCATTCATTTTCTGCTACATTATGTAAGGCTTCATCAAAGAACATGTCAATCGTATAAAGTTTTACATTTCGGATTGCGCTTTTTTCATCAAGTAATGCAGGTATATCAAAACTGGACAGATGACTACTTTTTAAAATCCACCATAGGTCGTAATAGTCGCGACAAACTCGACTTGCTCCCCAACCTTTCTTCTTTACGCGTGCCAGGCTTTGTAAAAGGGCTCGATACTTCTCAACAACGATTTCAGCAAGCTGATAAACTTTGATGTTTGCTTCAATAACTTCATCGTATTCATGGATTATGGTTTTTGATTCAGCCGCTAATAGAACTGGCTCGTCCATTGTAATTTCAACCTTTAATCGGCATAAAGGTTCCCGATGATAGGGAAATTGGACCCAAACGGTATAGGCAATTTGCTTTCCTGGATGAGGTTCTCGAAGCGTTAAAGGTTCGCTTCGGATATCAAAAGGTCCTCGTTCTTGTAGAGTCTGTTTCATTATGCTAATGGCTGTTCCAAGTTGTTCCTGTATTTCAGCATCAATGCTTTTATGAAGCACTGAGAAATCCAGGTCTTCTGAAAATCGGTAGTCCTTGAAATAAGCTTTCTTGAGGGCAGTTCCGCCTTTCAGTACCAACTTGTTCTTGAGATGAGGCGTCTGATAAATTGCTGAAAGCAAATAGCTCAGTGCGTAATCTTTTTCGATGATCCAAAAAGCTGTCTTGGTTTCCATTGCTTTTTGTTTTATTTTAGTTTGGACACTAAACATGAGGACCTCCCGGTAGGTTGTTATTCAATTTCCAGTGGGTGATCGGTTCTCCCTCATCACGCCTCTGGGGGTCCAAAAGATGATAATTTTGGATTTCATAGATCATCAGCGGTTCAAGAATGTCATCCCCAACGCCGCTGATTTCTAATACCCATCCCAATCGCTTGATATAAGCGCCAACATCAAACCGGATGGCATATTGGACCAGTTGGGATAGGTCAATTCTTTCCAAATTTGAGGAAATCGTTTCAATAGCCATTGATATTCCACCAAAAAGGTCGGAACGGGCAATCAAATCAAAGAGTGTCCTTTCAGGATCTGTGATTGCCACACGATGCCAACCGCTGACCCATTCATGAGTGAATCCCCAAAAATTTTCTTCCTTAACATGGACATATTCAATTTCTATATCCATAACCTGCCAGGCTGCTGTGCCCCGTGGGCGGTAGGCTTCACCATAACGCATTTCAGGAGTGACGACCTTGACAGGGGTTGACGCCTGGACCATTGGTGGGATTTGTGTGATGAACCCATGGTGTGCCAGGGCGGACCAGTGGCTGATGGCCATTGGGCTGACCAGCGCCTGCGCGATGGCAAAGGGGTGAATCTGATCCGGATACAGCGAGGTTTGAATAACATACAGGCCGCGCTTCAGCCGCGTGAGCCAGCCGCTTTGGGTTAGCTTAACCAGGGAATTCCTCACAGTTTGCCTCGAAAGCTCCATTTCCTTTGCGATTTGGTAAGCTTGTGCGAATGTGAAGATCGGGCCAATCTTTTCGATGATGGCTTCTAATAAGGTAATCCCCTGAGTTCTTGTGTAATTTTCTGTCATATGTATATTGTACTACGTTAATAATGTTTTTGGTTATTAACGTAGTTCGAAATACAAAAATGATGAGCATTCGATCAATCACGAAAAATGGATTTAGCTGCCTGCCGATCCGGTCAAAAGAAAATGTTACTGAAGAAGCCTGATAAAATAATTACAAATTGAATTTTTCATCTGAATAGGAGTGCCTCCATGAAAGACATCCAAACCCTGATCTCAAAAATGACCCTGGAAGAAAAGGCCTCGCTCTGTTCGGGGCTGGACTTCTGGCATACCAAACCCATTGACCGCCTGGGGATCCCATCCATCATGCTCACAAACGGACCCCACGGGCTGCGCAAGCAGGCCAGCGACAGCGACCATTTGGGGCTGAACGACAGCGTGCCCGCCACCTGCTTCCCCACGGCCTCAGCGTTAGCTGCCACCTGGAACCGGGACCTGGTCTATGAAGTCGGGCAGGCCCTGGGTGAGGAATGCCGCCAGGAGCAGGTCGGGGTGATCCTCGGCCCAGGCGCCAACATCAAGCGCACCCCCCTCTGCGGTCGGAATTTCGAGTATTTTTCGGAGGATCCCTATCTCTCCGGCGAGATGGCCAGGAGCCACATCCAGGGCGTGCAGTCCCAGGGGATCGGAACCTCCCTCAAGCACTACGCCGTCAACAACCAGGAGTTCCGCCGGATGACCATCAACGCCGTGGTGGATGAGCGCGCCCTGCAGGAGATCTACCTCACCGGGTTTGAGATCGCGGTTAAGGGCGCCCAGCCCTGGACGGTGATGTGCGCCTACAACCGCCTCAACGGTATCTACTGCTGCGAACATCCCTTTCTTTTAACCGAGATGCTTAAACGAAAATGGGGCCATGCGGGGCTGGTGGTCACCGATTGGGGCGCCATGAACCAGCGCGTCCCTGCCTTGAAAGCCGGCTTAGAATTGGAGATGCCCGGCACCTCGGCGGACAACGACCAGATGATCGTGGACGCCGTCCGAGCGGGGGAGCTGGATGAGGGCCTGTTGGACCGATCCGTCGCTCGGATCCTGAAATTGGTGCTGACCGCGGCAGAAACCCTGGCCGAAGAATTTACTTATGACGCCGACACCCACCACGCCCTGGCCCGCAAAGCCGCCGGCGAGGGCGCGGTGCTGCTTAAGAATGAAGGGCCAACGCTGCCCCTCGCGAAGGGCGTCAAAGTGGCCCTGCTGGGGGCCTTTGCCAAATTCCCCCGCTACCAGGGCGCGGGCAGTTCGATCATCAACCCCTCCCGGCTGGACACACTCTATGAGGAAATGGTCAAAATTGCTGGCGAGGAACAGATCGCCTACGCCCCGGGCTATGGGCTGAAGGGGTTGGCGGTGGACCCGGCGCTGATCGACGAGGCTTTAATGACCATTGAGGATGCGGACGTGGTGGTGATCAACGCTGGTCTGCCAGACGCCTTTGAAGTGGAAGGCCTGGACCGCACCCACCTGGATCTGCCCGAAGCGCACAACCAGCTGATCGAGGCGGTGGCCGCCGCCCACGATCGAGTGGTGGTGGTGCTCAGCAACGGCGCGCCGGTGACGATGCCCTGGATCGAAGACGTCCAGGCCGTCCTTGAGGGCTATTTAGGAGGGCAGGCGGGGGCCGGCGGCCTGGCGGATATTCTGTATGGAATCGTCAATCCCAGCGGTAAGCTGGCTGAGACCTTTCCACTCAAACTGGAGGACACCCCCAGCTACCAATATTATCCGGGCGGGCCAAAGGTGGTCGTTTACCGCGAGAGCCTGTATGTAGGCTACCGGTTTTATGACACGGTTGGAAAGGCCGTGCTGTTCCCCTTTGGACACGGCCTGAGCTACACGCAATTTGACTACAGCGGCTTGAAGTTGAGCCCGGCAGCCCTCACAGAAGGCGAAAGCCTGACGATAAACATAACCGTGACGAACAGCGGTGATCTGGCCGGCAAGGAAATCGTCCAGGTTTATGTCCATCCCGAGTCGAACACGGCCTTCCGTCCTCAAGCTGAGCTGAAGGGCTTTGCCAAGGTCGCCCTCCAACCCGGTGAGGCGCAGGAAGTCACCGTGGAACTGCCGCCGCGAGCCTTTGCCTTCTACAATACCAATCTACAGGATTGGCAGGTGGAAGCCGGCGACTATGAGATCTGGGTGGGAGCTTCCTCCCGTGACATCCGCCTGCGCGGCGGGGTGACGGTCAGTCAGACCGCGCCTGAAGGTGAAATCCCAGCACGGGACCAGCTCCCGGCTTATCAGGATCTTTCTGCAGAAGCTGACTTCTCATTAGAAGACTTTGAAGCTTTGTTGGGCCATCCCCTGCCGTCAAACGTTTACGTCAGGGATGAGGTCTTTGACATTAACACCCCCATAGCGGACATGCAGCATTCCTTCGTGGCCCGTCGCTTGAGCAAGACCATGAGAGAGCAGGTCGAAGGCTTGATCGGCGATGACCCTGAGAGCGCCAATGCCCTGATGATTCGGGCGGCCATGTCAGAAGCGCCCCTGCGCATGCTGCTGATGCTGGGCGGCGACCGGATGAATCGCGGCATGGTCAACGGTCTGCTGCTGATGATCAACCGGCGGTTTTTCAAAGGCCTGGCGGCCCTGCTGCGCAGCCGGCCTAAGAAGCAATAAAGCAAGAAATCGCCCCGCTGAAAATTGGCCTTGATCCCATCTCAAGATAGCCGTTGTAGATTGGGGTGTTTTAAAACATCACAATGCAAAATGATCAAGCCTGGGCCCAAATAGATTGGGACAGGCTTGTTGTTCAATGTTTACGGGTCCTGATTTTGTTTATCTGCTTAGGGTTCGGTAATTTCGAAGGTATCAAACTGTGAAATTAGGTCTGGCACGTCATCGGTGGTGGAATTGGTGGTGCCCAGGCCGACATATTTGAACTCAAAATAATTGCCAAAGGCGCCGGCGCGCTGCCAGTCGCCGGGGGTGGTGGCGTAATAACCTGTGACGCTGCCGCCCTGGTTCACCAGCCGCAGGTAAACATCGGTATCGGCCGCGTTCCGATTGAGTGCGTAGGCGTTTTCAAAGGGGTTGTTGTCGATATAGGTTTCCATAAAATACCCCGGGCCGCCAGGCGCGCAGATATCGCAGTAGCCGGTGTTGAGGGCGATGTAGTTGTTCTCGTCTTCATAGATATAAATTGCCGCCTGCTGGAAGTTCACGTTGGGGTCCGCCTTGATATGGGCGCTGATCACAAACTCCCCTTCAGGGACTTCCCGGGAGAGAAAATTGACCATCCCAAAGGCATTGTCCATATAAAAGGCAAAATCATCTGCAACGAGGGTCAGCCAGCCGTCTTCGAAGGACCAGCGATCCGGGTCTTCGTTGATCCAGGTCCAGCCAGGCTGCAGGGCGCCATCAAAGTCATCCCTGAACAGCACGCCTTCCGGAAGGGGTGTGGGGGGCGCTTCCGTGGGGGTCGCTGTGGGCTCAGGGGCTTTGGTCTCCGTAGGTTCAGGGACCTCGGTGGGGGGGATGGGAGTGGCTGTTGGCGGAGGTGGGGGTTCGGCCGGCTCGGTAGGCGTGGCCTGCGGGGCCTGGGTGCAGCCGGCCAGCAACAACAATAGGGTAACCAGCATGGCAAGACGTTTCATCGGTACTCCTTTGAAAATCCAATCCAGACTCATTAACAAATTTCGATCAGGTGCAATTCAAAGCCAAATGCGGGGCGGTTGGCTATTCAAGGGGAGCGATGATTTGGATGCTGGGCACGGGGATCTAGGATGGTATCTGTTTTTGGGCATTTGGCCAAACCGTATGATTGAGTATATAAGGGTTGCATTGATTGTGTCAATACCAAATGGATGAGGGGACCATTAAGATGGGGTGTCTCTGAGGGAATGATCTGCTTCTTAAAAAATATCACTGTTGAAAACAAACCTGGATCATTGTAAACTATTTACATTGGAGAAAAACAAGTTGTCTGGCATTTTATTCACGCATATTTT
>CAZLEK010000135.1:0-6462 GCA_964558525.1 uncultured Candidatus Brevefilum sp.
GAGGACGTTGCGGGGAGCCATTTTTTTCATTACCTCTTACTTTGCGATCGCCCTGCCTAGGTAAGATTTCGGCCGCACAACCCGTCAGATAAGTGATAAGAAAATAATTCACTAGAAAAAGTGTGCCGTGATGAATCGAAATAACCTATCAGATCAAAATACACGCCTCAGGCCGGAGGACGCCGGCGGCGCCCGGAATGCGCCGATCAAACCGAAATGGATTTTCTTTGGTTTGATCCTCATGATCGTCCTGGTCATAACTGTCTTGCTGGGCCAAGAGGCGCCGGAAGAAAACCAATCCGCCGATTTCAACGGATCGCTGCGTTCGATTGGTCCAGAAACCGCGCCGGTCACCATCACAGAATATGCAGATTTTGGCTGCATCAGCTGCCAGGCATGGCATCAATTTGGCATCAGGGAACAAGTCCTTGACGCCTATGGCGGTCAGGTGCAATTTGTCTGGCGCGATTTCCCTGTCACGACCCCGCACTCTCCAAAAGCAGCCGAGGCTGGTTTTTGCGCTTACGATCAAGATCGTTTCTGGGACTATCACAACATCCTGTTTGAAAATGCGCCTGCCCTGGCTGTGGCAGACCTGAAAGCTTATGCAGAAAGCTTAGGTCTCGACATGCAGCAGTTTAATCAATGTCTCGATTCTGGCAAACACCAGCAGGCTGTTGAAAAAGAACTGGCTGATGCCCAGGAGCTGGGATTGCGCGGCGTTCCATCCTTTACTGTCAATGGGACACGCCTGATTGGGCCGCCCTCATTTGAACAATTAGCCGCCGCCATCGACGAAATTCTGGCATCCCAGGATTGATCTTCCTAGTCATACCAGGCAGACGTAATGGCCAGGCCGCCCATTACGTTATAATCAAGGCATGGAACGTGATAATTCAGCCTGGATAAAGGACCTGCAAGCGGATGGGCAGCAGCAGGCCAGGGCCTTAAAAGACTTGCGCCAGCTGCTTCTAAAAATACTGCCGGCGGCGCTTTCCCGCTGGCTGCCGACGACCGACCCACATTTTCAAGCCTTCATCGAGGATGTCGCCCAGGAAACCCTGGCGCGTGTGCTTGATAAGCTGGATAGCTTTGAAGGCCGCAGTAAATTCTCCAGCTGGGTCTACACCATCGCAGTGCGGATCGGGTTGAGCAAGTTGAGATTGCGCAAATGGAGCGAACGCTCCCTGGAGGCTTTGGAAGAAGGCGCTGATCCAGCCTCAGGACCGGTTAGAAGATTTCCGGGGTCCAAACCTGATCCTGAAACGACCCTGGAACAAGACGAGGCGCTCCAAAAGGTGCTCCAAGCCATGCGTGATGAACTCACACCCTACCAGCTGAAAGTGATGCAGGCTGTTATCTTTGAGGAAACACCAATGGATGTGGTCGCCGAAGGTTTGGGTACAAACCGCAATGCGCTCTACAAGGTAATGCACGATGCCCGGTTGAAGATCAAAAAAGCGCTCGAGCGTTCCGGCGACTCACCTGAAGAATTACTGGAAAGATTCAGGTAAGTTTAGGGCCCTTGGGCATAGGATAGGATAATGAATAAAAAGCACGCTAACCAAACTGAACCAAGTATTTCAGGGCTTCCTGGAAGGGTAAGGCGCCTTCTCAACAGCCTGGCAGCGACAAGGGAAGATGAAATCTCTTGTGATGACGTGCACGCGGTTTTAGCAGAATTTACAGAATTACACCACAAAGGGGTGGATGTCGCCCACCTGATGCCCCGGGTGCAGCATCATCTGGATCTGTGCCAGGCCTGTCGAGAAGAATACGAGGCCCTTCTTTTGGCGATCGAAGCCGAGAACGAAATCAATGCCCAATTCTAAATTCGATTTCATAAAATCCAGCTGACACCCTCCTAAGTTCGCTGCAAGCCCCCCTTTGCGGCGAACTTTATGCCATGTGGGCAAAAAAACCTCATTCAACGCAAAAATTCCCCATGTCCATATCAACGCCTCAAATATTCGAGAGTATCATCAGACAAAACCTTAATTTTCATGAATAACATTTGAGCTGCGCCGCTCTTTAGCGTATGGATTTAGAACCTGACTTTCTCACTTTCCCTATTTTTCAGGTATTTTACGGGTAAAAAGTGGATTTTCAGGACACTAAATTGAACCTGCCTGGCTATGGCTGAACAGACATCTCAAGAAGGGGATTTCTTGAAGCTATGCTTGATAGGTTAATCAAATCTACCATCGCATTCCGGAGTGAGACCTTTAGGTCGACTGAATTAAGTTTGAAACGGCTGTATCCAATCAAAGGAACGTCTACCCATTGTCGCAGATTATATTATTAGGAGCCTTCCATTTCCGGATGAATGTTCAATCAGTCGGGCTAACCCTCACGCCCTTCGTGCTCTGCACCTGAAGGTGTTCCGCTGGGCGCCAAGCAGGGGCCCTCACTCCGGAAGGGAGATTGAGCTAAAAAATCATTCTCTCAAGAACTGTTTGGTTTCAATCGAGCTGCTTCGGCCTAAGGTCCCAAGTTTTATAATTTCCTGGAGACTAATTTAATAACCTCTGGTGAAAAACATATGATCCACGCCGCTCTTCAGTGGATGGATTTAGAACTAAGAGAACCATCCCAAGAATCCTTTGTGTCCTTGTTGTAAATGGGGACCCAAAGGCCTTGAGGAAAATTTTCCCGTTCATAGGAGTAATTCAGGCTGTCTTTTTCCAGTGTCCTTCAGATTTTCTTTGTAATCTTGATCTCCTCCGGGCAGCCGGGATTGTCTGTTTGCGAACGCTGGTAGATCGTGAAACCCTGGGCAAAATAAAAGCCCCGGGTGGCCGCATAAGGCGCATACGCGACAGAATCCCCCAGGGTATAGGTCGCCAATTCCGAGATCCCCCGCTCGCGGCAGTAGTCTTCGGCTGCCTCGATCAGGCGCTTTCCAATCCCCTGCCCCTGCTGTTCTGGCAAAACCCCCATCCAGCCGATGTTCACACGACCCTCTGCCACATAGAGGGTAATAAAGCCCAGGAGGCGGCCGCCTTCTTCCGCCACGAATCCATCCTGGAAGCGCAGGTCCACCGGGATGGCGCGGGTACGGGCGCCCTCATCAAACCATTCCGGCAGGGCCTGGGCGACCGCAACCACAGCTTCCCTATCCTTTGGCGTTAACGCTCGTATTGTGGTCACATGACCTTCTCGATCTGACGATTTTCCCATCTGACTTAATCTTGATAAGACAGCCCAAAACCAAAGCGGTACAAGGGGTTCGCTGAATCATAAGGCAGGTCTGGCTTCTGAGCCCGGACTTCTGCCATGGAGGAGGGCAGCTCAAAGGGCAGCCGGCCTTCGGGCTGCGCCTTGCCAAAAATCACCCGCAAAACTGCCTCATCGCTGGCCCCAAAATCGGCCAGCAGCGCCCGTGCAGCAGCGCTGATCTCGGGGATCACCGCCGGCCGGTCCATGGCGATCACCACCACCGTGGGGACCTCTGCCAGCAAACGCAGGATCTGCGCCTTTTCCTTGCCTTTGAAATCCAGGTCGCCGTGGTGGAAGGACTGCGCCATGGGAATGTCCGACTCCACCGGGTACCAGGGGGTGCTTAAGCGCAGGATCGCCAGGTCTGCTTTTTCAGGCGCATCCACCACCTGGGTGTATTGGCTGGCCGCATGGTGATCCAGGTTTTGGACAAAGACTTTCACACCGGAATCTAGTGGCAGGAGATCCTGCTCATTTTTCAGCAAGGTCATCGCCCGGGCTTGCGACGCCAGCCCGGCCTCAATGGTATCGGGGTCAGCAAACACCTGTTTTGCCTGGTCCAGGTCAATAAAGGGCTGGTCAAACAAACCCAACTGAAATTTCAACCGCAGCAGCCGACGCACTGATTGGTCAATCCTTTCCTCTGGGATGCGGCCGCGCCTGACCAGCGCCACCACATGCTGGGGGCAGCTCTCACCGCCAAATTGATCGCAGCCAGCGTTGATGATCTTCTCAACGCGCGCCATCTCGCTCAGGTGCTCCACCCCCCAGGCCCGCGCCCGCCAGATATAGTCGGGCGTCGCCAGGTCAGTCACCAGCCCCCAATCCGTGCAGATCACGCCGTCAAATTGATAGCGCTCACGGATCAAACCGGTGATGATGGCATGGTTGTAGGCCATGGCGACGTCTTCTTCCGTCTGTCCCACCGGCACGCCGTAATAGGGCATGATGGCGGCCGTCCCAGCCTTAAAGGCGGCCTCGAAGGGGATCAGGTGATACTCAAAATGATCTCCCGGGTAGATTTGCCCCTTTTGGAAGCTAAAATGAGGGTCTAACCCCTCCTTCTGGGGCCCGCCCCCTGGGAAGTGCTTGGTCATACAGGCCACGCTCTCCGGGCCAAGCTGAGCCCCCTGGAAACCCGCCAGGTAAGCCCTAACCAGCCGGGCGCTGAGCGCGGCGTCCTCCCCAAAAGTGCCGCCGATGCGCGGCCAGCGGGGTTCCGTCGCCAGGTCAATTTGGGGATGCAGCGCCATGCGGATGCCGGATGCCAGGTATTCCTTTCGGGCGGTTTCCGCAAATTGCCGGGTCAGATCAGCCTCACCCACCGCTGCCAGACCGAGCGGCTGGCACCATTGGGAAAAATCGTGCGCTTCCATTTCAAAGATAGCCTTGCTGAAGTGGTTGCGCGGGTCGGAGGCAATCGTCACCGGGATGCCCAGGCGGGTTTCCTCGGCAAATTTCTGCAGATTGTTCACCCATATAGCCAGCGGCATCGCGCCCGGGATGTCCCAGATATTGAAATGGGTCATCCGCTGGGCTTCCATCTGGGTTTTGGCCCGCATCGACGGGATCCCTCCACCCTCCTCATCACCGGGTTTCCCCTGAGGGGCGCCAATGGAACCGTCCTCATTGACCGTTGAACCATTAATGAACATCATCCCCGCTTTTTCTTCCAGCGTCATCTGGCTCAACAGGTCCTCAACCCGCGCTTCCAGGGGCTGACGCGAGTCTTCATAAATATCCAGTTGGCCGTTTTTATTAAGGTCGCGATAGCGTATTCCGTCGGAAGCCTGGACCAAACTTGAATTCTGAACGACGAGATCTGGAAGCGTTGACATTTTTCCATCCTTTGAATAAAAAGCGGCTCAATCACCTGCAGAATGATTATAAACGCAGTCCTGGCAATTTGTTCCTTACCAAAAAAATGCTGGCAAAAAAAACAAGTATATCCAACATAGTTCTCGCCGGTCTTGATTACCCTGAAGCGAAGCGGAACCCCCGGAGGGGGCAGTTGTCTCATTATTATAGACACAGAGGGACCGCATCCCTCATTCGGGTTGTTCCAGGGTCCAAGCAGAAACCGGCCGCAGATGGAGACCACCGGCAAATGTTTCGCAAGCTGCCGGATAACTCGCACAATACATCTCACATGTTTTGGAATTCAGATAAACTTGATTCTGATACCAAAAGATTATTCCCTTGACCCGAACACTTTTGTTTGGACCCCCTGGTTTAATAGAAAGGGCTTCAATGAAGAAATTCTCCAACTGGCTTTACAGGATCTCCACTGGCTGGGCCGCCCTGGCCGGACTGATCATCTTCCTGGCATTTACAGCCCTGGTCCTCCCAGGGCAGGCTGAACAGGCAGAGGCCTACAGCGGGGCGGTTGGCTCCCCCGACTCTTCCATTTTCTATACCGCCGATCAATTGTATGCCTTTGCTGAAGCCTACGGCCCGCAGGGCCGACGTTCCTACGTTGAGGCCCGCTGGACCTTTGATGTGGCCTGGCCCCTGGTCTACACCCTCTTCCTGGCGACGGCGATCACCTGGTTAACCAAAAAAGCCGGCCAACAGAATGGCCCGCTGAGATATCTCCATCTTATCCCTGTCGTCGCAATGGCCCTGGATTTCCTGGAGAACACGGCAGCCAGCATTGTGATCGCCAGGTTCCCTTTAAGGACTCCCATCCTGGCGCAGCTCTCAGGGTTCTTTACCACCAGTAAATGGCTGCTGATTGCGGGCAGTTTCCTTGCTTTGTTTGTCGTACTCTTAATGGCTGCTGTCACATGGGTTCGGGGAATGCGTGGATCCCCAGGATAACCCCCTTCTTCAAGGGTCAGGCGCAGCCCTGCGGATCAATCAGATGCGCTGAGCCCCATCTCATCGTCGTCCATCAAGTGCGCTGCATCCTCGCCGTAAGGGATGTTGGCGCACAGCAGCACACCGAATACCCGGTCCACCAGCTCAAGATCGCCTTCAGGTTCGGGGATAAAGCGCAGGATGTCCTCATAAGTCACGTAAGTCTTCTCCCTTCCCAATCGGAAGATCTGGGCGATGGGTGAAAATTTTCTGTCTTCTTTCGCTTTGACGTCAGCGTCCGTTTGTGCCTGCATAAGGTCCTTCTTGCCATTTAGGAAAAACCGGTTACCTTCTTCCCTTCATTTCAAGATAAATGAGTTCGTTGGTAACAATAAATGTATTATTATTTCCCAAAAACATCAAGGTGATTCGGGTAACTGCCAG
>CAZLEK010000136.1:0-6406 GCA_964558525.1 uncultured Candidatus Brevefilum sp.
GGAACTTGCGAGGATTGTAATCCCCCCGGATTAACCGATCAAGCTGACCTCCGCGTCGGCCCAGGAGGAGTAAAAAAACAAGCCGACCATGGTGGCGATGGGACGAGCAGTGAAATTGGTCAGTCGGCGATTAAGATCTCTGGTTGAGCGGCATTTGGAAAGGTAGCTTAATCCCACCCCTTACCTCCATCCTCTGCCCCCAAGAGCGGGGGGAGAGGAAGAAGCAGGGCAATCGCAAGATCCCCACGACAAGTTATGGTTGAAATGCTTATTATCCGCAGAGTGATCAATGGTATTTCATCCCAACTTTCCGCTCTCGTGGACGTCCTCGTCGGCGAAAAACGCCAGCTTTTAATCCAAATTTCTGTATTGAAATCAGATTTACGGCTTCCTTACTCATTGCCCCTCAATGAGGACGTTGCGGGGAGCCGATTTTATTCAATAGCTTTAACATTGCGCTTGCCCTGGAGGAAAAAAGGGGGAGACCTGACAACCATCAATTAATTTCCGTTCATTCTTAGTTCGTGTCCAGAATCTCGCATTATTAATCATAAAATTGGCGAATGTTTTGATCTGTGCGAAACTCAGGTAGGAGCCAAAAAAATCTCTGGAATCTGCGATTTACAAGCGCAACAGCTTGCGATTCAGCTCTCCGCAACCCCATCAGCGGTTCAAATATCGTATAATTCATTCGTTACATAAACGAACAACGGCGACAGGAGTCACCATGCCAGAAAAACACACCGGGACTGAAATCCGGCAGGAATTTATTGATTTTTTCGTCGAACACAACCACACTTTTGTGCCGTCCTCTTCCCTGGTTCCTGGAGGGGACTCAACCCTGCTGTTCACCAATGCTGGGATGGTGCAGTTCAAAGATGTGTTCCTCGGAACCGATCAACGGCCCTACACACGGGCAGTCAACTCGCAAAAATGCCTGCGCGTGTCCGGGAAGCACAACGACCTGGACCAGGTTGGGCAAGATAACACGCATCACACATTCTTCGAGATGCTCGGCAATTGGTCCTTTGGGGATTATTACAAAAAAGAAGCCATCACCTGGGCCTGGCAGCTGTTGACCGATGTTTGGGGATTACCCAAGGATCGTTTGTGGGCAACCTATTTCAAAGATGAGATGGGTGAAATTCCGGAAGATCGGGAGGCCGCAGATATCTGGCTCAGCCAGCCCGGATTCAACCCTGAACACCTGTTATCCTTTGGCCGCGAAGAGAACTTTTGGGAAATGGCCGACACCGGCCCCTGCGGCCCAGACAGTGAAATCCATTTCGATCGCGGTCCGGATTTTTGCGACTGCCAGGACGATCCCGATCACGTTTGCCGGGTGAACGGCGAATGCGAACGCTACCTCGAGATCTGGAACAACGTTTTCATCCAATACAACCGGCTGTCTGAAAACGAACTTGTTTTACTCGAAAAGAAACACGTTGATACGGGCATGGGATTTGAGCGGATCGTCTCTATCCTGCAGGGGGCGCCTTCAAACTATAAGACTGACCTGTTCATGCCCTTGATCCGCCGTGTCCAGGAGATGACCGGCGACAGCGACGAAGCACGAGAGGCCAACCTGACCCCCTACCGAGTGATCGCCGATCATGCCCGCGCCACAGCCTTCCTGATTGCGGATGGCGTCGTCCCGGGGAATATCGGCCGGAATTACATCTGCCGGATGCTGATCCGCCGGGCAGCGCGTTTTGGGATGAAACTGGGCCTTGATAAGCCTTTCATGGCAGCGGTCGCCCAGGTTGTGATCGATGAATACGGCAATTTTTATTCGGAACTGAAACGCAACGCCCCCGCCATCCTGGACAGCCTGACCCGGGAGGAGCAGCAGTTCAAAAAGACTGTGAATGCTGGATTAGAACACCTCAACGAACTGCTGGCGGATCTCAAAGAAAAAGGCGATCCAATCCTCGCTGGAGAAAAAGCCTTCGATCTGTATGCCACCCTTGGGCTGCCCCTGGAGATCACGCGGGATATCGCCCAGGAGCAAGGCCTGGATGTGGATACCCAGGGCTTCCAGGCGGCAATGGAAGCGCACCGCCTGGCCTCAGGCGCCGGCCAGGACTTTGGCGAGATGGGGGCGGAGGACGTCGACATCTACACCAGGCTGATTGAGAAGCTGCGGCAAAATGGCAAGCTCAACGCCGAAGGGGTGGCTTATACCCCCTATCATGCCATCCGTGAACCCATCGAGATCCTGGCGCTGGTGCAAGACGGGAAACCCGTCAACCAGGCCGGCGAAGGCGAACCGGTAGCTGTCTTACTGCCTAAAACCTGGTTCTATGTTGAATCCGGCGGGCAGGTATCGGATACGGGCCAGATCGTCAGCGCCAACGGCAAAGGTTGGGTCATTCGGGTGACAGACATGCGCAAACCCGCCGCGGGAGTGATCGCCCACGTTGGGGAAGTCGTTAAAGGCCAACCTGAAAAGGGTGACCTGGCCCTGCTACAGGTGGACGAAGACCGACGGGTCCAGATCATGCGCAACCATACCGCCACCCACCTGCTGCACGCCGCATTGCGAGATGTTTTGGGGGACCACGCCCGCCAGGCTGGATCCCTGGTGGCGCCTGACCGGCTGCGGTTTGACTTCAACCACCCGGAACCCATGACCCGGGAGGAGATCCTGGCCGTCGAGGCCCAGGTTAACCAGGCCATCCTGGCCAACCATCCCCTAAGGATCGCCCAAAAGCCGCTCCAGGAAGCCGTGGAGGAGGGCGCCATGGCCCTATTCGGGGAGAAATATGATTCGGTCGTGCGGACGATCAGCATTGGCGAGCGGGAAGCCTTCTCCTATGAATTATGCGGCGGGACCCATGTTGACGAAACTGGTGACATTGGGCTGTTCCTGATCACCTACGAGGGCAGCATTGCCGCCGGTGTTCGCCGGGTTGAGGCCATCACTGGCTGGCGCGCCTACCAGTTTGCACGTGAGCGCATGAACCTTCTGGAAGACGTCCAACGCTTCTTGGGCACAAGTCCAAAAGAACTGCTGCCGAAAGTTAGGAACTTGTCCGACTCCTTAGCTTCAGCGGAGAAAGAAATTGAAAAACTCCAGACCCAGCAGGTGGCCAGCGAATTGGAAAACAAATTTGAGCAGGCTGAAGACATTGCCGGCATCACAACTTTAAGGGTCATGCTGCCAGAAACCAGCATGGATGCCCTGCGGGAAATGGCTGATAAATTCCGGGCAAAATATGATTCTGGAGTCGCTGTTCTGGCCGCCCTCCAGGATGACAGGCCGATAATCATTGCGGCAGTGACGGAAGACCTGGTCCAACGCGGGCTGCACGCCGGGGAGCTGGTCAAACGCGTGGCGCAGGTTGTCGGCGGCGGCGGCGGCGGACGGCCGACCCTGGCCCAGGCGGGCGGCAAAGACAGCTCGAAAATATCCGAAGCCTTGGATCAGGTGCCCGGATACATCAAAGAAAACTTAAAATAAGTTCTGTTTGCGATTTGATCGACTCATTCTTCCGAGTCAATTTCTGATCAAAACACCGTTATAAAAAAGAAGCAGTTTTCCACCTATGGCTAAAGTCACCCCGCTCCGGCAGCAGTACCTCGACATCAAACGTCAGCACCCCAATGCGATCGTGTTCTTCCGCCTGGGGGATTTCTATGAAACCTTCGACGATGACGCAAAAATCACCTCCCGTGAGCTGGACATCGTCCTGACTTCACGGCCGGTGTCTAAAGGAGTGCGGGTGCCCATGGCGGGGATTCCGCACCATGCCGCTGAAAATTACCTTTCACGCCTGATCGACAAAGGCTACCACGTTGCCATCTGCGAGCAGGTCGGCGACGAGCCCGAAAACGGCCTGGTGCCGCGTGAAGTGGTGCGTGTGGTCACCCCGGGGACCCTGGTCGAGCCGGGTTTGCTGCAGCATCACCGCAACAATTACCTGGCGGCGGCTTTCTACGAGGACAACCGCGCCGGGATCGCTTATGTAGATATTTCAACGTCCGAATTTGCTGCCACAGAGATCAAAGACAAAGCGATCCTCCACCAAATCCGGTCGGAGATCTTCCGGCTGAACCCCTCTGAAATCTTGTGGCCAGAGTCCTTGCCCAAACCGGCTGGAGCGCCGGGTTTCTTTTCAGATTTTGAGAGCTACCATTTTGAATTGGGACGCTGCAGGGAAAACCTTCAGGATCATTTTGGGGTCGCGACCCTGGACGGCTTTGGCCTGCGGGGCAAACCAATGGCCATTCGGGCGGCGGGGGCGATCCTCTCCTACCTGGAAGAGACCCAGCGCCAGTCCCTAAAACTTTTAACCGAGCTAAGCACCTACGCCCTAGACGAATTCATGGTCCTGGACGCCGAAACGCGCCGCAACCTGGAACTGACCGAAACGATCCGCGGTGGGAAAAAAGAAGGCTCCCTGCTAGGGATCCTTGATTCCACCCTGACCCCAATGGGCGGGCGCCTGCTCAACCAATGGGTCAGCAAACCGCTTCTGGATGTGGCACAAATCAACCAGCGCCTGGATGCGGTGAGCACCTTTTTTGAGGACGGCCTGCTCAGGGCCGAAGTTCGCAAGGCCATCAAAGACTTTGACGATCTGGAACGACTGACCAACCGTGTGATCTCAGGGCATGCGATCCCGCGCGACCTTGAAGCCATGCGAGAAAACCTTTCCCATCTGCCTGAACTCAAAGCGCTTTTCCCCGAACCGCCCGATGCCCTGGCGGAAACCCTCGCAAAAATAAGCAGCTGCAAGGATTCTCTGGCCCTGCTCAAGGCAGCCATCCAGGATGACCCACCCGCAACCCTGGCCAATATTGGCATAATCCGTAAAGGATTCTCGCCGGAATTGGATCAGATCCTGGAGTCTTCCCAGCAGGCGCGAGATTGGATCGCCGGCCTGGAGAAGAAGGAAAAGCAGCGCACCGGCATCAAATCTTTGAAGGTCAGCTATAACAAGGTCTACGGTTACTATATCGAGGTGACCAAAGCCAACACGGACCTGGTACCCGAAGAATATATCCGCAAACAAACCCTGGTGAATGCCGAACGGTACATCACACCGGAACTGAAGGAATACGAGACCCTGGTGCTGAATGCGGAGGAGCAAATCCACGAGATCGAAAACCGGGTGTTCGCCCAGGTTTGCGATGAACTGGCAGGAGGGGCCAAAGAGCTTTTAGAAACAGCGCGCGGCCTGGCAGAACTGGACGCGTATCTCTCACTGGCCGAAGCCGGGGCCCTGAACGGCTATCAGCGGCCTGAAGTGGTTCAAGAAAAATGCCTGCAGATCCATGACGGCCGCCATCCTGTGGTGGAAAAGCTGCGCACCTCCGAACGCTTTGTGCCCAACGACGCCGTCATGGGCGAAGACGAAATCATCCAGATCATCACCGGCCCAAACATGAGCGGGAAATCAACCTTCTTACGGCAGACAGCTTTAATCGTCCTCATGGCGCAAATGGGATCCTTCATCCCCGCCAAAGCAGCGCGCATCGGGATGATTGACCGGATCTTCACCCGGATCGGCGCGCAGGATGAAATCCATGCCGGTCAGTCAACTTTTATGGTGGAAATGATCGAAGCCGCCAATATCCTGCATAACGCCAGCGCGCGCAGCCTGCTGATCCTGGATGAAATTGGCCGCGGCACCAGTACTTATGACGGCGTCTCGATCGCCTGGGCCATGATCGAATACATTCACAGCCACCCAGAATTAAAAGCTTACACCTTATTTGCCACCCATTACCACGAATTGACCCAACTGGCCGACCTGCTGCCCGGCGTGAAAAACTATAATGTCGCCGTTTCAGAGTCTGATGGCCGGGTTGTGTTCCTGCATAAGATCATCCCTGGCGGGGCCGACCGTTCCTACGGCATCCACGTGGCGCAGATCGCCGGGCTTCCCAAACCCGTCATCCAGCGTGCGGATGAGATCCTGCAGCAGCTTGAAAAATCCTCTGGGACCACGCTTGAGCAATCCCCCACCACCCGCCAGCAGCTGGCCCTTTTCCCGGAAAATAATGCCCTGCTGGAAGCTTTCGAAGCGCTGGATATCAACAGCCTGACGCCCATCGAAGCTCTGAATTTACTCTACGACTGGAAGCGCCGGTATTTTAAGGAAGATTAGTTTGAGCCTGAAACGGCCTCAGAGCGCTGGTGTGTTCCCAAAGGCCTGATTTTCTGATCGCGCTGGTGAGGACGCCAGCGCGATCATTTATGGGCTATCTGGGGAACAGGGATTGGACCCAATATGCGAGGGATTTCCGGGTTGTGCATGCTGGACCAGACTACCGACCCTAGCCAGACCCCGACTTTCCCATTTTGGTGTCCTAAAGGACCGCTTTTTTCTTGATAAAACTTTGTTTAGGGAAAATGTGCAAGGCGGGCAGACCACAAGATGGGCCTTGCGAGGATTGG
>CAZLEK010000137.1:0-6380 GCA_964558525.1 uncultured Candidatus Brevefilum sp.
CGAAGACCCCGGTGGCGGAATGGGTCGATTCGCCGCACATGGCCGGGCAGGGGGCCTCGTTGAAGGAGATCGCCCGGTCACCCAGCGCCTCCACCAGCACATCGTCCACCTGGGGGTCGGCATTGCCGTAACCTAAAAGGCCCTGGTAGAGCTGCCCGAGCTGGGCATCCACCAGCCGCCCCGAACGCACCGGCCCGATCACGTCGGCATCTTCGCCGTAGTAGACAACCAAAAAGCGGTTCATCTGGTGGCCGATGAAGTATTCAAACACCAGGTCCGCCTGGGTCAGGCCGGCATGGGGCCGCCCCTCGCGCGGCCAGTTGGAAACCTTGACCATCACCGGCCGCCGCGCTAAGCGAGACGGGTCTGCGGCTGGCAGCCCCGTCAGCGGGTTGACCCCCGGCTCAAAATGAAAGTAGGTGGCCGGTTTGGGCGTCGGCGTCGGCCCGAGGGTGGCCGTGGGAGTGGCAGCGGGGCTGGCCGTCTGGCTGGGCGCGAGCGCGGTTTGGGAGGGCTGCAGTTCGGTGGGGCTTTGCAGTTCCGGCGCGTCCCCCGGGGGGCCGACCGTGGTGCAGGCGGCCAGCATAAGGGTGAGAACCAGAAAAGCAAGATGTTTGGTCATGGGAATAATTGTAACATTGCCAGCTGTTGTCTAAAAAGATGATCAGTTGGGGTAACGCAGGCGTCGCCCCGATTGGATAAGGAATGCGTGTTGTTAATTTTTCGAGGACCTCTCAATAGCTGAAGAACCTTGGTGGATCAGCTCAAAATCGCCGGATGATGACGGCATACCCTGCGACCTTATCCCTCGCCCTCGCAATAGCGATCGTAGATCGGGTTGAGGTCAAAATTGCGGGCAAAATCTTCCCCCAGTTCCTGGTCCAACCCCTGCCAGAGCCCGCAGATGGCCTGGTCAAAATAGCCCCCGCTGCGCACGCTCAGGGTCCCCGAAAGGTCTACCGCCTGGCGCATCCGCCCCATCCGCAGGTAGCCCTCGATAAACACGAACAGTTCGCTGACCTCGTTGGACTGGTCTTCCAATGCCAGGGTGCGGTCCCCGATATTTGCCACTGCAGCCCAATCCCCCTGCTGGGCGGCCAGTTCGGCTTCTTCAAAATACAGGCACCAGGTCTCACCCTCCGTTTCGTCAAACAAGTGCAGGGGCGGCGCGGCGGGTGCTTCCGGATTGGTGCGGATCAGGGAAGGCTTTGAGAGGGGCAGCGCCGGGAGCATCCGGATGGGGAAATCCTCGGGCAGGCGGTCCGGGTGGTCATAGTCCAAGACCCGCAGGCAGCCGGGCGGCTGGTAGTAGACCACCAGCAGCTGATCGGTCGACCCATAAAAAATCTGCGAGCGCAGCCGATGCTCAATCGGCAGCCCCGGCTCCAGGGCGGGCAGCTGGCGGCCCAGGCGCACGCTGAGGTAGTGCACCATGTAATCCATCTCCCGGTCGGTGTTCTCCGGCGAGTAGGTCCAGTTCAGGATCGCGGAGAGCGAATCGTCCTGGTAAAGGCTGAGGGCGCGCAGGTCATTGATCACAAGGGTCGTCCCGGGTTCCAGGTCCGGGATGCGGTGCACCATCTGCTGGAAATAGCGCTGGGTGACCAGCCACTCATTGCGGTAAAAATTGGCGTTCCAGTAATGGTAGCCGGCGCTCCCGCCCACCAGCACGGCGATCAAGGCCAGATTGCTGACGCGGATAAAACCAGACCGGATGCGAGAGAACCGGTGTAAAAAGGCGCTGAAGAACAAGGCGATCCAGGGCATGAAGGCCATGGTGAAACGGCTGTTAAAGGGCGAGCGGATGTTGATGGTCAGGTCCGTCAACCAGAAGGGCCAGCCGGCAAAGGCCAGGCCAACCAGGCCGATCCATAAGGCCGACCGGCCAAAACCCCTTGGTCGATTTTCTTCACCCTGCGCCTTAAGCCGTCCCCCTTTACGGTACAGCAGCACCAGCAGGAAAACCAGGAACATCGCAGCAGCAGAGAGGATCAGGTAGGTCAGCCAGAAGGCCAGGCTGAACGCCCCGCTGGAGAGGATCGGAAAGGCTCGCCCCCAGGCGGCGAAGACGGTTTCAAAGAACTCGGTGACAACCTGGGACGCCCACTCAAGCAAGATAAATTCAGAACCTCCCGCTCCGACCGGCTGGTAGGTGGGAAACTGGAAGACAAACACCCGCCAGACCAGGAATGCCAGGGTCGCCAGGCCGTAGGGATAGACCTGCAGTAAGGTTTGACCGACTCTGTGGTTCAGATCCAGCTTTTTCGGTTTCAAGGCCAGCCAGGCGACCAGCCAGCGCACCGCCTCCCACCCCAGGAAATATTCGATGGTGAACTGGCTCAGGGCCAGCGCGGCGATCGCCGGCAGGTGCCAGGCGGCTGAGCGCCAGAAGGATTGCTGGCCCTCTGAAGCCCGGATCGCTTTGACCATGCCGATAAAGGAAAACAAGGCCAGCGCCATGGCGGCAAAATGGTGGTTGTAGATAATCGCCTGGGGGTGACCGCGAAAGCCCGGGTAGACGGCGAAGAGCAGGGCCGCCCACAGGGCTTCCCGGGGATGATCGGGCCACAACTGGCGCAGCAGGGCCCAAAAAAGCAGCGTGCACAGCCAGAAAAGCAATAAGGAACTGATGTGGAAACCCAGGGGCTGCTCGCCCAGCAGGGTCGTCAGCAGCATGAAGACCCAGGCGGAGTGCGGCCGGTCCAGCGCCACAAAGGCTGGGAAACCAGCTGGACCATACATGTGGTTGATCCAGGCGTAGGGCCAGTCATCCCAGTAAAAGCCCAGGGTCGGGATCAGCAGGCCGTAAGCCAGCACGCACAGGGCCAGCAGGAAAACGGGAACGATCCAGTTTGATCTTTTTGGTTTGGTCTGCCCTTGCGAGGTCATGGTTTTTGGGTCAGCCTTTGGTGGTGGGTTGAATTGCGATTCTACTGGATTGATCTGTTTTGGACAATGAGATCCTGCCAATCCATCAGAGCCCTTTAATTTTACCTGCGTTCCTTTGACGGCCGTATTTTCTAAAACCTAAAGCTGCCAAACCTTTCCCTGCTCTCAAGCAGATTATGTAATGATGGTCATTATCGCATCTTGGCCCTTACATAAACAATCCCTGGTGATGATATACTTCCAACTGTCTTATCACGATACAAGTGGACGCCCTATGAGCAGCACAATCCAATCCATTCAAAACGTTCCAGAAAAAACGTACGCTATCTGGTTCAGCCAGCGCACCGGCAGCACGCTTCTATGCCAATTGCTTGCCTCAACCGGAATTGCTGGAAAACCGGGGGAATGGCTGCTGGAAACAGCCGATGCGCGCCAGCGGGCAGGCGTTTTGGACCCAGAGGACTATCGCCGCATGATCTGGCAGAAGGGCCGCACGCCCAATGGCGTCTGCGGGGTGAAGCTGTCCTATTTTGAGCCGTTCTTCACCGAGACAATCTCCTTGTTCAAATCGCTGCCTGAGTGTCAGAAGAGTCAGGTCTCCCCGGGTGAGGTATGGGACTGCGTTTTCCCCAACTGCCGCCATATTTTCATGACCCGCCGCAATAAGATCCGATTGGCTGTCTCCTGGTGGAAGGCGATCCAATCCGGCGAGTGGCACCGCCGGAAGGGCGTCAAACCAGCAGAAGCCGACCTCGCTCAGGCCTATTCTTTTGATGCGATCAACCACCTGCTGCTGGAGAGCGTCTTCAGGGAAGCCGGCATTCAGGCCTTCTTCTCAGAGGCTGGGGTTCAACCCCTGACCCTGGTCTATGAGGATTTCATCGCCGATTACGCCGGCGCCGTCCGGCGTATATTGGCCTTCTTGGGTCTGGAATGGGGGCATATCCTCATAGATGAGCCGCAAACCGTAAAATTGGCCGATTCGCTATCAGAACAATGGGTGGCGCGTTTTCGCCAAGAACGCCAGCAAGGTTGGGAGCATCATGGATGGTAGGTTAAGACCCGGGATGGAGGTACCCCGTTTCTTGATTGAAACATTCCAATGGACTTGGTGCTGAGATCGTGTATTTAAAATTTATGCTCAAATACCATCATTACCCATTTCTAACCAGCGGAGGTTTTCCAGCTTTTAGTTTCTTTCAATCAGGGCAATCGCGAAGTTAGAGGTATTATAAAAATGACTCCGACAACGAGGACGTTGCGGGGAAAAGCGTAAGAAAGCCGTATAGTTTTATTCAGTAGAGAAATTTGAATTTAAACCCCGAGTTTATCAAATTTGTGTCCTGGAAATTAAATAACTTGGGACCTTAGGCCGAAGCAGCTCGTTTGAAACCAAATAATTCTTGAGAGAATGATTGTTTAGCTCAATCTCCCTTCCGAAGTGAGGGCCCTGCCTGGCGCCCAGCGGAACACCTTCAGGTGCAGAGCACGAAGGGCGTGAGGGTTAGCCCGACTGAATGAACATTCATCCTGAAATGGAAGGCTCTTAATAATATGCGACAATTGGTAAACGTTCCTTTGATTGGATAGTGCTCGTTTCAAACTTAATTTCGTCGACCTAAAGGTCTCACTCCGGAATGCAATGGTAGATTTGATTAACCTATCAAGCATGGCTTCAAGAAATTCCCTTCTTGACATGTCAATTTAGCCATAGCCAGGCAGGTTCAATTTAGTGTTCTGAAAATCCACTTTTTACCCGTAAAATACCTGAAAAATTGGGAAAGTGAGAAAGTCAGGGGAAATGCGTAAGGAAGCCGTATAGTTTTATTCGGTAGAGAAATTTGTATTAAAATGGCGTTTTTTCGCCGACGGAAACGTCGGCGAGAGCGGAAAGTTGGGAAGAGAACCCATCGATCACCCTTCGATCAAAAGAATTTCAATCATACCTTTTCTTGGGGATCTTGCGATTACCCTAAAGTTCAATCCTATTTCTCACGTAAACCTTTCAAACACTTTATAATGAATTACCGGCAGGTTTTTGAGCCATCAGGTGTCCAGCCAACCAATGCGTGACAATTCATCATTCCCACAAGATTAGATTCCAAGGATCACCAAAAATGAATCCCTCAAGGTTTTCCAAAAGAAGGAATGGCAGCCTGATACCCTTACCTACAACAAAAAAGATGTGGCCTGTTTGTTTTAGCTTGGGCGCTCTTTTTTTGATGGCTGCTCTCATTTTATGGGGACAGCAGGAAATTGATGAAGTGGCCTTATTCTTTTTTAATCCCACGCGTATGGCTGCAGACCCGCTCCTTCAAATTTCGATTTGGCTTTCATCCTATGGCATGGCTGCAATAACAATGATCTTTGTCATCTACTTAGGGTTGTCGAAAAAGATCAAATCCTTGGATGCGCCATTAACCGTCTACTTCTACACAATCTGCTCCTTTGGGATCAGCGGGATTGCTGGCGATCTATTGAAACTCGTTTTTTCCCGGCCAAGGCCATTGACAACCTTTGGCAGTGAAATCATCGTTTGGAGCGACTCTGCAACAAAGGCGTTTCCCTCCGGTCATGCCACCAAGAGCATTGCCTTGATCCTGCCATTTATCTTGCTGGTGAGCCATAAGAAAGCACTTCACAAAGGTTTAAAAATCTTAATCTCGTTGATCGCAGTCGGGGTTTGTCTCAGCCGGATCATTCTTGGCGCGCATTATCTGAGCGATGTCATTGCAGGGATAGGCATAGCATTGATTGGTTTGCCATTCTCCATGATGTTTGCAAACATGGTTCTGCGTCAATCCAATCAGGAAATGCTGCCAAAATTGTCCCTGGTTTGGGGAGCCCTGTTAATTTTCTTAACCGCTGTATTCATGATCCTTTAGATTTCTTGATACGCAGAACCCTGAAGTGACAGCAGTAAAATGGCTTCCAAAATTGTCGTCGGCAATTATTTCAAATTCATTTTTTGTCCATCTAGAGAAGCTAGCCAAGATCAAGTGTGATGCTGAGGTTTCCTTTTTTCCCACCGGCTTCGGCATACCTGTGGGCTTCCGGCACCTGATTTAAAGGGAAGGTCCGGTCAATCACTGGTTTTAACTTCCCCTTTTCAATCAACTCCTTTAAAGCCAGGAGGCCTTCTTTCGTTTGATCCGCTGCTTCGGTTTTCAGACGTTTGGTGCTGGTGAGCGCTACCCACAAGCCAAGCAAGATGTGCACTGGCCGGGCAAAAGCTAAGAAGTAAGTGCCTTTATTTTTCAGCAGCTTCAGCCGCCGGGCGACCGAATGCTTGCCGACCACGTCAAGGATCAGATCGTAGGTTTCCCTGCGGTTTAGATAATCTTCCGTCGTGTAATCCACCACGTGATCTGCCCCCAGAGAGCGCATCAGATCCTGCTTCTCTGTGCTGTCTACCGAAGTCACTTCAGCGCCAAAGTGTTTGGCCAGCTGGATGGCGAAGGTGCCGATGCTGCCGCCGCCACCGATGATCA
>CAZLEK010000138.1:0-6315 GCA_964558525.1 uncultured Candidatus Brevefilum sp.
CAGTTACAATTTTTCTATATAAACAGCGCTGTTTGATTGAATCAGATCTTTCTATCAACCACCTGCATGTACCCTGGGTCATAGGACGAACACGGGTCTATATGCCGCGAAATACGGATCAGCTTTCGGGTTTGTCAGGGGTCGCTTTCTCGCTGTTACTTTTCACCACGAAAACTCATGGATATGAAACCATCTCATGGAGCGACTCGATTAATCCCTGCGGTACGGTATTGGTCACATCAACCAGCGAAACTGCTGGGATACCGCCGAAGACCTCGTAGGACCGATTCAGAACACGGTCATCCCAAATGCTGTCGATGTCGTTCCTCTGCAGTCCTTCGGCTTGCGCCGCATCCTTAAGCCCTCCCAATCGACTGACCACGAAACGGTTAAGCAAGCCAACGACGATCTGGCGCTGGTAAGGATCCCTTGAATCGGCTAATTCTTTTTCGGTCATTGCGTCTCTGTTTTTCAGCAGCCAGGCCAGAGAGACCATATCATGGGCGACAACCGACTCAGACGCAATCACAAGACCTGTATCTGGCCTGGAAACGAACCCATCATTGGGCCCCAGGGTGGTGAGGATCTGGGTCCCCGTGCTTAGGACAAGGCGCTGCTTATCACGCAGGCAGCTCACAGTGTTGGCATCAGCTGTTTTTTCTTGAATGGTGGCAGCTTCCTTGTGGTACTCGAGGCGGGTGTCTGTCCGCCAGTAGCCTACAGCACACTTCATTCCCAGGCTGCTGCCTAAAAGCAGGTGGCGGCTGCAGCGCGGCATCAGGATGATGTGATCAACCTCCTTGATGATGTTTGGCATCATAATGCCCTTGTTCCAATAGGTGCTATCCTCTGGAAAGTCCTCAAAAAATGCCTCCCATCCTGCTTCTTCCGGAAAATGCAGTTCCGCCCCCGCTGCTTGGGCGGCCTGCGCCATTCCGCTGGCAACCATCAGCTCCCTGGAGCTGCCTCGACATCCATCGGGAGTCAGCTTGACAAACTCGATCCCGGACATGTCACTCACGATCACCCGACCGGCCCCTTTTTCTTTCAAAAGTTCCACCATCGCCCTGATGCCGTCAGGGCTTGTTGTGGCTGGATAGGGATTTCCAGAGTTCAGGGCTGGCTTGATCAGCACAGAATCGCCTTTAGCGAGCCAGGCAAAGTCCGTCGCCGACTGGGCCGCTTTTTTCACCGCAGAATTCAGCGTCAGGTTATCAGACGCTTTGGGGACCCCTGCAAGGGCAACCGGATACGAAACATCGGTGATCTGTGGATCGGTTTTTTCAGCGAAGAGGGTTTCTGTTGTAGGTGTGTTTCTCTCAGGCGACTCCTGTGTTGCCAGGAGGAAATGGTTATCCATTTTTGCTAATGATTTGATTGCAGCCATCGATGCGGCTGCCCTCCCCCCGAGTTTAAGAAATTCTCGACGAGTTGTTTTGTTTTCAGACATTGTTTTTCCTTTCCTTGTGACCTTGCGATCGCTGATGCAATCAGTCTTTTGTGATCGATTTTCATTGAAGAAATTCAGTTTCGTAAATAAGAGATCCTCTCTATTTAATTCTTAGTGCCTGGCAAAGATTTCCCTGAATTTTGGCTGGAATCTCATCTTCCGCAATTATTGTGCGCATGATGTTCGCCATCAGATCCGGCACATCCACCTGAAGGTAATGATCGGCGCAGGGGATGCGCCAGTACCCAGCAGGACTTTCTCGGTTTTGAAGGTAATGGTCCCAAACATAGTCAGGTACAGCTGCCGGCGCGATGGCGTCCAATTCACCCCAGATCAGTGTGGTGGGAATCTCGCTCTTCGCCAGTGCTTGCAACCACTTTAAACATTTTCGCATCAGGACTTTCTCCTGTAATTATTTCACCTTACGAGAATATGCCTAATCAAACAGGGATAATGTCCAACCCTGTTTGTGATTATTGGGTAACGTAATCGCTCTACGGCTCAACTTGCAAATCAACCTGACCGCCATAAATCGTTTGAAGGGCGATATCTGCTCCGGTTTGTTTTGACCAAACACCCGCACGGTTGGTGTGGGAATGGAATTTTGGGAAATCCGAAGAAGATATATCCAACCGCAAGCTTGAACCAGGTTGTATTTGCCAGGCAATCGGCCAGAAATCTATCGTGATGGTGACAAGTTCCCCCGGCAAATATTCTAACGGCTCATCAGCCCCATTACGGTAGGCCAGCGAAGTAATGCTGTCACGAATATTAAACGTACTTCCATCAGGGAAAACCTCAATCAATTTGGCCGTAAATGCGGTATCAGGTGCAGTAGAAGAAACTTCTAAACTAACACTGATGTCACCAGATATCAACAGCCCGTCTTCAAATTTTTCACTGGTGAAGGTCAACACATCCTCACGTTCACAAAAACCTGATTGATCCACATTCGAGGGCGGCGCACCATCATAGCCATCCATGTTGTATGCCAACATGCCACCACCGCCACGACTGGGCACGGGATTGTCTGGGTCATAGGTATATGACACTTCGCCACTTCCTGGTGCATCTGCTAATGCCCCACTCTCACAATCATTGGACAATGCAATATTGGAAAGATAAAGCGTTTGGGTTTCATTAGAAGTCGGCCATGCTGCACGTTCCTCCCAACTTCCTTTACCGATCACATAAAGTTTTACGCCTGTTGCCAAGGTAAGCGGCTCACCTTTTAGATGGTGTTCAAGCCAGGGTAACATCTCAGCCCATTGAAATTGGCCGCCCCCAGAATCTGGCATCGGATATTCACCGATCGTCCCGGAATGTGTCCACGGGCCGATGATAAACCGACTTTCAGACTGTGTCGCCAGCCGCTGCCAGTCTTCAAGTTGCGGTCCTAAGAAAATATCGTACCAACCACCAATCATTAACACCGGGATGGTCATATTTTCAGGCACTTCACGAATGGCTACGCGGGAGTCTTCTTGCCAGTAGTCGCTATTGGGCGACATGGCCGTGAGCATATCCCGATACCATGGCATTTCAAGACCAAAGATTTCGGTGTCGACTTCAATGTGAGGACGATAGCGGATCGCTTCTTGATACTCTGCCCCTTCCTGTTCTTTCGGCAAGGAATTCATCGACTGGCGCATCATACTCGCCCAGGCGGTATAGAGTTCATGCCGAAACATACCATCCTGATACATTACAGTCCGGATATCTGCCGTAAACATTGAGGGGAGGATGGTTTTAAGTTCTTCTGGCGCACCTCCTGCTACGGCGGCATATTGAACAGAAGAGAGGTAGGATGATCCCACCATTGCGATATTGCCATCCTGAAAGTCCTGTTCGATCATCCACATCAGGGTATCCTGACCGTCAGCAATTTCATTATTGACCCCTGGATCCCAGTTGCCCCCTGACCCACCCTGGCCCCGGACATCCTGCGTCACACAGGCATAGCCGTAGCGCACAAACCGCTCACAAACGATGTTCCGAAACGCCCAACTCACATCAGGATAAGGACTTCTTACTAAAACCGTAGGAAACGGCCCTTCGCCTGCAGGTAATTGGACATAAGTTTGCAGTTCAACCCCATCACGCATCGCAACCATCGTGTCAAAACGATCTCCTGCACGATGTGTAAAAGGCGGTAAATCTTCTATCCTGCGTAAAATATCAATGCGCCCAAGAAATGCAACGAGAGCCATCGCTGCCAGCAGGCCAATTGAAACGAATACCCATTTGACCCAATTCATTTTTAATATCTTCATATTCATTCCAGTTATTCGAGAGGGCTGGCCTTAATAAATTCGTTTACGCGATTGGCAATTTCCTTGCCCTGGTCATCCTGTAAGAAATGGCTGGCTTCCGGCAGCCGGACATGATCCCAGCCTGCAGTGCCAGGAATATGGTCGCGTAAGGTTTGTTGTACTTCTGGTCGCCCCAGATTGCCGGGGTCATTGCCACCCCAGATGGTCAGGAAGGGTTTCTTGAATACGCCTAATCCAGCCCATCCAGCATCGGTCACGCCGGGAAGCTGGTTGACGAGGCCCGGGAAGGCGCGCGGACCACCCATAAAGGTGCGTGATGGAAAGGGTGCATCATAAGCAGCCAGTTCCTGTTCGGAGAGGTCATAATAAGTCATGGCTTCCAGAATTTGTGACGCCTTGAAACGTTTGTCGTTCCGGGCATAATCAATCCAGATCCCGAAGAAATCACCATTGTCGTCCAAAAGATTGCCCTGGTCATCATAAAAATCAGGCTGCTGTTCAGGTATGGCTGTGATATTTCGATAAAAAAGCTGTCGGGTTAGCAGCGGAAAACGCGGCAATTCGAAGGGGACGGTACCTTCTTCAAAGGTAGGCAGGAAGCCGTTGCCAACAACCACGCGGTCAAACCAGTCGGGATGCGTTCCCACAACCTGCAGCCCGATGAGGCTGCCCCAGTCTTGCACGAAGATGGTCAGCTTGGCGTTATCCAGCTCCAGTTCCTGAATGAAAACTTCCAGTCGATCCACATGGCCCTGATAGGTATAGTAATCCGGGTCGATGGGCTTGTCCGAGCGCCCCATGCCGAGGTGATCCATGGCGATCACCCGGTGCCCGGCATCCGCCAGAACCGGGATCATCTTGCGGTAGAGATAGGACCAGGAAGGCTGACCGTGCAGCAGCAGGATTGTCTCGCCGGATTCGCCGGAACCTACATCGACATAGGCCTGACGCAGCCCGTCAATCTCTACATAGTGCGGCTCATAGGGCCAATCCGGCAGGTTTTCGAAACAGGCATCCGGTGTGCGCACAAACTCAACCCCAGCTTCAGCGGCCATGATTTCAACATCAACACCTTCAATGCAGGGGGCATCTTTTGGCGTGCTGGAACAACCCGCCAACACCAAAACCATGATCAGTAATAGTAGGCTTACATTTTTCCACATGTGTTATGGTCTCCTATTTTGTGATACGACCTCAAACGATGGCAGTCAGGCCTTCATTTCCTCAGAACCAGTATGCCCCAGATGAAGAAACCCAATTCCACAATCGTTGACACAATGGTGATGGCGTCCAGGCTGCCGTTGAAGAAAGCAGGGATTCTGCTTAAGATAAGCAAGCCAAATACGACCAACACAGCTTTGATAAATCTCGTTTTTTGCATCGCTGCACCTTTCTATTTGATTAGTTCCGTTTTTGAGATTTTGTCCGAATCCACAGGTATTTTAACCATGGTGCCGTCATTGGCCAAATAGAGCCTGCCATCGTAAACTTTTCTGGCATCTTTCAAGAATGGATTGACAAAAATATCGACCGGAACCGGGGGTAATACATGGGTGATCACCAGCACCGGTATGCCAGCCTCTTTTGCGACAATCCCCACTTGTTCAGGTGTGATGTGATAGTCCTTAATATCTTCTGCCACGATGGAGGCATTGTTTTCTAAATCGCGAGTGGCTGCCGACACCATGGTTGACATCTCATGATTCAGTGCCTCGCTGACCAGCACATCCGCACCCATCGCATGGTGGATCAGGCTTTCTGTGAAGACCGTGTCGCCCGAGATCACGACGCTTTTATCTTTATAGGTCACTCGATAGCCTACGGCTGGGAATACCGGGGTGTGATCCACATTGAAAGCAATCACACGCACACCATTCTGTTCATAAACCACGTCACTGGCCATCAGATCCTTGCCCAGGTCAAAAAGATGCACCTCGCCACCAGACCCTGAAGCAGGCATGGCTTCTTCGCCGTGGTGTTCTACCCGATAACCTACATCGAGTTGATAAGCAGCCACAAATCCGGCCACAACTTCCTCTAGGCCCGGGGGGCCGTAGATGGGCAGTGGTTCAGCGAGACCGCCCGTTGCCCAGCGCTTCAACATCAATTCACCCAAATCGCCAATATGGTCTGAATGGTAGTGGGTCAGGAACAAGGCATCCACCGAACTGGCGTCCATGATCAACTCAATCTTGCGGGTGCTGCCGGGCCCTGCATCAAAGACCAGGACCTGGTCGCCTGCAAGGACGACAGCTTGCGGGCCAACACGCTTGGCATCCGGCAGGGGGGCGCCTGTTCCAGTTGTGATCACATAGAGCGCATCCTCTGCAAAATGGTTTTTCTTTTGATTGGTGGTTACACCACTGTTGATAAGCATTTGGACAGCGAATTCTGGCAGGTTGTTCAGGAACCAAACACCCCCAACAACGAACAGCAGCAGTACCACAGCGATAATCATGATTGATTGCATAGGCATCCCAAGACAATCCTTCATATCAGTTCTTCTCAGCCAGCATCCGCAGCAAGGTTTGTGCGGTCTCGCCAGAAGAATTCTGGTTCTGCCCGGTGACGATGTTGCCATCGACAGCCACA
>CAZLEK010000139.1:0-6261 GCA_964558525.1 uncultured Candidatus Brevefilum sp.
GAAAAGTTGACTGTGCTGCGGTCGGAGATGATGCAGCCTAGCCCAGGCTGACAGTCTCGCCAAAAAATTTCGTAACAGGAGAATATGGATTATGTTTAAAGGGCTGATAGGACGAAAAGTTGGAATGACCCAGGTTTTCGATGAGGATGGGGTTGCACTCCCCGTGACGTTAATCGAAGCTGGGCCTTGTTATGTTACCCAGGTGAAGACGCAGGATGGCGAGGGGTATTCCTCCGTCCAACTCGGGTTTGAAGAGGCGAACCCCAAACGCTTAACAAGGGGGCAGCTTGGGCACCTCGAACGCAACAACTTGCCACCATTGAAGATTTTACGAGAATTTAAAACCAAAGAGACGAATGAGATCGCCGAAGGCGATGTCTTAAAAGCTGACGTCTTTGAGAAAGACGAACACGTGGATGTTGTTGGCGTCAGCAAAGGCCGCGGTTTTGCCGGGGTAGTGAAGCGCTACGGTTTTGCCGGGGGTCCGAAAACCCACGGTCAATCAGACCGGCAGCGTGCGCCGGGTTCCATCGGCTCCGGTACGACTCCTGGACGTGTATGGAAAGGAAAACGTGGTCCCGGTCGGATGGGCAACGAGCGGGTGACCTCGTCGAATATTCGCGTGGTTTTAGTGGACCCGGAACGTAATTTATTAGCAGTTGATGGCTCTGTGCCTGGCCCAAAGGGCGGCATGGTTGTGATCAAACCTGCCCGGAAACAATAACCCGCCCAAGTGGGCGATAGCCAGTAATGGGAGTTGAGTAATCATGGAAGTTGATGTCTTCAACATGAAGGGTAAAAAAGTCAGCACGGCCAAGCTGCCGGAAGCGATTTTTGAAGCCCCCGTAAAAGTTGATTTGATGCATCAGGCATACGTCAGGCAGATGGCCAACGCGCGTCTAGGAACGCACTCGACCAAGGGTCGCAGTGAGGTTTCTGGCGGCGGCCGCAAACCCTGGCGCCAAAAGGGGACTGGACGCGCCCGGCAAGGCTCCATCCGAGCGGCGCAGTGGGTTGGCGGCGGCAAGATTTTTACCCCCAAGCCGCGCTCCTACGAAAAAGCAATGCCAAAAAAGATGCGCAGGGCTGCACTGCGGTCCGCCCTCTCGGTCAAGCTTGCTGAAGGTGAGCTTGTCCTGGTGGATGAGGTTAAGCTCGAAGCGGCAAAGACCCGCGCAGTGGCCGAGGCCTTGGCGGCAGTGGCTGGCGACGCAACGATTTTGCTGCTGATCCCTGAAAACAGCGAGGAATATGAAGCTGTTCAACGGGCATGCGCCAACCTGGCCAATGTGAAAACCCTGTTAGCCAGTTATTTGAATATCCGCGATCTGCTGGGCTTTGAGAAGCTCGTTATGCCATTGGCTGCGCTGGATATCATTGAAGGTTATCTCGGATAGGTAGGAATGAAATCATGAAAAAATCAGTTTTTGACATCATTCGCCGACCGATCATCACTGAAAAGTCGAATTATCTTTCCTCATCCCTGAACCAGTATGTGTTCGAGGTGGATTACGACGCCAGTCGGACCACGATTAAAGATGCGATTGAGATGATTTTTGACGTCAAAGTTGACCGTGTAAATGTTTTGATCGTGCCCGCCAAGCAGTCACGCAGCATGCGAAACCGCCGGATGCGTACTCGCACCAATGCTTATAAAAAAGCTGTCGTGACCCTGGCTGAAGGCGAGCGCATCCCGATTTTTGAAGGGGTGGAATAATGGCCGTAAAAGTTTATAAACCGAAGACCCCTGGTACTCGTCATAAGACCAGCTACACTTTTGAAGAGATCACCAAGTCGAAACCTGAACGGTCTCTGACCGTTCCAAAAAAGAATAAGGCTGGCCGGAATATGCACGGCCGGATCACAGTTCGCCATCGCGGCGGCGCCCATAAGCGGTTGATCCGCCTGGTGGACTTCAAGCGCGATAAATTGGAAGTCCCTGCCACGGTCTCCGCGATCGAATACGATCCTAACCGGACGGCGCGCCTGGCTTTGCTGTCTTACGCCGACGGCGAAAAGCGTTATATTGTTGCCCCTGTGGGGCTGAAGGTCGGCGATAAGGTGCTTTCCGGTCGTGAAGTCGATATCCGCCCGGGGAATAACATGGCCCTGGCCAATATCCCCGTTGGCACCACCATTCACAATATCGAGCTGCAGCCGGGCAAGGGCGGCCAGATGGTTCGTTCGGCCGGCGCGTCAGCGCAGCTGCTTGCCAAAGAAGGTAAGTACGCCCATGTGCGCCTGCCTTCGGGTGAGGTGCGGTTGGTGCTCCAAAATTGCCGGGCCTCCATCGGGCAGGTTGGGAATGTGGATCATGCCAATATCAAGCTGGGCAAGGCGGGACGAAAACGCCACAAAGGCTGGCGACCCTCCGTGCGCGGCGTGGCCATGAACCCCAACGATCACCCGCATGGCGGCGGTGAAGGCCGTTCGCCGATTGGTATGCCCAGTCCTAAGAGCCCCTGGGGTCAACCCACGCTGGGCAAGAAGACCCGGCATAACAAACGAACTGACAAATACATTCTACGCCATCGCAGTAAAGCGAAACGGCGTCGTAAGTAACCGTTGAGACGAGCGAGAAAGAGGACGCAATTATGTCGCGATCGCTGAAAAAAGGGCCGTACATCGCCCCCAAGTTATTGAAAAAAATTGAAACCATGAACGAGCGGAGCGAAAAGAAAGTCATTCGCACCTGGAGTCGAGCAAGCACGATTTTCCCTCAGATGGTTGGACACACCATTGCCGTACATGATGGGCGCCGCCACGTGCCGATTTACATCACTGAAAACATGGTCGGCCATCGCCTGGGTGAATTCGCACCCACACGCTTCTTCCGCGGCCACGTGATCGCCGGTCGGGCTGAAAAGCGCGAACGCGAACGTGAAAGGTAGCAAGAAAGGTAATCAGTTATGGCTACGGATATTCGAGCGAAATTAAGCAATTTTGATACGTCAGCCCAGAAGGCGCGACTTGTCGTTGACCTGGTTCGTGGGAAACCAGCTTTAGAGGCTTTGGATATTTTGCAGTTCACGCCCAATAAGGCCGCAAAACCAGTTCGGAAGCTAGTAAATTCTGCGATTGCTAACGCTGAAGAAAACTATGGCATCCCACGTGATGATCTGTATGTTCACAAAATTTACGCAGATGAAGCGCCCACACGCAAGTGGCGTCGTTTTGGCGCCCGAGGACGCTTCAAACCGATATTGCGGCGGCGTTCCCACATAACGGTCATCTTAAGAGAGATCGAAGAGTGATGGAGGGCAGGATGAAATTAATTATCGATAGGAACCAGGAGTAAATATGGGTCGTAAAGTACATCCGACTGGATTTCGACTGAAAATAAACAAACCTTGGAAAGCTCGTTGGTTTGCGGAAGGTATGGATTACCAGGATCAGCTGCATCAAGATCTTCAGATCCGTGACAAAATCCGCAAAGACAATGATCGCGCTGGCGTTTCTGATATTGAAATCGAGCGCTTCCCTGGCAAGGTGAAGATCTACGTCCATACAGCCAAGCCGGGCATCCTGATTGGCCGCGGCGGCGAGAACGTGAAAGCGCTGCGCAGCGATCTGGAGGCCCTGACCGGCGAAAAAATCGATCTGGAAGTTAAAGAGATCACTTCTCCTGATCTGGACGCTTACCTTGTGGCGGAAAATATCGCCGGCCAGCTGCTGCGCCGCATCAGCTACCGCCGGGCAATGCAGCGGGCGATCCAGCAGGGTATGCGCCAGGGCGCTGAAGGCGTCAAGGTTATGGTGTCCGGTCGTTTGGGCGGCGCAGAAATGTCCCGCAGCGTTTGGTTGCGTGAGGGTCGAGTCCCATTGCAAACTTTGCGAGCGGACATCGATTATGCCAAAGCAGAAGCGCTGACCACCTATGGTCAGATAGGCATCAAAGTTTGGATTTATAAAGGTGATATTTTGCCTCAAGTGGAAGAAGAAGCAGAATCCACTGAAGGCGTTTATGTCAGCGAGTAACACTATCACCGGCCAGCACGTCCGGTGATTATAGCGAGGTAGTCATTATGTTAATGCCAAAACGAGTTAAGTACCGCAAGCAAATGCGCGGCCGCATGACGGGCAAAGCTTACCGCGGCTCAGATGTATCCTTTGGCGAATTCGGCTTGCAAGCTTTAGAACCGGGTTGGGTCAGCGCGCGCCAAATCGAAGCTGCCCGGCGGGCCATTGTGCACGAGATGAAGCGACGCGGCAAGGTGTGGATCCGCATCTTTCCAGATAAACCCTACACCAAACGCGCTGCAGAAACCCGCATGGGTAAAGGCAAAGGCCCCGTTGAATATTGGGTCGCTGTTGTCAAGCCCGGCCGGATCATGTTTGAAGTTGGCGGCACGGATGCCGATACCGCCCGTCAGGCGCTGCTCCGTGCGAAATATAAATTATCAGTGAAGACAAAGATCGTCTCACGTGATGTGGCAGGTGAGGTGTAACCATGAAAGCAGCCGAAATTCGAAAAATGGATCTTGCTAAGATTGAAGACACACTGACCGAAGCCCGTCATGAACTGCTCAACCTCAGATTCCAGACGATTACCGGCCAGCTGACAGACACAAGCCGTATCCGTGTGGTTCGCCGGGATATCGCCCGAATGGAAACCATCCTGAGAGAACGAGAACTGGCTGAGGCGGCTGAGGAGAGTGAAGCATGAATAATCGACGACGTTTGGTCGGGACTGTGGTCAACACCAAAATGCAAAAAACCGCTGTGGTGGCGGTGGCGCGAGTTTACCGCCATCCCCTCTACCACAAGGTTGTTCGCACAGAGAAGACCTTCAAAGCCCACGACGAGTTGGGCGCCAGTCCTGGAGACAGGGTAAGAATTGTTGAAAGTAAGCCAATTTCAAAGACGAAGCATTGGGTCGTTGAAGAGATCCTCCGTGTTGAGGAACGGTCTCAAGATGACACAGTTGAGGAACTGGGAGTCTGAGCCATGATCCAACAAGAAACCCGTTTAAAGGTTGCCGATAACACCGGCGCACGCGAATTGCTGGTGATCCATATCACCGGCAGCTCCCGCCAGCGTTACGGCCATGTCGGCGATGTTGTGGTTGGAACGATCAAAACCGCCACACCCCAGGCGACGGTTAAGAAAAGCGAAATTGTTAAAGCTGTGATCGTCCGAACGGCCAAAGAATGGCGGCGGAATGACGGCTCAAGCATCCGCTTTGACGACAACGCCGTAGTGATTTTGGACAACGATGGCATTAACCCGCGTGGTTCCCGTATCTTTGGTCCTGTGGCCCGTGAGCTTCGGGATAAAGGCTTCACTAAGATCGTTTCGCTGGCGCCAGAAGTTATTTAGCCAGCTTGATAGGAGTATTGTAATGAAGAGAAAGATCCGAAAAGGCGACAGTGTGGTTGTGATCAGCGGGAAAGACAAGGGTACCGTGGGTGAGGTCATTCGCGTTCTTCCAGAAGAAGGTCGTGTGGTGGTGCAGGGTGTGAACCTACGCATTAAGCACCAGGCCCAAACCCAGTCACGGGGTAAAACCATTCCGTCGGGCAAGATCGAGTTTGAGGCGCCCATTGATATCTCAAATGTGATGCTTGTGGATCCAAAGGATGGCAAACCCACCCGCGTTCGCATTGAGCGAAAAGATGGCAAGCCCATTCGGGTATCCGCACGCACCGGCAGCCCGTTGGATAAATAGGCAGCCATTTGGAGTTAGATTATGAACAGACTGAAAGAAATTTACAGAGAAGAGATCGCACCGGCCTTATTGGAGGAATTGTCCATCGCCAACGTCATGCAGGTGCCGAAGCTTGAAAAGATCGTTGTGAACATTGGTGTTGGTGAGGCCTTGGACAACCCAAAGGCGTTAGACGCAGCCGTGCGGGACCTGACCACCATCACAGGCCAGCGGCCTGTAATCACCAAGGCGAAAAAGTCCATCGCGAACTTCAAGCTGCGGGAGGGTCGTGCCATTGGTACCAAAGTCACCTTGCGCGGCGACCGCATGTGGGCATTTTTTGACCGCCTGGTCAATGTGGCCCTGCCCCGTGTGCGCGACTTTCGCGGGATTTCCGCCGACTCATTTGATGGTCGCGGGAACTATACTCTGGGCTTGCAGGAGCAATTGATCTTTCCCGAGATCAATTATGACGATGTGGAAACCGTTCGCGGCATGGAAATCACCATTGTGACCACAGCTGAGAACGATGATCAGGCTCGTGCGTTACTGACAAGACTTGGAATGCCGTTCAGGAAAGGATAGTATGGCTAAAAAGTGTATGATATATCGCG
>CAZLEK010000140.1:0-2272 GCA_964558525.1 uncultured Candidatus Brevefilum sp.
GCGGATAAAAAGAATTTCAATCATAACTTTATGTGGGGATCTTGCGATTGCCCTACGACCAGAGGCCCAGGGCGATTGCAAAGGCTTGTTGAAAGCCCCTGGTTTGAAAGGCTGGATATGGCTAAAGAATTGCGACAGCGCTCTATTTCTCCTCTTTAGCGGGTGTTTCGTTTTCCAGCAGGTCATCCAGGCGCGCCCTCCGGCCGCTTAGCGATTGCTTTCGCTGCAGCACCTCCTTCCAGGGATCTTCCTTTTGCCCCAACCGTTGGAAGATATTCTCCATGGTCCAATCCCGAGGATTGGCGCCCGATCGCACCTCATCCCAATCCAAAGGCGTGGCGACAGCGGCGTCTGGACGTGCCCGAACGGAATATGGCGCAACGGAGGTTGCGCCGTATGTGTTCCGATTGGTGTCCAGGTAAATTCGACCGCCGCGCTTGGCTTTGCGTTGTTCCAGGGTGAACTGATCTTCATTTCTTCGAACCAGAACCCGGGCTGTATCCACGGCGAAATCACGGACAGCGTCGAAACCCAGGCTTTGATCCAATGGAAGGACAACATGAAACCCTTTTGATCCGGTGGTCTGAACCCAATTTGATAAACCCAGCTCATCGAGCAGATCATGCAATGCCAAAGCTGCGTCCCTGACAGCGCCAAAATCCTCATTCTCTTCTGGTGGATCAAGATCATAGATTAATTTATCCGGCTTTTCCAGATGATCCATTTGTGCCAGGTAAGCGTGCAGCGTTACCACCGCTTGATTGGCCAGGTAAACCAAGCCTGCTTCAGACCCAATCACCGGGGCATTAAATGAACCGCCTTCCCGTTTTGGGATCTTAACGGTCTCAATCCACGCCGGGAAATAGTCTGGGGCATCCTTCTCATACCAACTTTCACCCTGTAAACCATCCGGAAATCGCTGCATGCTGATGCCATAGCCTTGAAGATGGGGCAGCATGACCTCAGCAATCTTTTGATAATAGTCTATCAGATCCCCCTTCGTGAGGTCTACTTCAGGGAAAAAGAGCTTGTCCCGGTTTGAGATCTCTATCTCATGCTTTCCGACTTTCATTTAACACCTCTTTCCATGCGCTGCTGAACCCGCCGGATCTCTCTTTGGGTGAGCTCCAGGCCTTCATGGAAGTGACCCTAAGAATCGCCGCCACAATGATCTCGCCTATCCCTCTTCCCGGCGGATTTCTTCCAAGGTTCTGCCTGATTTGACAGATTTGTCCTCAGTTGATGTTGGGTTCCGCCTTGCATCGGCGCCTTCATCATCCATCTTGATCAACAGCCAGCGGGACTTTTCACCTTTTCCGGTGCGAATGAGCGCATACCCTCCCCTGAGCTTCTCTCCCTTCAGCCAGACCGTCGCATGCCCATCTGCTAGTTGGTCAGCCAGGCTGGGCGGATCCTGATCATCATCTTGTGCCTCTTTAAGGTTTCGATAAGTACCCCGGTCCCAAACCAGGACCGTCCCGCCGCCATATTCTCCCTCAGGGATGACGCCTTCAAAATCCGCATAGGCCAGGGGGTGGTCTTCGGTCGGCACGGCCAACCGCTTGACGCTTGGATCCGTGGAAGGCCCCTTTGGCACCGCCCAGGACTTAAGCACCCCATCCACCTCGATCCGAAAATCATAGTGCAGGTTGGAGGCGTCATGTTTTTGAATGACGAATACCGGCCCTGACTCGGCCCACTCAAAATCGACCGCATCGTCTTCAGGTTCGGCAGTCTTCCGGAAATCACGTTTGTGATGATATTTTTCCAGTTTATCAGGCGGCATAATTGCTCATTTCTGATTATCTCGGGTCACTGAGTACTTCTGCTTTAATTTAATTCTACCCATCGCGAAGTCGAATAACCTAATCAGGCTGCTTACAACGGGTGCAAAGGCATTGTGATTCATGGGGCCAAAATTTCAAGATCAAAGACACGAAGAGCAACCAAAAATTCAAATCACCGAGTGCTTTCCTTTTTTGCCTCCCTCCATTAGCAAGACAGCTGCGGACCGATTCTCATCGAGGAAAATTGCCGCGCGCCTGTTGTTGGGGTCCTTACAGCTGCGCCATCGATCTCCGATTACCTAACCTGGACAAGCCAGAACCTAAAAGGTAAAAGTTTCGTTTTCGCTCGGCCAGACCCTTCTCGGATTTGTTTCGGGGGTTACGCTTCACTTCAGGAGTAATAAAGACCGGTGAGAACGAATAAAATGTGCACTGGGTAATTTTTAATTAACTTTGGAGACCTTTCGGTCAAACCCCTCGCTCGG
>CAZLEK010000140.1:2372-6252 GCA_964558525.1 uncultured Candidatus Brevefilum sp.
CATTTACCAATCGCCATCCACCATGCCCCACTGACCGCCCATCAATTGACAAACCCGGCGAGTTTCAATAAACTTAAATAAGCAGCCAAAGATACAATTGCCATCCTAGCAAGGAGAATATCTCATGAAACACCGGATCTTGATTGAGGTTCCCCTTTCAGGCATCAATGATCAGGGTGAAATTCAAGCAGACACCTTCACAATCCCGCCCCCCTGTTTTTATTGCGGGAAACCCATCGCCACAACAGATGGCGGTTATTTTAATTTAAAGGGAGATTACCAGATTAAATTTTGGGGATTTGTTCAGGATACCCATCAACCCAGATTGGGCAATGTGATTGACCCCCACGGCAACCTCGTCAAGGGTTACTATACGATCAAGGTCCCTTACTGCGCCGAACACATCGAACCGGTCAAAGCCTTTACAGTCATTGATATATTGACAGTGCTCTGTGGAATACTGCTCGGGGTTGGATGGACGGCCATTTTTGGAAGAGAGCTCCTGAGCGGAACCCCTCTGATCCTGGCCTTTATCTTCCTGCCAGTTCTCTTGGCGGCGCTTTTTTATGCGGCCGGATTGGGGATCAAAGCACTCCTGCCCAAATTGGTCACCAAACTTAAGGATCATGCCGTCTTCAAAGGCCATTATGGCATTTGCTCACATGGGGTTCGCGTGGACGGCGGGGAGGAAATGGAAGGGCCGATCACCTACTGGCTCAAGCTGACTTTTTGCCAGCCCGAAGGCGCCAAACGCTTTCTGGCTGAGGTCCCTGAGGCGAAAGTTCTACGCGGCAAGCGTTTTCTGTGAAATTGCTGGTAAGTGATCGCAATTTTCAATCGAATCGAGCATCCCCAAAAATTGCTTGCAGGATGACAATCGAACCTTTCCCATGCCCTCCCCTTCTATGGGAAGAAGGGGGACATGCCCATGCTTGAAAATGACGAGCCTTCTGCCTGAAATCCCTGCCGGTGCTTCCATAATAAAAGGTACCAACAAATCCCCAATTAATAATTGGCCTTTCGATGCGCTTCCTGGCTGATCGGTTCCCAGTCATGGGGGGCGTCAGCCTCCGGGTCGTTCACCACCGCGCCTTCCGGGAAGGGGATCACCGGTGCGGTCAACAGCGGATCCTGGGTTGTCTCCATCCACTTCCTAAGCCGCTCACGGAGATCATTTAGGATGGCCAGCTGATCTGGATCGCCGGCCAGATTGTTGGTCTCATTGGGGTCGTAAACCAGGTCAAACAACATCTCAGAGTCGAGGGGATGCTGCCTGAGGCCGTGGTCCAGCAGGTAGTCTTTCGAAGGCCCATCATCAATATTGGGCAGCGTCGGCCGTCCGCGCTGGCCAAACCGACGGATGTATTTCCAGCGCTGCGTGCGCACCATCCGCTGGGGTTCATAGGCCGCATGAAAGGTCACCTCGGCGAAAACCTGCTGGTTAACTTCCGCCTGGTCGCCTTGCAGGATGGGTAAAAACGAGCGCCCTTGCAGCCAGTCCGGCGGGGCAATCTCCAGGTAATCGCACAATGTGGGGAACAGGTCAATCTGGCTGATCAGGGCATCTACCGCCTTGCCGCCTGAAAACAGCCCCCGATCTCTCAGGATCATCAGCACGCCGGTGCCGTGATCGGTCAGATTGCACTTCATGAAGGGAAACGGGATGCCATGATCGGTGGTACAGATCACCAGCGTCCGGTCCGCCAACCCCGATTGATCGAGGGCTTCCAGCACCACGCCAATCTTCCGGTCGTATATCTTGGTTGTCTCGATAAAGGCGCTCATATCCTCCCGGGTTTGCGGCGCATCCGGCAGCGGTCGTGGGGGCTGGGTATGGGGGATTTCGTCCAGGTCCGGGTCATAAAACGGCCGGTGGGTTTCGATAAACCCCACGTTCAAAAAGAAAGGCTCAGGCGGGTGGCTTTCTAAAAACCTCGCTGCTCGCAAATGGGTGGTGGAGTGCCGGTCGGTCCGGCCCAGCTCATCTTCTGCCTCGATCTCGTCCAGCCCGGTATCATAGCGCAGCTTTTGCCATTCTTGATGATCAAAATCGGTGATGTGCTGCAAGCCGGCCAGGATGGTGGTATAGCCATGTTTTTGAAGCGTAAATTGCAGGTGCTGGGTGACGTCTTTGAGCGAAAATCCCCGGTGCGCCAGACCAAGCATCCCACTGCTGTGCGCCGATTGCCCGGTGAGCATGGCCGCCCGGCTGGGCGAGCAGGTCGGGGCCGCGCAAAAGGCCTGACGGAACAGCACGCCTTCCTCCGCCAGTTTCTGTAAATGTGGCGTGGACACCGGGTAGCCGTAGGGCTGGATGTAGCGGCCGGTATCATGGGAATGAATGTAAAGGATGTTGGGTTGGTGTGCCATGCGTTCTCCCTGTGTGTCTGTGGGCCAAATCAAGTCATCGCAACCTGAATAATGGTGATGAAATTCCATCAAAATACCAGAGTGGTATCATTCTATCACTGCCTTATCTGGCCTGTTGCGTAAAGCGCAAAAACCCCAGGGCAATCGCAAGGTCCCCAAGAAAAGTAATGAGTGAAATTCTTTTTATCCGATGGGTGATCGACGGTATCTCATCCCAACTTTCCACTCTCGCCGACGAGGACGTCGGCGAAAAAACGCCATCCTTAAATACAAATTTTTCTATTGAATCAATATGTACACCTTTTTTTACTCATTTCCCCGCAACGAGGACGTGGCGGGGAGCCAATTTTTTCAATCCCGCTAATTTTACAATGGCCCTGGCAAATACCCCAACCGAGCCTCCAAACCCTGTATAATTAAGCTGTGAATCGCACTCTGCAAGCAAGCATGATGATTTAAACACGGACCAAAAGGAGATTATTGTGGGATATATCAAAGAAACGCCGCCTTATCTGCCGGAGGAGGCGCGTTATGAAACCATGTACTATCGCAGGTGTGGGCGCAGTGGGATCCAGCTTCCGCTGCTCTCCCTGGGCCTGTGGCATAATTTCGGCGGTTGGGACCCCTTCGAAACCGGGCGGGAGATCCTCCGCAAGGCCTTTGACCTTGGCATCACCCATTTCGACCTGGCCAATAATTACGGACCACCTCCAGGCGCGGCCGAAGTGCACTTTGGGCGTGTGCTGCGCGAGGATTTCACCCATTACCGGGATGAGCTGATCATCTCCACCAAGGCCGGTTACTACCAGTGGCCCGGTCCTTATGGTGAATGGGGTTCGCGTAAATACCTGATCGCCAGCCTGGACCAGAGCCTCCAGCGCATGGGCCTCGATTATGTCGACATTTTCTATTCTCACCGGTTTGACCCTGAGACCCCGCTGGAAGAGACCATGGGCGCGCTGGATCACATCGTCCGTTCAGGTAAAGCGCTTTACGCCGGCATCTCCTCCTACGGCCCGCGTAAAACCCTCGAAGCCCTCGACATCCTCTCAGACCTGGGAACGCCCTGCCTGATCCACCAATCCTCCTACTCGATGCTGAACCGCTGGGTGGAAAAGGAGTTGTTGGGCATTCTCGGAGAACACGGTGTGGGGATGATCGCCTTCTCGCCGCTGGCGCAGGGCTTGCTGACCGATAAGTACCTGGGACACGTCCCTGAAGACGCCCGCCTGAACAAGGACAGCTCCCTGGACGAATCGCATCTCTCGGAAGAAAACCTTCAAAACATCCGCTCCCTGAACAAAATCGCCCAGGCGCGGGGTCAAACCCTGGCACAGATGGCGCTGGCCTGGGCCCTGCGTGACCCACGCGTCACCAGCGTGCTGTTTGGCGCCAGCTCTCCCGAGCAGGTTCAGGAAAATGTGGACGCCCTGGATAACCTTTCATTTTCCGATGAGGAATTGTCGCAGATGAACCAGTTCGCCCGGGAAGGCGATATCAACCTCTGGTC
>CAZLEK010000141.1:0-6226 GCA_964558525.1 uncultured Candidatus Brevefilum sp.
GATTCCGTAGCGGCGTTTCACCTGAGTTTCTCACTTTCTCAAATTTTTAGCAATTTTTCGGGAAAAAAGCCGACTTTAAGGACACTAAATGGATTCGGTTAGGCCAAGGATAAAAAGATTTATTATGAAAAGAATTTTCTGAGACCATGCTGAATAGATTATTCAAATCCTATATTACATTCCGGAGTGAGACCTTTAGGTCGACTGAATTGAGTTTGAAACGGGCACTATCCAATCAAATGAGTGTATACTAATTGACGCATATTTTGAGGCGCCTGCTATTGCCAGATAATTGTTCAACAAATCGGGCTAAAGCCCTCACTCCGGTAGGGAAATTGACCTAAAAAATAATTTACTCAAGAATTATTCAGTTGCAAACGAGCCACTTCTGCCTATAGACCCGAATTACAATTTTTTCAGGACACTAATTTGATAAACTCAGGTTAATGCACTAAAAAGCCCTCTCCCTTGCGAAGGGAGAGGGTAGGGTGAGGGTTCCACCACCCAATTCAATCAATTTCTCTGGCTGATATCCATGCCAGCCAGATTATCGGTGAATCAATAATCGATCACTTACTCAATCAGCCCTTCGGCCAACATCCGCTCATAGGAATTTTCAATTGAGTCTTGTAATTCACTCATTTTTCCGTAGTGTAAAGCAAATTGATTTGCCACCCAAACAACAACCTGAACTTCCTTAGCGAGATGAAATTTATTCGGTTCTCCATACTTTTCTCGCTTAACACCGCGCCCCTTTGAGATGATTGAACTCCTTAGCCAGTTCACCACTCTCTTCGAGCAAACGTGTGGCAATTTGAAACGGGTCATTGCCATCCTCGAAGCGGCGGTTCAAACCTTTGGAAGTCAAGATTAATTTTTCAAACATGACCTGTGCCTCCTGAACATAATCAAGATTTATCCTCAACCCAAATAGGTTTTTGAACTTATTTTATCGGGTCAAACCACAGGTCAATCGGCTTCTCAACGCCTTCCGGCCGGAAGGGCAGTTCAACTTTAGCCCCCGTCCCGGCGGATTGGTACCCGGCGTAAAGGGCCTCCTGCACCAAGCGCCCCACCTCACCGGTGCTGATCGGTTCCTCTTTGCCGCGCACGCAGCGGGCAAAATGGGCCATCTCCTGGGGGAAGCCGTAGTTCCACAACTCCTCAAAGACCGGGTAGCTCCAGCCCTGGGTGGAGGGCGCCTTCTCAACAGCATACCCATAACCCGGCTCGGAGAAGGTCGGCAGGGCATTGCCCATCAGCAGGTTGGCATAGGTGCAGCCTTTATCGCCAAAAACCTCAGCGCGGTCATCCATCCCACCGGTCTTGGCCCAGCTGTCTTCGATCAACGCGACCTTGCCGCCCTCGAATTCCAGGATGCAGAAGGAATTGTCCTCGCCGCGGGTTTTATCGGTGTGCACGTAGGTGCCCATCTGGGTTTGGACAGATAGAAGTTTGGGCCAATCGAGGAACCAGCCGGCGAAGGCGATCCCGTGGCAGCCCATGTCCATGAACACACCGCCGCCAGACTGCCTGACGTCCCAGAACCAATCAGCGTGGGGGCCGAAATGCTTTTCGCTCTGCTTGACCAGGTAAACCTCGCCGAAAGCGCCCTGGTCAGCCATCTCCTTGGCTTTGACATACTTGGGCGTGAAGAACAATTCCTCGGCGTACAGCAACAGCACGCCTTCTTGTTCACAAACCGCGATCATCCGGTCAGCCTCTTCCAGGGTCATGCACAGCGGCTTTTCGCACACCACGTGCTTACCCGCTTTGGCGATATCCTCGGTCATCTGGGCGTGCAGTCTGTTGGGGGCCGTGATGGTCACCATTTCGATTTCTGGGTCTTTCAGCATCTCCTGATAATCCAGGTACACATTCGGGATCCCAAAATTCTCCGCCAGCTTGGCGGCATGGCCGGGCGTTGGCGAGGCAACCGCCACAACCTCAGCCTCTTCCGGTTTGATCTTGAAGGATTCAGCGTGGATCGTCGCCTCAAACCCCGAACCGATGATCCCCACCTTGACTTTTCCTTTTCCACTCATGAAACGCGCTCCTTTCTCCGATTAAAAAATGTCCTCTTAGGCTTGTTAAGCCTATTATATATCAAGAGGTAACCTATTCTTCCCCATCCATCCTTCACCTCTTGCAGCAGCTCGGCCTGATTTCACCCAAAGAGAATCACTCGATGGTTGTGCCATAACGCTGACCCTGATCCCTGATCAACCAATCCCTATTCCCTAATAAATCCTGTCAACGTAAATCAGAACGGATCACCACTCACCACTCACCCTTCACCATCGTTCACATCCTAATCACCTAGTACCTAATACCTGATACCTAATACCTGATACCTAATACCTGACACCTAATACCTGACACCTAATACCTAACCCCAAATCCCTTGCTTCAACACGACTTTTGTCCTTGAATCTTATCCCTTCACAAGTTATCCTTCATAGTACTGAATCACCACATCCGGAGTGCCTGCCTTATGAAATCAAACCTCCTCCACAACCTGCGCCTGGCCGGTTTCCCCCTCGGTTTGGGGTTGACCAGCGTGCTGGTCAGCGGAACCCTCAACCGGGTGATGATCGTCGAATTAGACCTGCCAGCCAGCCTGGTGGGCTTGTTTTTTGCCCTGCCGTTATTGATCTCTCCCCTGCGGATTTGGCTTGGCTACCGCTCGGATGCGCACCCCATCCGGGGGTTACGTCGTGAGCCCTTTATCCTCCTGGGATCTTTGTTGGCCGGTGTGAGCCTGGCTGGCGCAGCCCTGGCACTGATCTGGGGGAACAGGCTCACCTTTCCCATCATCCTTCTGGCCATGGCCGGATTTCTGATCTATGGTCTGGGGAAGAACCTTTCCAGCAACACCTTTGAAGCCCTGCTGGCGGACAAATTCACCGGGGATCAGCGCCCCCGGGCAGTCACCTTCTATAAAATCGCGATGTTTGTCGGCATCATGCTCGGCGCGCTCCTGCTGGGACGCCTGCTCTCCCCTTTTTCAACCGACCGTCTCCTCGCCATCGTGATCTCGGTCACTTTCGGAGCCATGATCCTGACAGCCCTGGCCGTTGCCGGGCAGGAGCCGCGCCGGCAGGCCATCCTCTCGGAAAGCGAGGTCGCCAGGGAAAAGCCTTTCTTTGAAACCTTCACCGACCTCGTCTGGTCAGACCCACAGGTCCGCAGGTTTTTTATCTTTGTCATGTTGATCGTGATCGGCACCCTGGGCCAGGATGTGCTCCTGGAGCCCTATGCCGCCCTGGCCCTGGGGATGACCGTTGGGCAAACCACGCAGCTGACCGCCATTTGGGGGGCTGGCACCCTGCTGGCCATGGGTGCAGCTGGCGCCTGGCTGGTCAAACGCTTTGGTTACGGCCGGGTCGTGCGGGTGGGGATCCTGCTGGGGATAGCGGTATTCTGTGGTTTGATCCTCAGCGGAATCTTTCAACTTCCGCTGCTGTTCCGGGGATTGGTATTTCTCCTGGGGGTCAGCACGGGGCTCTCCGCTTCCGGGATGCTGACGGCTGTGATCGAGTTCACCACACCGGAGCGCGCCGGTCTGCTGATGGGGGTCTGGGGGGTGGCGCACAACCTGGGGCAGGCAGCCGGGGGAATCCTCAGCGGCGGGCTGGTGGACCTGGTGCGCAGGTTCGGAGGAGATGCCATCACCGCTTACGGGCTGGTGTTTGCCCTGGAAGGGCTCTTGCTTCTGGTTGCCCTCGGGGTGCTTGCCAAGCTCGAAATCACCCGTGCTCGGGTGCTCTCAGGTCCGCAGCGTGCAGAAATGTAATTTGAGTTATGATTAGTCAAAACCAGCTAGAGGAGGCCAGATGGAACTCACCGAAGACCTGCGCCAGGAACTGCTCAAGGCGCAAAAAACCGAAATTACCGAATATCACGTTTATATGAACATCGCTAAAACCCTGCCCGATGAGGAGAACCGCAAGATCGTGGAAGAGATCGGCCAGGACGAAAAACGCCATTATGATATCTGGAAGGGCTACACCGGGAAAGACATTCGCCCGAACCGTTTCCAGATCTGGCTGTATACCACCATCAGCAAACTTTTTGGGTTCACTTTCGGCTTTAAGCTCATGGAATTGGGGGAAGAAAAGGCCCAGGTCAATTACGAAAAAATTGCCGGCGAAATCCCAGAGGCCCGGGATGTGATCCAGGATGAGGACGAACATGAGAATAAACTCCTTGAGATGCTCGACGAAGAAAACCTGATTTACGCCGGATCTGTGGTCCTGGGATTAAATGATGCATTGGTGGAGCTGACCGGCGCCCTGGCCGGATTGACCCTGGCATTTCGAAACGTCAACATCATCGCCCTCTCAGGCCTGGTGACCGGGATTGCAGCCTCCCTCTCCATGGGGGCCTCGGAATACCTCTCCACCAGTTCAGAGGAATCCGAAAAGAACCCGGTCAGAGCCGCCATTTATACCGGCATTGCCTATATCATCACCGTCGCGCTGCTGATCCTGCCCTATTTACTCTTAGAAAACGAGTATGTCTGCCTGGCGATCTCCCTGGCGACCTCGGTGGTGATCATCGCAGTGTTCAATTTTTATGTTTCTGTCGCCAAGAGCGAACCCTTCGGCAAGCGATTTTTTGAAATGGCTGGGCTCAGCCTGAGCGTGGCTGGCATCAGTTTCCTGATCGGCTTTTTGATCCGGCAGTGGCTCGGCGTGGATATCTAGACGCCAGGCAAACACACCTGTCAGGGCGCCCTGCCCTTTAGGATAGCCCTTCAGCCAAAATCCTGCATACAATTCCTCCCAGGCGTCAACCAATCACCCCGCCCCCAGCTTTGGAGAGGGTAGCATGAACCTGCGCAGATCCGCTCGCAAACTCAAACGCTTCTTTAAGCGAACAAAGCGTCTAAAGAACCCCCAGCTGGTTGTGGATTGGGTCAACACCCAAGGCTGGGAGAGTGAGATCTATGCCTACACCCTGACCCACGGCCCGCGCCGGGCGCGCCAAACTGAGACAGGCGTCATGCGGCTGCTGACCGGGGCGGATTTTGAGGCGGCCCAATCGGAATACCGCACACTTTCATTGCTGTTTCGGGCCGGGTATCCCGTGCCGCAAGTTTTTGCTCTCGGCGCGCCCGGAGATGGTTTTAAACATCCCTTCATCCTCATGCAGCGGATCGAAGGCGGTGATTTTTACAGCCGGTTTCCAAAAACCACCGCCGATGATCCAAAGCCCTTGCATGATTTTATTGGGCTGTTCCGCAGCCTGCACACCCTAAACTGGCAGCTCTATCTGGAAAACCCGGATGAGATCTCGCCGCCGGATCAGCCCTTTTATCACTTCGACCGCAAACTGGCCCGCTTTTCTCAATACATTTCCACAGCCGGGCTGACAGCTTTTGATCCCGTCATCGAATGGCTCCGCGAGCACCGAGAACGCGCTGCCTGCAGCCGGGCCTCTGTGACCCACCAGGACTTCCACCCCAACAACATTCTCCAGGACAGCCAGGGGTATTTATACGTCGTCGATTGGACCAGCGCTGAGATCTCCGACTACCGTTTTGACCTGGCCTGGACCCTGGCATTATCCCTTGCCTATGGTGGTGATATCCCCCGGAAGATGGTTCTCGCGGAGTATGAACGACAAATGGGAGCGAAGGTACCCAATTTGGAAGTCTTCGAGGTGACCGCCTGCCTCAGGCGGATCGGCTCGGCCATGATCAGCATGCAAACCGGGGCTGAGCAGATGGGTATGCGCCCGGAAGCGGCAGCGGTCATGCAGCGCGATCGGGCGGCCTTTGAGCGCCTGGCTGACAGGCTGGCTGCGATCACCAAACTGGAGCTGCCTGGAATTTCCGCCTGGGTTAAAACCCTGGGATAGACAGCCGCTAAATCAACCTTCCGGAGTGAGCGCTTTAGCGCGACCGACATGGTTCAGGGCAAACCTCCTCCAACCAAACTAGAGACCAGAAATTTTCTTCGATAACAACTCAGCCAAATGGGCAGTTAGATGTTCATTGGGATCTAATCCCCCCACCCCACAAACCACATCCAGTCTGCAGGTGAAAGCACTGCGTACAGAACAAGTAATTGTGAAACTAATAATAAGAATGCGAATTCAAAGGCGTCATCATTCTAACCACCGGGATCGTTTTCACTAACCTCAACTAATTCATCCTTCCGGAGCGAGCGCTTTAGCGCGACCGATATAGTTCAGGGCAAACCTCCTCCAGCCAAACCAG